>NZ_JAMXAX010000122.1 GCF_023913775.1 Acidovorax facilis
GTCGGCGCCGACGACCTTCGCCGCTTTGTTCAGGAGTAGTGTTCACGTGTCCACCTAGAGTTGAGGTGGACACGAGGCTCCTACGAGTACGCCATTGTTTCAAGATGCCATGGCTGGCCGCTTACTCCTGCCCGACAGTTCGCTGCTTCTAAGTCGTCGGCCCGACGAGATCCAGGCTGTGCCTATCGCTCCCCCCGCAATCCGCAATCAGCTGGTACTCGCGATACCGCGGGCGCGCCCCGCTACCCGGCTGGAGGCGGAAGCAGCGAAGCTGCTGCGAGAACTGGACTTTAGAAATGGAGGCGGAACCGGGCATTGACGGGCTATTGATTTCCACGCAAACCTGACCCACCGAGGCTTTGCTGAAATTGGATCCATGCGAGTGCATCGTAGGTTGCCTGGCGGATCTGGCCTGCTGACCGTCAAATCACTCTTCCCCCTTCCGCCACAGGGTATCCAATCCTATTTAATGAATTAAAGAGGCATACAATATGAATCTTTAAGGCTCAATAGCCTAAATAGTGTCAGTCGCGTATCGAAGTCTCAACCCATCGCCGAAGGAGCCCCGCCATGACAGTCGTTGAACAAGCACCGCCGCTGACCAGGGCGTTGCAGCAGTCCTACCGACACGGGTTCACGACCGATGTGGAAAGCGATTCGCTGCCGCCGGGGCTGGACGCTGACACGGTGCGTGCCATCTCGCGCCGCAAGCGGGAGCCGGATTTCCTGCAGCAATGGCGTCTCGCAGCGCTGGAGCACTGGCATTCCATGGCGCATCCGCAATGGGGCCAGCTTCGGATCGAGCCGGTGGACTTTCAGGCGCTGAGCTACTACTCTGCGCCCAAGTCGCACAAGGACGGCCTCAAGAGCCTGGCCGAGGTGGACCCCAAGCTGCTGGAAACCTACGAAAAACTCGGCGTGCCGCTGCACGAGCGGGCACGCCTGGCCGGGGTGGCGGTCGACGCGGTGTTCGACTCGGTGTCCGTCGGCACCACTTTCCGTGAGCAGTTGGCCGAAGTCGGCGTGATCTTCTGCTCGTTCTCGCATGCGGTGCAACACCACCCCGCGCTGGTCGAGCGCTACCTGGGCACCGTGGTGCCCCCGGGCGACAACTTCTATGCGGCGCTGAATTCGGCGGTGTTTTCCGACGGCTCTTTCGTTTACATCCCCAAGGGCGTGCGCTGCCCGATGGAGCTGTCGTCGTACTTTCGCATTAACGCGGCCAACACCGGCCAGTTCGAGCGCACGCTAGTCATTGCGGAGGAAGGCAGCCATGTGAGCTACCTCGAAGGTTGCACGGCGCCGCAGCGCGACCAGCACCAGCTACACGCGGCGGTTGTTGAACTGATCGCCCACGACGACGCCCACATCAAGTATTCGACGGTGCAAAACTGGTACCCCGGCGACGAGCAGGGCCGTGGCGGCATCTACAACTTCGTCACCAAGCGGGGCCTCTGTGCGGGCCGGCGCTCGCACATTGCCTGGACGCAGATCGAGACCGGTTCGGCCATCACCTGGAAGTACCCCAGCGTGGTGCTGCGCGGCGACGATTCGCGCGGCGAGTTCCATTCGATTGCCGTGAGCAACCAATTCCAACAGGCAGACACCGGCACCAAGATGATTCATCTGGGCCGCGACACCAAGAGCCGCATCGTGTCCAAGGGCATCAGCGCAGGGCACGCGCAGAACAGCTACCGCGGCCTGGTGCGCGTGGCGCCCACTGCGGCCGGCGCCCACAACCACACGCAGTGCGACTCGCTGCTCATCGGCCCCGACTGCGGAGCCCACACCTTCCCGTACATCGAGACCGCGCGCAACGACGCCCTGGTGGAACACGAAGCCACCACCACCCGCATTTCCGAAGAGCGCCTGTTCTATTGCCAGCAGCGCGGCATCCATCCGCAGGACGCCACCGCCCTCATCGTCGGCGGCTTCTGCCAGGCGGTGCTGGACGAACTGCCCATGGAGTTCGCGCTCGAAGCCAAGGCGTTGCTGGCCGTCTCGCTCGAAGGTGCCGTCGGCTGAGTCCACCCCCCCCGATTTCCCAGGAGAGAACCACCATGACCCATGCCGAACCCCTGTTGCAGGTGCGCGATCTGCGCGTTGACGTTGGCGGCCGCCACGTGTTGAAGTCGATCTCGCTCGATGTCCCGGCCGGTGCACTGGTGGTGCTCATGGGCGCCAACGGGAGCGGCAAGAGCACGCTGGGCCTGACGCTGGCCGGCCATCCGCGCTACAGCGTGGTTGGCGGCGAAGCCCGCTTCGCAGGCCAGGACCTGCTGGCCATGAGCCCCGAGGTGCGCGCCCGCGCCGGGCTGTTTGTGTCGTTCCAGGCGCCGCCCGAGATCCCAGGCGTGAAGAACAACCTGTTTATCCGCACGGCCCTCAACGCTGTGCGCGAGGCGCGTGGCGAAGCGCCGCTGGATGCCTTCGATTTCCTGGGCGACGCGCGGGCCACTGCCGCCCGTCTGGGCCTGCCCGAGGCGATGCTGGCGCGCCCCGTCAACGACGGCTTTTCGGGCGGAGAGCGCAAGCGCAACGAACTGCTGCAGCTCGCCCTGCTGCGCCCGCGCCTGGCGCTGCTGGACGAGATCGACTCCGGCATGGACGTGGACGGCACCCGCGCGGTGGTGGGCCTGGTGCAGTCGCTGCGTGCGCAGGGCACGGCCTTCGTGGTGGTGTCGCACTACCTGCACCTGATCGAGTTGTTGCAGCCCGACGCGGTGCTGCGGGTGGACCAGGGCTGCATCGCCGAGACCGGCGATCTGGAACTGGCCCGCCAGATCGAGCGGACCGGGTTCGCGCGCGCGGCCGACGCACTGGAGGTCTGAGCATGGACACCGCACGCGCCGACATCCTGGCCGCCCGCCACCGATTGGAAGACTCGGGCTGGATCCCCCGCAACGCCGATGCGTTTCGCCACCTGCCGCCGCCCCCGGTCGCCGTCTGGCTGGGCGAGGCACCCGAAGCCGCACCGGCTAGCTGCGATGCCCCTCCGCTGATCGGCGCCGGCTGGACGCTGCACCTGCTGGGCGGTAGGCCGCAAGGCCGTGTGGACGCCCGTTGGCTCGACGCCGCCGACCCGGCCCAGCGCCAGGAGTTGTTCGCCGGGTTGCGCCTGCCGACCGGCACGGACAATGCAGGCGGCCGGGGCGACACTGCCCAGCAGGATGCCGCACCGTTCGCCTGGGTGCACCGCGCGTTGTGCCGCCGCGGTTTGCGGCTGCGCATCGGCGGGGAACCGGCCAGCCAGCGCGGTTCGGCCGAGACGGTGTGGATACAGCTGAGGCACCAGCCACGCAGCGCGGTCGAAGCGCCGATGCTGGTGATCGATGTGCAGGAGGGAGTGCACTGCGTGCTGGTGGAAACCCATCACCGTGAACAGGTGGCCTGCGAACAGCCGGTGGTGCAGAACCTGCACGCCCACATCCGCCTGGCCGCGGGCGCCACGCTGCAGCACCTGCGGAGCGTGCGCCCCGGGGCTGCCGACCAAGTCGCCCACCACCTGCAGCTTGAGTTGGGGCAGGGCGCGCGCTACGAGCAGGGCCTGATCGCCACGGGAGGCCGCTACCACCTGCAGCGCCAGGAGGTTGAGCTGACGGGCGACCGTGCCCAGGCCCACAGTGCGGGCCTGCTACTGGCGGCCACCGCCAATGTGGAACAACAGGTGCGCATGCTACACACCGGCGAGCGCACCCACAGCACCATCGAGACGCTGGCGCTGGCCAGCGGCGCGGCGCGCGCGGTGGTCAACGCCCACACCCGCATTGCTCCCCATGCCGCCGACGCTGAGGTGCGGCAGCGGCTGACGGGTGTGCCCACCAGCGGCCAGCCCCGGCTGGTACTGCGCCCGCACCTGGAGATCCACCATGACCAAGTGCAGGCGGCCCACGGCGCCACCTGGGGCGCCTTGCCGGAGGACGCGCTGTTCTATGCGCGCCAGCGGGGGCTGGACGAACGCAGTGCGCGCGGACTGATCATCGAAGGCATGGCCACCGCCTTGTTCGCGCGGGCGTTGGGTGATCCCCCGTTGATCGACTCGCTTGACCTCACGGCGCTGCTGCGCCAGGCGGTGGCCCAGCACCTGGGCGGCGACCCTGCCGCCTCCATGACCCAGCCGGAGGCCGCACATGGGTGACGCGTTTTTGATCGATCCTTTGGAGCCCGATGCTGTGCGTGCGCAGTTCCCGGTGCTCGCGCAGCGCATCTACGGTGCGGAGCTGGCTTACCTCGACAACGCGGCCACCACCCAGATGGCCATGCCGGTGCAGGAGGCGATGCGCGCCTTCGAGCAGCATGACCGGGCCAACATCCACCGTGGCGTGCATGCGCTGAGCCAGCGCGCCACGGATGCGTTCGAGCACGCGCGCAGCTCGCTCAAGCGCTTTGTCGGAGCGGGCGCAGACCACGAGCTGGTGTTCACCTCGGGCACCACCGATGCGCTGAACATGGTGGCCCATGGGCTCTCCACCAGCGGCATGCACCCGGCCTGGTTGCAGGCAGGCGACGAGATCGTGGTCAGCGGCCTGGAACACCATGCCAACCTCGTGCCCTGGCAGCAGGTGGCGCGGCGCACCGGGGCAGTGCTACGCGTGCTGCAGCCCGATGCCCAGGGGCGGCTGCACGCCGCGGATCTGCGCCCCCTGCTCAACGCCCGCACCCGCGTGCTGGCGCTCACCGCCTGTGCCAATGCCACCGGCGAGCGGCCGCCCTACGAGGACTTGCTCCAGTTGGCCGCCGACGCGGGCGCGCTGACCGTGCTCGACGCAGCACAGGCCATGGCCCACGCTGCGCCCGAGCTGTCTTCGCTGGCCTGCGACTTCATGGCCTTCTCGGGCCACAAGATGTACGGCCCCATGGGCACTGGCGCGCTGGTGGGCCGGCGCGTTGCGCTGGAACGCCTGGAGCCCTTGCGCTACGGTGGTGACATGGTGGCCTGGGTCAGCGCCACCGAGGCCAGCTTTGCCGAACTGCCAGCGCGGCTGGAAGGCGGCACCCCCAACGTGGCAGGCGCGATCGGCATGGCCGCTGCGGCAGGCTTCATCGACGGGGTCGGGCGTGATCGCATCGACGCCCACCTGAACGCGCTGCGAGAACACGCGGTGGCGGGTCTGGCCGCGATGCCCGGCGTCACGGTGCTGTCCGCCCACAGCCGCGTATCGGCCATAGTCTCGTTCGTTGCCGACCGCGTGCACCCGCACGACATCGGCACCTTGCTGGACCAGCGCGGCATCGCCGTGCGCACCGGCCACCACTGTGCCCAGCCGTTGCTCGAACACCTGGGCGTGGGGCCCACCACGCGTGCATCGTTCGCGCTCTACAACACACACGCCGAGGTGGAGCGCCTGCTCGCTGGCGTGGCACATGCCCTCAAGGTGCTGCAATGACTTCAGAAACTGCCGCCGAACTCGACCTCTACCAGGACGTGGTGATGGACCACAAGCGCGCGCCGCGCCACTTCGGCACTCTGGCCGCGCCGACCCACCAGGCGCGCGGCCAGAACCCGCAATGCGGGGACGACCTGCAGGTGGCCCTGGTGGTTGACAACGGGCGCGTGAGCGACATCCGCTTCAATGGCCAGGGCTGCGCGATCTGCATTGCGTCGGCGTCGATGATGACCGAAGCGGTGCTGGGGCAGGAGGTGGCGCTAGCGCAGGCCTTGCAGGCGCGCTTTCGGGCCGTGCTCACGGGCCAGATGGTGTCCGAAGAGGCGCCCCTGGGCAAGCTGGTCAGCCTGGCGGGCGTTCGCCACTACCCCGGCCGCATCAAGTGCGCCCTGCTGGGCTGGCATGCCCTGATGCACGCTTTGGCCGCCGAGGCCAAGAGCGACAACTCCGCGCTGGAGGTCACGCCATGAGCGCGCGCCGCGAACGGGTGATCGTCCGCCGCGATGTCGAGGTGGTTTGCGTACCCGATGGAACCCCGGCCGAACTGACCGCGGGTACGCTGGTGCAGATCACCCAGGCGCTGGGCGCATCGTTCACCTTGTTGGTCGAAGGCCAGCTGATGCGCCTGGCCGGTGCGGACGCCGACGCCATCGGCAAGCCGGTGCCGACGGCTCCGGTGCTGGAGCAGGCGGAGGGGCCCGAAGGTGTGCGGGCGCAGGTATGGCAGGCGCTCAAGACCTGCTACGACCCGGAGATTCCGGTGGACATCGTGGAGCTCGGCCTGGTCTATGCGTGCGACGTGCTGCCGATAGATGGCACGGGTGATTTCAGGGTGTCGATCGAAATGACCCTGACGGCGCCCGGCTGCGGCATGGGGGACCTGCTGGTCGAAGAGATCCACGAGAAGCTGCTGGCCTTGCCCCGCGTGACACATGTGGATTTGGATTTTGTGTTCGATCCGCCCTGGGACCGGTCCAGGATGTCCGAAGCCGCGATGCTGTCGCTGGGCATGTAAAAGGGTGAAACGGTGAGCGGGGCGGAACGCTCGCAGCATCGCTCTTTCCGTCCATTCCTCTCATTTCGCCTTCCGCACCCAGCGCAGCGGCCGCGTGGGCCGCGTGCGCCGGGGTGAAGTTTTCTACCGTTACCGTTTGAGCTCTTCGCGCTTGTCCTGAACCTTGCTCCACGCGTCGGCATCGGGCAGCGCGGGCTTGGTGCGGGTGATGGGCTTCCACTGCCGGGCCAGTTCGGCGTTGAGCGGCGTGAAGTCGCGCTGGTCGGCGGGCACGTCTTCTTCGGCATAGATGGCGGCAACCGGGCATTCCGGCACGCAGACCGCGCAGTCGATGCACTCGTTCGGGTCGATCACCAGAAAGTTCGGCCCTTCGCGAAATGCGTCCACCGGGCAAACGTCGACGCAATCCGTGTATTTGCAGCTGATGCAGGCTTCGGTGACCACGAAGGTCATGGCAATGGCTCCCGCTCAGCCGCCGCAGGACCCGCAACAGGAGTCCACGCCGTGCACGGGCTTGCTGCTCGCGGGTTTGGCGATCTCGACACGCCATTGTTCGGGGCCGCTTTCCAGCGCAGTCCATTGGAAGGCGCCGTAGAGGCCGCTGTCGAACTGCCCGCGCAGCGGCAGCGGGTTGTGGTCGTTGATGAGTTCTATGGCCGCACCGGGCGGCAGCGCTATGAAGGTGGTGAATACCAGCGAGTGGCGTTGTTGTGGAGCAATGGTGCGCAGATCCACGGTGGGGGAAGAGGCGGTGGTGGATGTCATGAAAGGTCCTTGCGTGGTTGAAAAAGAAAGCAGTTGAGGGAAAAGGTGGGCGGCAGGAAGATGCGCCTCAGCCGTCCTTGCCGTCCGAGCGCGTCTGGAGCAGCCAGGGTGTGTAGATGTAGAGGTAGATCGCAAACGCCACCGACCAGCCGGCTGCAGACAACACCAGGGCCAGGGGCAGCCACGTGGGCAGGGCCAGTGGCAGCGCCACGCGGACGGCTGCCGCCAGCATCACCAGCGCATAGGCCATCGTCTCGGGGCGGGACACCTGCAGCGCACGCCCGGTGTGCCCGCGGGCGGTGCGGGTGATCATTCCGATGATGAGACCGGCGGTGGCGCCCACCGCCAGCGCATGCACGCCGGCGGAACTGCTGATCGCGCCTAAGCGGGCAGCGGCGAGCAGGGCCAGACCGATGGGAATCCACGCGTACGAAAGGTGCAGGATCCACAGGATCGGGCGGCGCCGGGTGATGGCAGGCTGCCACTGCAGCATCCGTCCGGCCTGGACCACCGCTGCGAGCGACAAGACCACGCCAGCCGCCATGCCCCAGCCTGCCGTGGCGGGGGCGAAGACCCACAGCACCAGGGCCAGCGCGGTCAGCGCCAGCGCTGCGCGCTCCACCATTGCGCGCACCTGCAGTTTCAGGCCAGGGGTGGCGCTCATGGTGAAGGCGGGAATCACGCGGCCCGCGATCACGCACTCGATCATCACGATCAGGGCGAGTGCTGCGTACAAGGGCGTCATCGGGGACATTTCCAGCACGCCAGCCGCCCCCAGGTGGAAGAAGCCGTTGGCCAGCGCGAGGAGCATCAGTATGGCCGCCAGCGGCAGGTTGCGCCGGTTGCGCGCGCGCAGCAGCAGGCGCGTGAGCACCGCTGCCACCAGCGGCAGCAGCGCCAGGTCCAGCACGGCATACAGCGCGTAGGGGCCGGTCACCGCAGCCGCCCGTGCCGCGAGCCACAGCAGCGCCAGCGCGCCCAAAGCCGCGTCCCTTGGGGTGGTCAGCTCCGTCCAGGCCTTCACGGCGGTCAGCAGAAACCCAAGGATCACTGCGACCGCAAAGCCGAACAGCATCTCGTGCGCATGCCACAGCAGCGGCGGCAGTGCCAGGGCCAGATTCCATTGCCCCAGGTACATGGTCACCCACAGCGGAATCGATAGCAGCGCAAACGCCGCAGCCCCTAGGTAGAAGGGCCTGAATCCCAGTCTCAGCAGCGGCCAGCCCGAAAGCTGTGGCGCTGCGGTGGGCTCGATGGGCGAAGCGTGCAAGGGCGGGCTGGACATGATGGCTGGGCAATGCAGGTCGGCTGGACCCTGCAAAAACCTTGTAAGAGGTATGTGAAATGAATCTTATAACCAAAGCGGTTTTAAAAGAATATATTAGATGAATCTTTAAGGGCATCCATGCGACTTGCTGAGTACACCGACTACACACTGCGCGTTCTGATGTACTGCGCGGCCCGCCCGCAGCAGCTGGTGACCATCAGCGAGCTTGCCCAGCACCACGGGGTGTCCAGAAACCATTTGATGAAGATCGTCAACGACCTGGCTA
Source organism: Acidovorax facilis (assembly GCF_023913775.1). GTDB lineage: Bacteria > Pseudomonadota > Gammaproteobacteria > Burkholderiales > Burkholderiaceae_C > Acidovorax > Acidovorax facilis. The sequence goes on from NZ_JAMXAX010000122.1 coordinate 8,721, forward strand.
GGCAGGGTGTACTGGCCACCACGCGCGGGCGGGGCGGCGGTCTGCGGTTGCTGAAGGACCCGACCGGGCTGCGCATCGGTGATGTGGTGCGCGCCTCTGAAACTGATTTCCGGCTGGTCGAGTGTTTCGACCCCGACTCTAACCAGTGCACGTTGTCACCGACCTGCCGCTTGAAGGGGGTGTTCAACACCGCGCTGAGTGCCTACTTCAGGGAGCTCGACAGCATGACGCTCGCCGACATCGTTGCGCCCGTGTCGGCACAAGCCGTGGGGGGGCATGCTTTGCCGCCGCTTGGCGCAGTGACTCCGGTGGCGGCGCCTCGAAGCCTTCGGAAGCTCGCCGGCAAGGCAATGTCCGGTGAGTGAGAGTCAGACCGCTCCGAGGCATCAAGACCTGACGAGCGAGTTGACGACGCATGGTCTGGAAATCAACACGCTGCGCTTAGAAAGCACTCAGGCATCAATTTTGCAGCCTCGGACAATAGCGATCGAGATGATCTGGGCCATTTCCAACGTACCTGACTCCACCCCCAAGGGAGAAGGGGGCGCCTGGAGGCTGCCTCGCCAATCCCTGGCTCAAAGTATGCGTTTTCGCGTTAAAGCGTCGGCTCGCACCCCGCATGGATGGAGATAGTCGTTAAATCCAGGCATTCATCCCACTGGCCTCTGGTACGTGGGCTGCTAGGCGTACCAAGAAGCTACCTTTGCGCACCGCCTGCCGCCATAGCATCGGCCGCTTGTCCCGGCGCCAGTAGCATCAGCCTCGCGCTCAGAGCCACCAGATCCTGCTGGCGCTGGGTGCGGGTCTTGAGCAGAAGGGTGCTCATCTGCGTGCGTACTGTGCGGATACGCACGCCGCGCGCGTCGGCAAAGTCCTGCGGAGTCCGACCGCGCATCAACGCCAGCAGCAGGGCGCCTTCGGCCGGGCTCAAGCGGTAGGCCTGGCTCACCAGGGCGACGGCGGCGGCCGCGTCCAGCGTTCTCTCCATCAGAACCCAGGCCACTCCAGGGGCCGCGTGGTTCAAGCCCAGCGCGGCCAGATCGCCCACAGCCAGCGAGACCAGCAGCAGTCCGCCCGGCAGCTCGGCGCAGCCACTTTTGCCGCGCATGGACTGCGCGAACAGCGCGCCCAGCGCCGCATCTGTCTGCCGAACGTTTGCGATGCCCGTGAGCAGCTTGCGCAGGCTTCCATGCCCGGGGTTCACGGCGAGGCGCCGCGCGCGGGCGTTAGCGTGCAGCAGTCGCCCGCCTACGTCAAAGAACAACATGCCCATGGGCAGGCGTTCCATTAGCTCCTCCAGTCCCTGTGTGCGCGTACGCAATGACAGCATCTCGCGGTGCAAGAAGGCGGCGTGCTGCAACGCTCCGAACTCAGCATGAAAGCGCCGCATCTGTTCGGCCGTGAAGCCATCGTCGTCCCTGAGGCGATAGACCGACGCGAACAGGTGGCCCCCGGGGTGCCGCGCGTTCCACCCGCCACCAAACATACGTGTGCCGATGCCGTGTGGGCGCAAGAAATCGTTGTAGAACGCCGTCTGCCGAAAGCGTTGTGCCGCAGGGGCTGGTGCATCTGTAACCACCGAAATGCCGCCGGGGCCAGCTTGGGTGTAGCCCGACATGGCGGCATCCCACAGTGGGTCCTGCTCGCGATACAGCGCGGCGTAGCGCAGCGTGGCCTCGGCCGTCACTCCCCTGCCTACCAACGCAGGCGCGCCCTCTGCGGAGGGCGCGTGCAACCAGTATCGCGGGTCGGGGTGTTCGGCAAAGCGCGGCCCCCACTGCGCCAGTTGCTCTGGCCCACTGGCAAGGACGAACCAGCCTATCTGGTCGGCGCCCAGGCTGATGGCATAGCTGTGTAGCGCCTCACCCCAGCGCTCATCGTCGGCCACGGCGCCCAGCAGATCGGTCAGTGCGTGATGCAAGGGTTTTTCCTTTTTAGCGGCGCTGATTGTGCGGGACTGCCGCAACGCGCGCTATTCCTCTGGGAATACCCCGAACCAAATTTGCAACGTTGTGCCAACTAACGCACACATATCGGTCAGGTGACCGATAGCCAGAAAGCACGGGCGTTCCAAGAATCGCGGGATTCTGTTTGCTCTCTGGAGATCCCCCAATGACCACCCCCGCATGGGCCGTTACGGCCCGTCGCGTACTGCACGCCGCCGCGCTGTGCCTGGGCGTTGCCAGCACTGCGCACGGCGCGGGCTGGCAGGCTGCCGGCAGTTATACCGGCGCGCGCTACCAGCACACCTCCACGCAACTGGCCGATGGTCGCGTGCTCCTCGCCGGGGGGCGCGGCAGCGGCGTGCTGGCCAGCACGCAGCTCTACGACACGGCCACGGGTCGCTGGGTTGGCGGCCCCGCACTGCCCGGCCCGCGCGCGGGCCACACGGCCACGCCGCTGCGTGACGGCACGGTGCTCATCGCGGGCGGCGAAGGCGGTAGCGCAGCTTCGGTGCGAGAAGCCGCCACCTTCGACCCGCAGAGCGGCGCGTTCACCGCCACCGACACCACCATGTCGCTGCGCCGCAGCCAGCACACGGCCACGCTGCTACAAGACGGCCGCGTGCTCGTCGCCGGCGGTCGGGGCACTGCGGGCCAAGAGGGGCTGAAGTCCGCCGAAATCTACGACCCCGCCACCCGCACCTGGGACAGCACCGGCGCCATGCCAGGGATGGGCGCGCGCCAGCACACGGCCACACTGCTGCGCGACGGACGTGTGTTGGTGGTGGGCGGCATGGATAACGGAGAAAGCCCCACCAACGCAGCTGCCCTTTGGGACCCTGCCACAGGCACCTGGACCAACGCCGCCCCCCTACCCGCGCGACGCATGAACCACACCGCCACGCTGCTGCCTGACGGCCGCGTGTTCGTGGCAGGCGGCAACAATGCGGACGGCGCGCTGGGCGACACGCTGCTGTACGACGTAGCCACCAACACCTGGACGCCCGCCACCTCGCTGCACGTGGCGCGCACGCAGCACAGCGCCGCGCTGCTGCCCGACGGCCGCGTGCTGCTTGCGGGGGGCGCATCAGACGACGCCAGCGGAACGCCCACAGCGGCAGTGGGAATCTTCAACCCCGCCACCAGTCTGAGCAGTGTCTATGCCCCGATGGCACAGGCACGCGGCCAGCACAGCGCACTGCTGCTGCATACGGGCGAGCTGCTTGTGGCAGGTGGCGAGGGTGCTAGCGGTGCGGTGGCGAGTGCAGAGCGGCAGCAACTAAATGCGCTGGACGCAGCCACCACAGGCCCGTTGCCCGCGCTGCGCCAGAACCATCGAGCCACCGCGTTGCAGGATGGATTGGTACTCGTCACCGGGGGCATCGTGGCCAGCGGTGGCTCGGCCAACCCCTCCGCGACCACGCTGCGGTATGGCATCGCCACCGGCTTGTGGCAGCCTGCAGCTCCGATGGCCGACGCGCGCCGCTACCACACGCAAACCTTGCTGGCCGATGGCCGCGTGCTGGTGGCGGGCGGCTCGGAGGCTCTCGCCAGCGCCGAGCTGTACGACCCCATTGCCAACCAGTGGGCCCCAACCCCCGCGCTGCTGCAGGGCCGCTACGACCACACCGCTACGTTGCTGCCCGGCGGCGACGTGCTGGTGGCCGGCGGCAGCAATGGCTTCAGCACCAACGTTGGCATGGCCGAGATCTACCGCCCCAGCGCCAACCTGTGGGTGTCGGCCGGCGCTATGCTGAACTCCCGCCACGGCCACACGGCAACGCTTCTGGCCGATGGCCGTGTGCTCGTGGCCGGCGGCAACGTCGCCAACGGCCAAGGCACCGCGACTGTGGAGTTCTACAACCCCGCGACCGGCACCTGGACGGCCGGCCCCAGCCTGCAGCAGGCCCGCAACCAGCACACAGCCACGCTGCTGGCCGACGGGCGCGTGCTGGTGGCAGGGGGCCACACCTTCGCCGGAGGCTACTTGGCTAGTGCCGAAATCTACAACCCCGCCACCAACACCTGGCAGGCCACGGGCCCGCTGCAGCAGGCGCGCAATGTGCATACCGCCACACTGCTGGTCGATGGCCGGGTGTTCGTCACTGGGGGGGGCTACAACGGCGGAAGCGTTGCCGCCACTGAGGTGTATGACCCCGGTTCCGGTACGTGGCAAACGGCTGGTCCCATGCCTCAGGCGCGTAACAGCCACACCGCAACCCTGCTGGCCAACGGGCAGGTGCTGGTGGTGGGTGGGCTGCAGTCGAACTCGGCACCCGCGCTTCTTTATGGGCACCAAATCGGCGTGCCTGATGCGCGTCGCCCGCGTATCACGTCCTACCCCACGCAGCTCGCAGTTGGCGCGGCACTGCAACTGCTGGGGCAGCGCTTCACCGGCGACGGCGAAGCCAGCGGCGGCGGCACCAGCCAGTCCGCCACTCCCGCGCCACTGCTGCGCCTGCAGCGCGTGGACAACGGCGCCGTTGCGTGGCTGCCAGCCTCGGCGTCGGAAGCGGCCAGGTTCACCGCGCGCGCCCTGCCGCCGACCACAGTCCCCGGCCCGTACACGGCCACGCTGTTCGCCAATGGCATGGCGTCCGACTCAGTGCCGATGCTGGTGGTGCCCGCAGGCGGGCCGAACGCTCCGACCAACGTCAATGCCATGCCCGGCGACGCGCAAGTCACCGTGCGGTGGCAGGCACCGGTGGGCGGCACCGCGCCCACGTCTTACACCGTCACCGCCCAGCCCGGCGGCGCGAGCTGTACCGTACAGGCGCCCGCCACTACCTGCACGGTGTCGGGCCTTACCAACGGCACCACCTACACCTTCACCGTCACTGCCAACAACGCTGGCGGCAGCGCGTCGGCCCCGCCCACTGGTGGCGTGGCGCCCGCGCCCAGGCCAGTGGTTGGCGGCGCGCAGGCCATCCCTACATTGGGCGAATGGGGCGTGCTGCTGCTCGCCGCGCTGATGCTGCTGGCCGGTCTGCACACACGTCGCTTTGTTGTTTGACTATCAAAAGGAGAGCATCCAGCGCTTTCCTTGAAAGCGCTGGATGGCAAAATACATGAAAAAATTCACAATTCCCCATTGGACTACACGCGCCCTGGCTGCATCACTGCTGCTGGCCTGCACCCAGGCTTTCGCGCTGGAATGCGCCCCAGGCCAATGGCTGGCGGAGTATTTTCCCAACACCAAGCTGGCAGGTAACGCCGTGCTGGAGCGCTGTGAGAGTGGTCCCATCGACTACTACTGGATGACCGACAGCCCAGCCCCCAAGTTGCCGGTGGACGGCTTCTCCGCGCGCTGGACGGCAAGTCTGCCATTCGCTGGGGGCGCAGCTAAGTTCACGACGTATACTGACGACGGTGTGCGCGTGTTCGTAGATGGCAAACGCATCATCAACAACTGGACCGTGCACGGCATCACGATGGACGCGGCCTCCGTGCGTCTCTCGGAAGGCCGCCACACGGTGCGCATGGAGTACTTCGAGGCGGGCGGCGAAGGACTCGCGCAGCTCTTCATTGAAGGCACGGCACCGACCACGCCACCGCCCCAGCCTCCACGTATCCAGGCGTTCACGGCCCAGCCCGACGTGATCGAGGCGGGCAACAGCAGCATCCTCTCGTGGAGTACAGAGAATGCCACGGCCTGTACCGCCACGGGAGGCTGGAGCGGAGAGCAGGCAGGCACTGGTGGCACCAGCGTGCGGCCCACCGTCACCACCACCTACGGCCTGAGCTGCCGCAACGCGGCTGGCTCCACCACGGCGGCATCGGCCACGGTGACTGTGCGCAAGACACAGCAGCCCCCCACCATCGGCAGTTTCAGTGCCACGCCCACACGCATCATGGCGGGCCAGAGCGCCCAACTGGCCTGGCAGGCCCACAACGCGACCACTTGCACGGCATCGGGCGGCTGGAGTGGGCCGCGCGCGGCCGAGGGCAACGAACTGGTGCGCCCCGCAGCGAACGCGGCGTACACGCTGACCTGCACCAACACCGCGGGCCAAAGCGTGGCCGCCACCACCCAGGTGGCCGTGGAGGCCACCAATCCGCTGCCACCCGTGGGCGGCGTGACGGCCGCCAGGACCAGCGGCGGGGTGAGCGTGGGATGGAACCCCGCCGCCCAGAGCGGCAAATGGGTCAACGGCTACTACGCGGGTTGGTTCTGGGAAGCGTACCCGCCCGAAGCCGTGGACATGGGCACCATGACGCACTTCGTCTTCGGCCGCTATGCGCCCGCGCTCGGTTCACTGCCCGGTGGCCGGGCGGGCGATCTGCTCGAAGGCGCCGGCTCGGGCCACCTGGCCAACGTGGAGGACGCGCTGATCGCCAAGGCCCACGCCGCGGGCGCCAAGGCGGTGATGATGGTGGGCGGAGACAGCGACGGGCCCGGTTTTGTTGCCGCCACCGCCAATGCCACGGTGCGCGCACGCTTCATCAAGAACGTCCTCGACAAGGCCGTCCAGAAGAACTACGACGGCGTGGACATCGATTGGGAAGAGAACCTCGACACTGCGGCTACCCGCGCCCAGGCCTTGGCGCTGCTGCGCGAGCTGCGCGCCGCCTCGGCGCTTCGTGCCCGCTACCAGGCGCCGAACGCGCCGCTGGAACTGAGCTGGCCCGGCTTCTGGGTCAACAAGAACGACCCCGATATCACGCCCTGGCACGCGGAGGTGGCCGCCACAGTCGATCGTTTCAACCTGATGACCTACAGCATGGCCGGCGACTGGGGATGGCAGTCGTGGCACCACTCGCCGCTGTCCGGTGCGGGCGATCTGTACCCGACCTCGATCGAATCGACGGTGCAGGCCTATCTGGACATGGGCATCGCGCGCTCCAAGCTAGGTATCGGCATTGGCCTGTACGGTGCGTACTACAACAGTCCAGTCACGGGGCCGCGCCAGAGCATGGACGGCATGCAAGGCTGGATGAACAACGGCGACTGGGAGAACAACTACCAGCGCCTGGTGAACGACAACGCCTTCAACCGCACGGGCGCCACGTACCACTGGGACGACGTGGCCAAGCAAGGCTACATGACCTACTCGCCACCCTGGAACCGTGGCACGAACACGCCGGTCACCTACCTGAGCTTCGAAGACGAGCGCTCCATCGCCGAGAAAGGCAAATGGGTGCGCGAGCAGGGCCTGGGCGGCACACTGGTGTGGACCATCAACTATGGCTACCTGCCGCAGTCGAACAGCAATCCGCAGATGCAGGCAGTCAAGCAGGCCTTCATCGCAGACAGCGCCACGCGCTACCGCATATACCGCGACGGTGTGGTCATTGCAACGGTCACCGGCTTGAGTTACACGGACGTTACGCCCCCGCTCGGTAGCCACTACTACCAAGTCAGCGTCTTGGATGCGGCGGGTAACGAGGGACCACAGTCTGCCCCGGTAACGGTACAGCTCCCCTAAGTGAACAAGAGGATGGCTCGCGCTAGGTCCTAAGCGCTTTGGACCTAGTTTCGTTGAGGAAAATTATCCACAAGTCGAACCAAGCAAGTTCACCTTTCTCGTTCGGTATTACCGAGAAGATCCGAGGCACATCAACGGCCGAGGTGCATCCATCGAGCAGGACGGGTTTGCTACCGCCGAAAGATTTATGCGAAGTCGCAACACGGCTCAATTGGGCGTTGCTGCGTGCTAGCCTATAGGCAAAGTTCTTGTGGTAGTGGAGTTGAGACGGGCGCTAGTCTTGAAAACTCTGACCGCAAGCCACCTCCTGGAGTAGTCAGAGTCCAACATAACCCGTACCGTCCAGTTGATCCCGCTGGCTTTGCGGTCCAAATGACGTTGGGCTTCACAGAACACATGGTGTCGCGCCTCGACCACATCACCATCGTTGCACCGAGCCTCGTCGCGGGATCAGCCTACGTCGAGGCCGCTCTCGGCGTAGCCCCGGGGCCGGGCAGAGAGCATCCGAGCATGGCTACGCATAACCTGCTGCTGTCGCTGGGGTCTTCAGTTTACCTAGAGGTGATTGCTGCTAACCCTGACGCAGCGCCTGTTTCGCGGGCTCGCTGGTTTGGCATCGACGAGATTCTGGACGGCAGTACACCTCGTTTGGCCGCCTGGGTGGCGAGTACAAATGACATTGCTGCCGCGACCGTGCCTGCCCTTGGTCAGGTTGAGACGATGTACCGTGAGTCCCACACTTGGCAGATGGCGTTCCGTCCCGACGGCGCACTCGCGTTGGATGGGGCTGCGCCGCTATTGATTCAACGGGCCGTTGACGCGAATCCTATCGCAACGATGCCCGCAAGCCCACTTCAGATCAGGGAACTTCAAATACAGCATCCAGCCCCGGAAGAAGTTCTCGCACTCTTTGCCGCCATTCGCCTAGCCTCAACACCGAGCGTCACAGTCGCCCGAGGCGCGACATGTGCTTTGGTTGCCGAGATTCAAACGCCGTCAGGGCTGCGCAGGCTTGGTGGGGCCTAGCCCTCGCTCAAGCGGAGCGCCAACGGCTGCTTTTGGCGGTGATAGTACTCATTCGCTCGCGGTCGTCATATGTCCGCAATCAGCTTGAGCCGACCTCCCCTAAAGGATTCTGGGGTTTGTCGTTGCAGCGCGATTGGAAGAGTTGACGACTTTAAATTGGCGGCCACTTGGCTAGGCAGTTCGCTAGGCCGCATGGATGCTGGGCGGGTGTTTACGATCAGAATAGTTGCGATTCGGAGATGCGGGCAAGAGCGAAGAAGGAAGCCCCGTGGGAACCGCCTTCATCCTCGATCCCCGCGCCGGATGCGCAAAACGCGCAGGGATAGACAGCTGCTTGCCGAGGCATAGGTGTAGCAACAAAAAGGGCTCCCAGTGGGAGCCCAGTTTGCTTGCCTGACAGTGAGGAAAACACTCCCCATGGCAGCAGCACCCGCGAAGTGCCGCCACCATGGGAAGGCCCGCAACTGCGTCAATTACATGGCGCTGAATTCGCCGTGGGGAATCTTGCCGGTGCGCAGGGCTTCGGCTGCCTGGGCACGCACTGCAGCCCGGTCAGCTGTGGAGGTGTATGTCACCACGCGCGAGCCAGCGGGTTCCTGGCTGCGGGTCTGGGCCACCGTGGCGGCTTCCGCTTGCACTTCAGCACGGGTGCGGTTGGTGTCGAACTGGAGCGCAAATTGCGAGCCATCGGCTTCGTCAGCGTGGACGCCGAAAGAGGCGAAAGCAGCAACAGCGGCTATAGAGAGGAAACGGGCAGTCGTGTTCATGGTGCAAATCCTTGGATAAAAGCGTCTCAAAAAAAGCCGGAACAAAGCGCCAAAAGCGGATGCTGAAAACTACTTCAAACCGGGTTCGGTGAGTCGCCTTGCGGGCTCGGCTCATCGATGGATTGAACTGTACGCCGGTGCTGTTCAGAGAAAAACTATCCAGTCGCAAACTAACTGTTCCAGTATTGGAAACAATTGATCTGCTGCGCCAAGAAGCGCTTCGCAGGGAGGGGGTATGCAGGGATTGGAGGCCCATGGGCGTATTTCACCCACTAGGAGGCCGTCGGACTTGAGCCGCGCGGGTCTATTGCGTCGACCCCGCAGCGCCGTTCGCGGCGGCGCGAGGCGGAGTCTGCCTTTTCGACTCGGCTGAGACCGCTGCGAGTCGCCCAAGACCCG
>NZ_JAMXAX010000123.1 GCF_023913775.1 Acidovorax facilis
TCATGGGCCCATTGTGCCGTGCCAGCTTGGGAACCCCGCTGTGCCCCGCGATGGGGGTACGGCGCGTCTACTGCAGCCACCGCTCTCAGCGCTTGCCCGCCTTGCGCAGGCGGGGCATGTCGGCAAGGTGGGCCAAGGCCTTTTCGCAGTCAGCCACCGTCAGCGCCTCCCGTGCAGCCAGCCAGCCCACGCCAAACCAGGCCCGCGGGTCCGTGGCAGCGATGTCGCTGTACAGCACGCGGGCCACACGCTCATCGCCCAGCCGGCCCAAAGCCGTCAGCGCAGGCTGCAGGCTGGCGAGGAACGATTCCCCCTCGGCGTCCAGCGCAGGCGCGACAAATTCCGTCAGGTAGCGCAAACGCTTCAAGCGCTTGCGCAGGCGGTGTTGTTCCTCCACCGGCAGGGCGGCAAAGTCTTGGGAGCCGTGGCGCACCTTGGCGTGCAGGCGGCGCAATCGCTTGTGCAGCAGGCGGCGGGTGTCCTTCGTGTCCAGGGCTTCTTCTGCGGCCGCCGGCGGGGCGTCCTCGCCCTGGGCCGTGAACGCCATGAGGGCGATCAACGCTGCCTGAAACGCTGGCATGCGCACGATGGCGGCGGCGGATGGGGCGGGGGCGTGCCCCGCCGCCACAATCACATCCAGGGCAGGCGCACCCGCATCGCGCAGATCGGCAACGATGGACTGCAGGGCTTGGCCCTGGTCGCGCAGTTGGCCCAGGTGCTGGAACACCTCCACCAGCGGCGGCTCCCAGGCGGGGTCGAATGCGCCGGGTGCCAACGGCGCCAACTCGCGCAAGGCGGTGCGTAAGCGGCGGATGCCGATGCGCAACTGGTGCACATGCTCTTCATCGCCCCCGCCTTCGACGATCTCGCTGGCGTTGGCCAGGATCTGGTGGAGGCAATGGGCCACTGCCGCGCGCTGCAACGCGCGCCCGTTCAGGAAGTGCTTTGGGAGGCCACTGGCCTTCATCGGGGTGGCCTTGGTGGCGGGCCGGGCCCACTGCGGGGCCAGCAGACGCTCGCCTCGCTCTGCCTTGGACACCGTGCTCAGAAACAGCCTATGCCGCGTGGCCCACCGGGTGGCGATGGCCGCCAGGCCCGCCAGCGGGCCGGCCTTGAGTTCCAGCTCCAGCTCGCAGATGCGGGCCTCTTTCTGCTGCGGCGTGCCGCGATGGGCGATGACCCGGCCGATGTCCAGAGCCAACTCCACCACACCGCCCTTGAAGGCGATGTCCCGTGTCACGCGGTCCATCTCGGTGCCGTAGGTTTCGGTCAGAGGGCCGCTGGCGGCCTGCAGAGCACCCAGCAGCCGTGTGCCCGCCACGGTGCCTGCGTGCAACTCAGGCTGGGGCTCTGGGGCGGGGCCTGTGGCGTGGGCTTGGCCCCGGTCCACGTTGTGCTCCTCGCGGTCCAGCGGTCCGTTGCCCAGGGCCTTGACGGTTTGCACCCACTGGTCGCCCTCGCGGCGCAGCCGAAAAGCAATGCCACGCGACGACAGCGCTGCATCGGGCGTATCGAAGTAGCGGGCCTCCATGCGGATGTGCGCGTGTGTGCCCCTGCACGCGGCGGCCTGCACCGCAGCCAGGCGCTCTGGGGGGATGCAGAACTTGAACTCGATTTCCATGAAGACGGCGCCTGGTGATGGGGGCGGCAGAGCCTGCCGGTGAAAGATTAATAGAAATCCTAATGATTGATTTTAAGGGCGGAAATCATGAGTGCCGGATTATTGCTGCAAGGGTGCGGACGATGAAATCAGGCTCATGCCCAGCGGAGTGCCATTTTTATCGCGAATGGAGGTAATTGCCTTGAAAGCCGATGCCTGAACCCGGTCTGGTAATCGAACAAAATTGTTTTCATGGACGAGGGTATCGCCATTGAGAAACGACCAGATAATGAATTTGAGGGCCAGGGTGGTTTGCTCTGGATTTTGAGTGACTTTGGGGAACACCACAAACGTGCCCATGGTGATGGGCCACACGGCTTTGCCGGGTTTTTGTGTCAGCGTATTGTGAAAGGCTCCGGTGGCTGGCCACTCGCTGTTGGCCAGTGCGGATTTGAAAGCGTCGATGGAGGGTTTCACAAAAATACCCTCAGCATTTTTCATCTGCACCGATGTCAGGCCATATTCGGCCACATACCCAAAATCCACATAACCGATGGCACCCGCCGTGTCGCGCACACCCTTGGCCACCCCATCGCTCCCCTTGAACGCCAGAAATCCTTCGGGCCATTGGATGCTTGTCTTGGCTCCGTGGGAAGCCTTCCATTTCGGGCTGACCTTGCCCAGGTAATCGGCGAAGTTGTAGGTGGTGCCCGAGCCGTCGGCACGCACCACCACCTTGATGGGCATGTCGGGCAGCGGAGTCTCGGGGTTCAGCGCGGTGATCTCGGGGGCATTCCAGCGGCTGATTTCGCCCAGGAAGATGCGGCTGAGCACCTCGCCCGTCAGGCGCAGCTGTGCGTTTTGGACTTTGGGCAGGTTGACGATGGGGCTGATGCCGGTGATGGCCACGGGCAGTGCGAGCAAGCCGTGTTCGATGAGGTCTTTGTCAGGCGGGTAGACATCGGTGGCGCCGAAGCCCACGGCCTGTTGCTGGATCTTTTTCATGCCTGCGCTGGAACCCACCGGGTCGTAGTCCACCCTGGAGCCGGTGGCTCTGGCGTAGGCCTTGGCCCAGCTGCGGTAGATGGGGGCTGCGGCCGACGAGCCCGCGCCCGTTACGGCTTGTGCACTGGCCCGGTCCGCCTGTAGCAGTGCAAGTGCCAGCATGAATACGGTATAGATATATTTCATGGATTTTTGTGTGTTGGTTTTAATTAATAAGAATGTGGCTGTGAAATTCTGACCATGGGCCTATGCCCGGGAGGGACATCGGAGTGATTTATGAAGTCTCAGCTTGTCAAAGCGGCGCCGATTTTAACCACTGAAATGAATGGGGAATGTTTATCCCATCGTCATTATTTTGTCATTTGAAACAATTAGTATCAGCCGCGGCAGACGTAGACCTTGCTGGCAAGGCGTGCGCGCCAGTTGATGCGGTGGCAATGCCCCCGGCTGCCCACCCAGTGAACCTTCATGAGAGATTCAGATGCTTCAAAAAATCAAGATTGGCACCCGGCTGGCGCTGGCGTTTGCAGTGCTTTTGCTGCTGATTTCTGCACTGGCTGCGGGGGGGCATCAGCGGTGCCAAGCGCCTGACCGAGCGCAGCGCGGCGCTGTATGGTGACCGCACGGTGCCCCTGGGCGTGCTGGCAGAGATCAGCCACCTGACGCAGCGCAACCGGGTGCTGGTGATGGACATGCTGATGGACCCGGGTACCAGCAACCTGCAGGCCAGCCACGCCGCGTTGACTGCCAACGTGGAGCGCATCCACACGCTGTGGACGGCGTATTCCGGCAAGGCGCTGGTTGCTGAGGAGCAAGGTCTGGCGCAGGCCTTTGCCGATGCCAATGCCACCTACCTGGACAAGGGTCTCATCCCGGCTGCCTCGGCACTGGTGGCAGGCAAGTACGACGATGGTTCCGAGCTTTATATCAACCAGATCCGCCCCAACGCGGCCAAGGTGCAGGACGCCATCGAGAAGCTGGTAGCCCTGCAGATCAACGTGGCGGCGGCAGAGTTTGCCGGCGCGCGGGAGATGAGCAACACCATTCACTGGTGGATGCTGGCGGCCACCGGGCTGGCCCTGGTGGCGGGGGCTGCGATGGCGTGGGTCATCACCCGTTCCATCTCGCGCCCTTTGCGCCAGGCGGTGGTGCTGGCCCGCACGGTGGCGGGTGGCGATCTGAGCGCACAGATCGATGTGCGCGGCACGGATGAAACCGCAGAACTGCTGGGCGCCCTGCGGGAGATGAACCACCAGCTGGTGCGCGTGATCACCGAGGTGCGCTCCAGCACCGAGACGGTGGCGCAGGAGGCCGTGCTGATTGCGGGCGGCACCGAAGACCTGGCGCGCCGTACCGAGGTGCAGGCGTCCAACCTCCAGGAGACGGCCGCCTCGATGGAGCAGCTCACCATCACCGTGCAGCACAACACGGACAACGCCCACCGCGCCACCGAGCTGGCCCAAGAGGCCGCCAAGGTGGCCAACGAGGGCGGCAGTGTGATGCGCGACGTGATCACCACCATGCAGGAGATCAGCGTGCAGTCGCAAAAGGTCACCGACATCATCAAGGTGATTGATGACATCGCGTTCCAGACCAACCTGCTGGCCCTGAATGCGGCGGTGGAGGCGGCCCGCGCGGGTGAGCAGGGACGCGGCTTTGCCGTGGTGGCGGGCGAGGTGCGTGGACTGTCCCAGCGCAGCAGCACGGCCGCCCGCGAGATTCGGGGCTTGATTGCTGCCAGTGTGCGTGGTGTGGAGCGCGGGTCCACCCTGGTGGGCCAGGCGGGCGAGCGGGTGGCCAGCACCGTGCAGCGCGTGGACGAGGTGATGGAACTCATCAGCGAGATCAAGGATGCGGGGCAGGAGCAGGCCCGCGGCATTGCGCAGATCGGCGAAGCCGTGCGGCAGCTGGACGCCGCCACGCAGAAAAATGCCGCGCTGGTGGACGACAGTTCGTCGGCATCCACCGGCATGAAGAACCAGGTTAGGCGCCTGCTGGAGGTCGTTCACCAGTTCAGGCTTGCGCCTGACGGCGCTGGGGATGCCTTCGAAGGAGGCTACCGAGGTACGCAGCCACTGCCTGCCCTGCCAGCAAGGGCTTCATCCCCCAAGCAATTGTCCCTGGCACCCCGCTGACTGGACGCACAGGACCGGTGCGGTGCAGGTCATCAGATTCTTTTGCTATGGGGAAGATGCTCCATGAACCGCACAGACGTACTCATCGCCATTGCCGAGATTGCGCGGACGGGCGGTGCCTCTGCGCCCGAAGACGCCATCTCGCAGCTTGCCGTGATCATTGATGGCCTGGAGCTGTCGAGCAGCGGCTCTGAACAGGTGATGGAGATGCTGCTGCGGATTGCCGCCTGCCTGTGGAACCTGCAGCAGGAACGCATGCGTTGGTAAGGCGCAGCCGCAGATAGGTTATTCGGCTACTTGGCGATTCGGCTGTTCGCCCAAGGGTTCCAGCGAAGCGATCTGGTCGCGCCCCTGGTTTTTGGCCAGGTACAGAGCCTGGTCGGCGCGGTCGAGCATGTCGCGCAGGCTGCGGTCTGCCTGGCGGAAGGTGCTCAGGCCCAGGCTGGCTGTGATGCCGTAGGCGTGGCCTGCCTCGTCGCTCAGTTGCAGGGCGCGAACGCCATGCAGGATGCGTTTCGCCACTTCCAGGCCCTCGTCCATGCTGGTCAGCGGCAGCAGCACGCCAAACTCTTCGCCGCCCAGTCGGCCCACGGTGTCGCTGGCGCGCAGCTGGTTTTTGACGGCCTGCGCAAACGCCACCAAGGCGCGGTCGCCTTCCAGGTGGCCAAAACGGTCGTTGATGGATTTGAAATGGTCCAGGTCCAGCATCAGCAGCGTGAGCGGCTCGCCATTGCTGCGTGAATGGGCATATACCGACTCCGCACATTCCAGAAATGCGCGGCGGTTGGCCATGCCGGTGAGCATGTCGGTGGTGGCCAGGCGCTGCAGCTCACGCTCCAGGTTCTTGCGCTGGGTCACGTCGCGGTAAATGCCCTCCACCCCTGCGAAATTGCCAGCATGGTCGTACAAGGCGTGGCTGCTGATGGAGATGTCGATCACGGTGCCGTCGCGCCGCACCATCTGGCCCGGAAAATCCGACACCTCGCCATGCTCCATGATGGCGGCCTTGAACGCGTCGCGGTCAGTGCTTTGCGGGTAGTACGACTCGGCCGTGCGGCCCTCGATTTCGTGGGGCTCGTAGCCCAGCACCCGGCGCACGCCAGGGCCCACATGCTGCACGATGCCCTGGGCATCGGTGCGGTAGTAGACGTCCTGCATGTTCTCAAAAAGGCGACGGAAGTTCTGCTCGCTCTCGCGCAGCTGGGCCTCGATCTCGCTCTGGTGGGTCATGTCCAGACCACACATCAGCACGGCGGGGGCTCCGTTCCATTCCACAGCTACGCTGCTGATGAGCACCATGCGCAGGTTGCCCTGCAGTGTGCGGATGCGAAATTCAGACGATTTGTTGGGCCGCCCGCCCTGTTCGGGCACAGCGACCTGCTGGATGCGGTTGGTAGAACGCACCCGGTCCATGGGATGCACAAAATCGCCCGAGAGGCGGCCTATCAGGCTATCGGTGCTGGGCGCTTCCAGCAGCGCCATGCTGGCAGCGTTGGCAAAGCGGATGGCGCCCTCCTGCGTGACGAGCACGGCCGCTGGCAGTGTGTGCAGCAGACTGAGGTCGTGGAACATCGGGCTTGGCGGTAACCAAAAGTAATGCACCATTGTGGCACTGGGGTGCCCGGCTGGGAATCCATATCTGTCACAGGCGGTACCATCACCCATGAGAAAAACTTTCCAACTCCATGTTGAAGGCAAGAACCGGGACCGCGTTCTGGATGCCGTCAAGCACGAAATCCGCAAGTACATCAAGCGCGAACGGCGCCGCGACCTGCCCGAAGGCGCTGATTTTTGGGACTTTGACTGCCAGTTTGGCCGCACCAAGGAAGACGCCGCCGTGGCGCACCTGTCGGCCTTGACCGGGCTGATCAACGGTGTGGCCGCTGAGGGCGGTGCGCAGTTCTATGTCGAGATTCTGGCCAAGCCCGCCAAGCGCACGCCACGGGCGCCGGGCGAGCCGCAAGGTGCTGATGAGGATGGTATGGACGACGACGGCGAAGAGGTCTGAGACTGAGGCTGCTTGGGCGGCCGCCCTTCACGGCGCTTCCAAAGGCTCCTTTCAGGAGCCTTTTTTATGGGCGGCGGGGGGCGCTTCGGTAACTGCAGCCGCTGCTGCGCGCAGCTTGTCCTTTTTGCTGGGCCGCTTGCCCTTGATGCCGCCGGTGCCCTGGGGATCTGCGGATGACGCGGGCGCAGGGGCCTCGGTGGGTTCAAAACCCGCAATGTGTTCGCGCGGGATGGTGAGGTGCTGACGTTTTTCGATGAGGCGGAAATGTGCTTCGGCATCGGCCGTCACAAAGCTCACGGCCACACCGCTCTCGCCCGCGCGGCCCGTGCGGCCGATGCGGTGCACATAGTCCACGGCCGAGCGTGGCAGGTCGTAATTGACCACCGCAGGCAACTGCGCAATGTCGAGGCCGCGCGCGGCCAGGTCGGTGGTCACAACCACCTGCCAGCGTTCGTCCTTGAACTCCTGCAGCACCTGTTTGCGCGCGCCCTGGCTCAGGCCGCCGTGGAAGGGCGTGGCAAAGATCCCTGCTTTGTAGAGCTTTTCGGCCACATGCTCGGCAGCGTATTGCGTGGCCACAAACACCAGCACGCGCGACCAGTTGTGTTCCTTGACCAGATGGCGCAGCAGTTGGGTGCGGCGCACGGCGTCCACCGCAATGGCCCGTTGCTCGATGGCCGGTTCGTTGCCCGGCGTGTGGGGCACCTCCACGCGCAACGGGTTGTTCAGCAGGCCATCGGCCAGCGCTTGCACGGCGGCAGGGAAGGTGGCCGAGAAGAACAGGTTCTGCCGCTGCGCAGGCAGCAGCGCCAGCACGCGCTGCAGTTCTTCGGCAAAGCCCAGGTCCAGCAGGCGGTCGGCCTCGTCCAGCACCAGGTGCGCCACGGCCGACAGGCGCAGCGCTTTGTGGTCTACCAGGTCCAGCAGGCGGCCCGGCGTGGCCACCACAATGTCTGCGCCGCCACGCAGGCCCAGCATTTGCGGGTTGATCGAGACGCCGCCGAACACAATGGCCACTTTCAGCGGCTGCTGCAGGTGCTGTGCCAGGCTGCGCAGCACCTCGCCCACCTGGGCGGCCAGCTCGCGCGTGGGCACCAGCACCAGGGCGCGCACCCGGCGTGGGCCGCCGGTGGCGCTCAGCTGCAGCTGCTGCAGCAAGGGCAGGGCAAAAGCGGCTGTCTTGCCTGAACCCGTCTGGGCGGCTCCCAGCAGGTCAGCCCCCTGCAGGATGGCCGGGATGGCCCCCGCCTGGATGGGGGTGGGCGCTACAAAACCCGCTTTTTCCGCAGCGTGGACAAGGGCAGGGGACAAACCGAGGGAGGCAAAGGGCATGGAGGCAGCGCTGGGCGGCGTTGAAAGTGGGACGCACAACAGCGCGAACGGGGGGAAGGGATGGGGCGATTGTCGCCGCAGTTGCTGCCGAAGCTCGGCACGCGAGTCAGGCAGTCAAGGCCGTGGTGCGCTGGGCCTGGCTGCGCGCGCCATCACCCTGATAATTGGGCCACCGGCGGTTCGCCGGTTTTTCCTTTGTTTCACAAGCACCATGGCCCTCACCCTTGACTCCTCTGCCATCACCCACGGCATCCAGCTGGCGGTGGCCCCCGTGTTTTTGCTCACGGCCGTGTCCGGCATGATTGGCGCTGTGGCGGGCCGGTTGGCCCGCATCATCGACCGGGCCCGCGTGGTGGAAGACCGCGCCCGCGCCAACACCGAGCCCGAGTTTCTGGCCCGCGCCTACAACGAACTGGCCGACTTGCGGCTGCGTGGGCGGCTGGCCAATGGCTGCATCGGGCTGCTCACGTTCTGTGCGTTCCTGATCGGCATCACCATCATCCTGCTGTTCCTCGGCGAGACCACCAACTTCCAGTCCAACCGCTTGGCCGTGGCGGGTTTTCTGGCGGGGGTGGCGTCGTTTTTGCTGGCGCTGGTGTGTTTTCTGACCGAGACCATGCTGGCCACCCGGCTGCTCAACTTTCACATGCTGCAGCAAGAGGTGGAAGGAAAAAAGCCATGAAGTCGTTGGCTGACCTGGGCGGCCTGGTGTATTCCACCGAGTCCGGCCGCATGTGCCCCGGCTGCCGCCAGCCCGTGGCGCAGTGCACCTGCAAGCAGAACAAGCCTTTGCCCACCGGAGATGGCATCGTGCGGGTGTCGCGTGAAACCAAGGGCCGGGGCGGCAAGGCTGTGACCCTGGTCAAGGGCGTGCTGGTGGACGCGGCCGCACTGGAGCAGCTGGGCAAGCAGCTCAAAGCCGCTTGCGGCAGCGGTGGCACGGTGAAGGACGGCGTGATCGAAGTGCGGGGCGACCATGTGGAGCGCGTGATGGCCGCACTGCAAAAGCTGGGCCACAAGGTCAAGCGGGCAGGCGGCTGAGGAGGGCTGTCCGATGGACTCGGAAAAATTGCAGCGCCTGGTCACCACCGAGATGCCCTACGGCAAATACAAAGGCACGCTGTTGGCCGACCTGCCCGGCAACTACCTGAACTGGTTTGCGCGCGAGGGCTTCCCCAAAGGCGAGCTTGGGCAATTGCTGGCGCTGATGCACGAGATTGACCACAATGGGCTGTCGGATCTGCTCAAGCCGTTGCGAGGGGCCGGTGCTGCAGAGGTCTGATCCGCAAGTCACATGCTATGCCCGGTTGATCCGGGTGCTTGTGTCTTGTCGGGTGCAGGCCACAGTCCACTGGAGCGCCACAGCATGGTGACGATCATCGCCAGCGCAATTAGCAGCGGGCGCACCACGCCGGCGTCCAGCTGCCCGTTGGTCGCGGCCTGCAAAGGGCCGACCACATAGCGCAGCATTTCGGGCAGGGCCGCGAGCAGCACTGCGCCCAACACCACGCCCGGGATATGGCCCATGCCCCCAAACACCACCATGGCCACGATGAGCACGGACTCGTTCAGGCTGAAGGCTTCGGGCGAAACAAAGCCCTGGAAAGCAGCAAACATGGCACCGGTGATTCCGCCAAAGCTGGCCCCCACGCCAAAAGCCAGCAGCTTGAGATTGCGGGTATTGATGCCCATGGACCGCGCGGCAGTCTCGTCGTCGCGGATGGCCATCCAAGCGCGGCCAATGCGTGAATCCTGAAGGCGCTGGCAAATCACGATGGTGATCAGCACCAGAGTCAGGAACAGGTAGTAGTAGAGGGTGACGGAGGCTACTTCGTGGCCTGCCACGACCAGGGGCTGGCCCAGGTCCACTCCCAGGATGCGGACCGGGTCAATCAGCCCCAGGCCCTGGGCGCCGTGGGTGATGTTGACCGGGTGGCCCAGGTTGATGACCAGCAGGCGCACGATCTCGCCAAAGCCCAGCGTGACCACCGCCAGGTAGTCACCGCGCAGCCTCAGCGTGGGCGCCCCCAGCAGTATGCCCAGGATGGCGGCCAGCGCCGCGCCCAGCGGGATGGTCACCCACCAGGGGGTGTGCAGCCCGTTCGGGAACAGCGCCGCGATCCAGGCAAAGTGGTCGGTCAGGTGCGGTGAGGTCAGCAACGCGAACAGGTAGGCGCCCAGGGCGTAGAAGGCGACGTAGCCCAGGTCCAGCAGGCCCGCATAGCCCACCACGACGTTCAGGCCCAGCGCCAGCATCACGTACAGCAGGCTGGTGTCTGCGACACGCACCCAGTGGTGTCCGAGGCTTTGCAGCACCAGGGGCAGCAGGAGCAGTATGGCTGCCAGGACTGCGCGCCTGGCATGCCGTGCGGAGAGCGTTTTCATGGGCAAGGGTGGGTGATGGCGCGGTGCATGAAGCGCCATTGGCCCTGCAGGGCGGCGGGCACCTCGGTGCCTTCGTAGGCTGCACAGTCGGTAAAGCCGTGGGCTTCGTACAGACGGTGCGCGGCCTGCATGAACAAGGCGGTGTCCAGGCAGATGCGGGTGTATCCCCAAAGACGGGCGTCGGCGAGCAGCCTGCGCAGTGCGGACGACCCGAGCTGCATGCCCCGGTAGGCAGGGCGGACATACAGGCGCTTGATCTCGGCGGTGTCGCCGCCCAGGCTGCGTAGGCCGCACATGCCGGCGGCTTCGCCATCTACCTCCATCAGATAGAAAACGCTGCCCGGTGTGCGCCCGGCGCAGAGCGCCTGAATCACGTCGGCGTTGCCTTCAGTGTGGAGCCGTCCCGCATCGCGGGTGGGAAGGGCGGGAAAGCACCGCGCCATCTCGCCGTATACCCAGGCCAGGTATTCAGCTTGCAGGCCAAGCAGCGAATCGTGGACGGCACAGGGACTGCAGACTGCGGCGCGAATGAACAACGGAGTGGGCATGGTGCGGGTTTTGTGGACTTGGCAAAGGTTAAACTGGCCTGAATGGTGGAAAAAGTAGCTCCCACTCCTTTCATTACGGACAAATTCGCTTGAATTGACCGCATCAAACAATCACGTGAGGGCAGATGGACAAGCTCAGCGGCATGTTGGCCTTTGTCAAAACGGCGGAACTTGGCAGCTTTGTGGCGGCAGGACGGGCGCTCGCGATATCCGCGTCTGCCGTGGGCAAGGGCGTGGCGCGGCTGGAGCAGGAGGTGGGTGTGCGGCTCTTGCAGCGCAGTACCCGGCGCATCCAGCTCACGGCAGAGGGACATCTGTTTCACGAACGCTGCCGGCGCATCCTGGATGACCTGGACGATGCGCAGGCCATGCTGTCCTTGTCGCGCGAGGCCCCCCGTGGGCGGTTGCGGGTGAGCGCGCCCATCGTGGGCTACCACTTCTTGATCCCCCTGGTGCCGGAGTTTCTGACCCGCCACCCAGAGGTGGAACTGGACATCAATTTCAGCGACCGCGCGGTCGATCTGATCGACGAGGGCATTGACGTGGCCATCCGCAGCGGTGACCTGCGCGACTCCCGCCTTGTCTCGCGCCCGTTGCAGGCCTTCCGGCTGCTGTTATGCGCAGCCCCGGCCTACCTGACGCGCCATGGCACGCCTGCGGCCATGCGCGCTCTGGAACAGCACGCCTGCGTGCGGTTTCGCCATCCGGACTCCGGCAAGCTGCTCGATTGGCCTTGGCGCGAGGGCGTGGCCAGCGCCGAGCCGCGCCTGCGCACCGTGCTCGCCTGCAACAACATCGAGGCGGTTCTGGGCGCCACGTTGCGCGGGCTCGGGATTGCCTGTCTGCCCGACTTTCTGGTGCGTGATGCGCTGGCCGATGGCCGGTTGGTCAGTGTGCTGGAGCAGGACATGGGCCCCAGCCGCCAGTTCCGCGCGTTGTGGCCATCCAGCAGGCATTTGTCCCCCAAGGTGCGTGTGTTTGTGGACCACCTGGGGGCGCGGCTGTCCGGCCCGCCATAATCGCGCCCAGATACACAACTACTCCGAGGGAATGCACATGAAGGGCCATATCGCTGCGATTGTTCTGGTCGTACTGGGCGTATTTTTTCTGCTGACCAATCTGGGGCTGATCAGCATCAGCCTGCGCGAGCTGCTGCGGGTGTGGTGGCCGGTGGCGCTGATCGCGGTGGGCCTGGCGCTGTTCTTCACACCTGGCGACAAGAAGAAGTAGCCCTGGCGCAAAGACCCTGGCCAAGGCCTGGGCTCAGCGCTCGCCGTGCCCGCTGTGCGGCGTCACAAACGCCGGGTCGCTGCCAAAGAAACCCCGGAACAAATTGCGCGCAATGCCGTGTGCCGCTACCTGCAGGTCGTGCGCCACCTCGGGGGCAAACAGGCGGCTGGTGTGCTGCTGCCACAGCCCCACCCAGGCGGCAAAGTGGGCGGGCGTCACGCCCTCCAGCGCCATGTGCTTGCCAAATACGTCGCCCTTGAAGCTGCGCGTGCCCAGTGCCACGGTGCTCCAGAAGTCCACCAACCGCTGCAGGTGGGTGTCCCATTGGCCGTGCAGGGCTTTTTCAAACACAGGCCCCAGCAGCGGGTCCTGGCGCACATCGCCATAAAAACCATGCACCAGCCGCGTGATGCTTTCCACGCTGGGTGGTGCGTGTGCCCCAAGACCCTCGGGTGAAGTGGTTTGCAGGTTCATGCCCGCAGTGTGCCCCCGCCGCTGCACGCGCAGCCTGACGGACCGCAACCTTGCGACGAGGGCGCTGCGCCGGCTTCGAACGCCGGGAACAGCACGTTGTTCTCCAGGTGGATGTGGTTGATGAGGTCATCGCCCAGCTGGGCAATGCCTGCATACAGCGCGCGCCAGGTGTTGCACGCGCCTTGGGGGGGCGTGGCGTCGTTGGTCAGGGCGTTGAGCTTGTCCAACGCTTCGCCGTGGTCCACGTGTTCGGCGCGCATCATGCCGATGGGCTGGCCCACAAAGGGGTTGCCGCCGCTCTTGAGCATGGGGAACAGCACCTGCTCTTCCTTGAGCATGTGCGAGAGCAGCTCTTCGTGCATGGTTTCCAGGTGGTCGGCCAGTCCGGCGGGCACATGGGGGTTGTCGCGGTGCACGGCCTCCACGCGGCGGGCCATGCGGATCAGCTCGGGCAGCTGCTGGCGGTGCACCTCGTGGTAGCGCGCCAGGATGTGGTCGATCAGTGCGCTGGGCGATGCGGCTTCGGGCACGGCGTCGCTGCGTTGCAGGGCCGCCAGCTCGGCCAGCACGGCGTTGGCATCCAGCCCCTTGTCGGCAGCCGCCTTGGCCAGACTCACCTGGCCGCCGCAGCAAAAGTCGAGCTTGAGCCGCCGAAAAACCGCCGTGGCACCGGGCAGTTGCACCGCGATCTGGCCGATCTGCTGGTCGGCGCTGAGCGGGGCGGGGTGGGCGGAGGCAGCTTCCAGATGGTCAACACGGGCATTCATGGCAGGTCCTTTTAAAGATTCATTTTATGTGAATATTTTATTCAATAAAATTCGTCCTGCATACCTCTTTCAATTGACCTGCGGCAAAAACCATGCGCCTGACCCAATGGACCGACTACACGCTGCGCGTGCTCATGTACTGCGCAGCCACCGAAGGCCGCGAGCAACCTGTAACGATCATCGAGGTGGCCGAGGGCTACGGCATCTCGCGCAGCCACCTGATGAAGATCGTGCAGCAGCTGGCCGCCCAAGGGCTGCTGGAGACCACGCGCGGGCGGGGCGGTGGCATGCGGCTGATGGTGCCGGCGTCGGCCATCAACATCGGCGCCGTGGTGCGTGCCACCGAGACCGACTTCAACCTGGTGGAATGTTTTGATCCCGGCACCAACCAGTGCCGCCTGAGCAACCACTGTCGCCTCAAGGGCGTGCTGTGGCAGGCCATGCAGGCCTACCTGGCGGTGCTGGACAGCGTGACGCTGGCCGACCTGATGGCACCGGCCGCTGCGGGTGGGTCGGCTGCACGCGCCCTGCTGCCCACGGTGGCGCTGCCCCGGGGCGGCGGCGCCATGCGCAAGCGAGCACCCGTGGCCGGGTTGCCCTCCAAAGCCGAAAATATTGAATAAAAATGGCCCATTGCGCTCGATAGATATCGAGTTTTTGCTATCAAATTGATAGTTAATCCGACCCTTGCATGCCTCTGACTGCAAATGCCTGCCGGTAGCGCGCCGGGGTCAGGCCCACATGGCGTGCAAATTCGCGTGTGAAGTGGGGCTGATCGGCAAAGCCGCACGCAAATCCGATTTCTGCGAGGCCATGCGGGCTCTCCAGCAGCCATTGCGCGGCCACCCGCGCGCGTGCCTCGGTCACGATGTGGCGGCAGCTCAGGCCGCGTTCGGTCAGCGCCCGCTGCAGGCTGCGGCGGGCCAGGCCGGTGTGCCGAGCCAGTGCATCCACCGTGTGTTACGCGGCCGGGTCGTGCAGCACATGGCGCGCCAGCTGGTGCGCCAGCGGCGGCCAGGGCAAGGCGTCGCACAGGTGGGTGGCGGGCTGGGGCTGCGAGGTGGGGGTTGTGGGTGCCTTGCCGTCGTGAGGTTCCCAGTGCAAGGTCCAATGGCCTAGCAACCTTCGCGCGGCCAGCGGTGCCAGTTGCGCGTGCAGTTCCGCCGGGTTGGCGACAGGGGCTTCCATCCGCAGGTTCACGCGGTGGCCTGCGGCCTCGGGCGCGCCGATCTCCACCCGCAAGCCGCGCACGCCCAGGGCCTGGCTGGCACCCACCAGCACGCCCAGCACGGCCAGGCTTTCGGTGGGGTGAGGTTCTTCTCGCACACCGGGGCGCGCGTGGTGGCGCAGTGCCAGCGTGCCCGGGGCGCTGGCGGTGACGCTGACCTGGTGGCGCGAATGCACATACCGCTCCAGCCGCTGCCAGCGCGTCAGCAGCTCAGGCACGCTGGCCGCACCCAGCAGGGCGCGGTGTACCGGGTCGCCCGCCAGCAGGTCCACCCGTTGGGCCAGTTGCAGCAGTGTGCCCAGGCCGCCCTGGTGCAGCACGGCTTCGACCACGCTGCGTTTGTAGGCCAGGGGCACATGGCTGGCGGCCAGCCCGTCGGCACCCGGTGGGGGCGGTGGCGGCACCAGCCCGTGCGCGGCCATGGCGCGCACCAGCAGGCGGACCATGGCGGCGCTGGCAAAGTCTTGCATAGGTGGATTGTGCCGTTGGCGCTACCCCGTTAAGCCCGCGCAGACAAGGCCTGCAGCACGTCCGCGCTGCGCACCGGCAGGCGGGTAAAACGCACGCCGTTGGCGTCGCGCAGCGCGTTGGCGATCGCTCCGGCCCCGGCCACCATGGCGGTTTCTCCGGCACCGGTGGGCGGCGCGCTGCTGTCGATCAGGTGCACATGCAGCGGCGGCACGTCGCCCATGCGTGGCAGCGGGTAGTCGGCAAAGCTGGCAGCGGCCACGCCCGAGCGGGCCACGGGCAGTTGCTCGTGCAGCACCATGCCCACGCACCACACGAGGTTGCCCTCGGTCTGCGCGCGCACGCCGTCAGGCTGCAGCACCAGGCCGCAATCGTGCGCGCACCACAGCGCCGTTACGCGCACCTGGCCGGTGGCGCGTTGCACCTCCACGTCGGCCACGGCGGCGGCGTAGCTCACGCCCTTGTAGATACCGCCTGCGATGCCGCGCCCGCGCAAGGTGGTGGCGTCGCTGGCGGGGCGCTCTGACCATCTGGATTCTGCTGCGGCACTGCGCAGCACCTGCGCCAGGCGTGCATCGGTGGTGTGCTGCAGGCGCCAGTCCAGCGGGTCGGCCCCAACGTGGCGCGCGCATTCGTCCATGGCGCTCTCGACCACCAGGGTGTTGGGCCCCGCACCCAGGCCGCGCCAGGGGCCTGTGTGCACGGGCAGGCGCTGGGCGGTGAACTCGATGCGCTGCTGGGGCACGTCGTACGGCATGTGTGCGCCGCGCGCCACGCCGCTGTCGCCCGCCAGGTCGGCCAGGGTCTGCATCCACACCGGCATGGCGGCGGGTGTGAACAGGATGTGGCTGCTGGCCAGCGCATGCCACCAGTGGGTGATGCGCCCGCCGTGCACGCGGGCCCGCACACGGTGGCTGGAGGGCGGGCGCTGGAAGCCCTGGGCAAACTCCTGCGCGCGGCTCCATTGCACCTTGACGGGTGCCCCTGCAGCCTGGGCGAGCACGGCGGCCTCCAGCTCCACCGTGCACAGCGTGCGGCCGCCAAAGCCGCCGCCGATGCGGCAGGCCTGCACCTCGATACGTTCGGCATCCAGGCCCAGCTGGCGAGCGAGCACGTCGCGCATGTAGAACAGGTCTTGGGTGCCCGCCCATACCTTCAGGGCGATGCCTTGGTCTGCGGCGGCCAGCCAGTGCGCCGTTGCGCTGCGCGGCTCTATGGGCGCGTGGGCGGCCAGGGGCACGTCCATGCGCAGGTCCAGCGTCCATGCTGTGTCTGTGGGCAGGTCGTCCTTGCGCAGCCGGTGCTGCAGCGCGCCCCGGCGCAGGTGGGTGTCGATGTCGATGCGCTCGTCGATGGCGGCCTGCTCGAATGCGCTGCCATCTTCCACCTGCCATTGCACGGCCAGCGCGGCCTCGATGCGGTCGAGCGCCGAGGGCGTGCGGGCCACGATGCCCAGGCCCAGGCTGCCCATCCGCGCGAGGCGCGGGTGCTGCACCACGGCCACGCAGGCTGGGTCGGCGCGGGCGGCCGTCTCATCCCACGCTTGCGGGCGTGAGGTGATTTCGGCCGACATCGGTGCGCGCAGCACGCGGCCATAGAGCAGGCCGGGCAGGCGCGTGTCGCCCGCAAACAGCGGCTGGCCGGTGACGAGGGCGTGCAGCTGGCCCGGCGCCGCCGCAGCTTCTTTGGCGGCCCCCGTGCGCGCCTGCAGGCTGCGCAGCGCGCTGGCCGGGATGTCACGCGCGGCCAGCGTGCCCGTGGTCTGGCCTTGCGCCAGGGCCTCGCGCAGCGTGGCGCAGGCGCGGGCCAGGGGCAGGGCAAAGTCCTGCACGCTGGCGCTGCCCACGGTGGCGCGCACGCGGGCGATGTGGCGGGTGCTGGGCAGTTGCAGGTGCACCTGTGCGGGCGGCACACCCAGCTCGGCAGCGGCCAGGCCCTGCAGCGCGGCGCTGATCTGCTGGCCCATTTCGGCGCTGGGCAGCCACAGGGTGTAGCGGCCGTTTTCGTGCCGTATCCAGCCCAGCGCGTCGTCGGCGGTGGAAGTGGGGCGCTTGGGGATCACTGGCACCAGGCTGCAGCCCGCCAGCGTGACGGTGAGTACCCCGGCGCCTGCCGCTGCCAAAAACTGGCGGCGCTTCATGGTTTGGTTCCCCCGGCTGCTTGGTGGATGGCTGCGCGCACGCGGTGCTGGGTGCCGCAGCGGCACAGGTGGGCCGACATGGCGGCGTCGATCTGCGCATCGCTGGGGCGGGGTGTGGCGCGCAGCAAGGCCACGGCGCCCATGATCTGGCCGCTCTGGCAGTAGCCGCACTGGGGCACGCGCAGGTCCAGCCAGGCCTGTTGCACGGGGTGCAGCGTCCCGTCGGGCGCCGCCAGCCCCTCGATGGTGGTGATGGAGCGCCCTTGCAGCCCGCGCGCCGTCTGCAGGCAGGCGCGCTGCGCTACGCCGTCGATGAGCACGGTGCAGGCTCCACATTGGCCCATGCCGCAGCCAAAGCGGGTGCCCGTGAGGCCCAGGGGCTCGCGCAGCAGCCAAAGCAGGGGTTCGTCCTCCCAGCCGGGTGGTACGGGCTGGGGCTGTTGGTTCAGGGTGATGTGCATGCGGGCCTCCGTGGGTGGTACGGGGCCAGTGTGCAAAGGCGGAGGCGGTTGGTCTTGAAGATCTGCGCCAAACAGATCAGAGCGGTAACTTTGGCGTCGGGCCGGGCATTTGAATGAAAATGGGCTCTTCTAGCGAATGCTAGTGACGTCTTGATTCCCCATGGCCGCACCCAGCACCAGGGCGGGTTGTGGACCCATCGGGCCTGATCGGTCTAACAACCTGAACCACCCCAGGTACGAATC
>NZ_JAMXAX010000124.1 GCF_023913775.1 Acidovorax facilis
CCACCGCGTGTGCCCAGCCCGCAAGAGGCCTGTGCAGATGCCAATTTCCTCGCACGCCCCATGTGCATCCACCAGGAATGCCAGAAGCCGTCCCAGGCCAACCAGACCATCTGCGTGGAGAACCGCCGCCGCTACGAAGCCGACGAGCAGCGCCGCCGGCAGACCCCCAATTAGCCGTGGGCGAGGGGGCCGTGGGCTGCTTTCCGGCTACGGGCTTGCGCCACAGGCCTGCAAATTCGTATAATCGCAGGCTTCGCAGCGCTTTTGTGGTCCCGCGGCGAAGACTTTACGCCACCTAAGAGGCTTCCTTCAGAGAAGCACCGACCGTGGAAAAGGACCCGCCAAACCCTCTTTTGAAGAGAAAACTCATGACTACTACTTTCAGCGCAAAGCCCGCTGAGGTTGTGCACGAGTGGTTTGTGATTGACGCGACCGACAAGGTCCTCGGACGAGTAGCCAGCGAAGTTGCTCTCCGTTTGCGCGGCAAACACAAGGCCATTTACACGCCTCACGTCGATACCGGTGACTTCATCGTCATCATCAACGCCGCCCAGCTCAAGGTCACCGGCACCAAGTCCCTGGACAAGGTGTACTACCGCCACTCGGGTTACCCCGGCGGTATCACGGCCACGAACTTCCGAGACATGCAAGCCAAGCACCCCGGCCGCGCGCTGGAAAAGGCTGTCAAGGGCATGCTGCCCAAGGGCCCCCTTGGCTACGCGATGATCAAGAAACTCAAGGTGTACGGTGGTGCTGAGCATCCCCACACCGCCCAGCAGCCCAAAGTGCTGGAAATCTAAGGAGCCTTGAGATGATTGGTGAATGGAACAATGGCACCGGCCGTCGCAAGTCCAGCGTCGCCCGCGTGTTTCTGAAAAAAGGCTCCGGCAAGATCACGGTGAACGGCAAGGACATCCAGTCCTACTTCGGCCGCGAAACCTCGATCATGATTGCCAAGCAACCCCTGGCGTTGACCAACCATGTCGAAACCTTCGACATCCAGATCAACGTGCACGGCGGTGGTGAATCCGGTCAGGCTGGTGCTGCCCGCCACGGTATCACCCGTGCTTTGATCGACTACGACGCATCCCTCAAGCCCGTCCTGAGCCAAGCCGGCTTCGTGACGCGTGATGCCCGTGAAGTCGAGCGTAAGAAGGTCGGTCTGCATTCCGCACGCCGCGCCAAGCAGTTCTCCAAGCGTTAAGCTGGTTGGGCTCTGGAGGGATTGCCGCTTTCGGGCTGGCATCCTTCTCCCTGCGAAGCTTTCCTCGGACTGCTTTGCAGAACAAAAAACCGCCTTCGGGCGGTTTTTTCGTTTAAGGTGCGCTCTTTTCTTCGAACCATCCTGATGTTTCACCCCTTCTCACCATGCGCCTTCGCCTTCTGCGCCGCCGACTGACGATCAGCGCCCCGAGGGTGGCCATCCGCAGTGCCTTGCCCTGGCCCCTTCGCTGGCTGGCCCTGGCTGTGGTTTTTGGTTTCTGTGCGGCGGTAGCGCTCTGGGCCTTTGAGTTTGGAAAATCCATCGCAGGGCTGGATACCGTCTCCCGTGACGAACTCCTGCAATTGCGGGCGGAAGTGGATCGCTTGCGGGCTGAGGGGCAAGAGCAACAGACGGTAGCCCATACGGCCGAGAGTCTTCTGGTGGCCGAGCGGGCTGCCAAGGAAAGCCTGATGGCGCAGGTTCGGCAGCTGGAGACCGACAACCGCACGCTGCGCGAAGACCTGGGGTTCTTTGAAAAGCTGATTCCCGCCGCAAAGGCTGAAGGGCTGGCGATCCGTAGTCTGCAGGCCGAGGTGCTGGGGGGAATGCAGCTGCGCTGGCAGGTCCTGGTGATCCAGGCGACGCGCAATGCCCCCGAATTCAATGGCCGGCTGGAACTGGTGCTGACGGGCACCCAGGATGGCAAGCCCTGGACCCAGACCCAACCAGCCCAGGGACAGCCGCTGCAGGTCAAGCAGTACCGGCGCATTGAGGGTGTGCTCGATCTGCCCCCCAGCGCCGTGGTAAAAACCGTGACCGCGCGCGTGCTGGAGGGCTCTGCGGTTCGCGCAGTGCAGGCGATGACCATCGACTAGTCCGGCGGCAGGGTTGGGAAGGCCCCTCCGGGGAGCCTCATCCAGCGTGCTGCAAGGCCCCTTAC
Organism: Acidovorax facilis; assembly: GCF_023913775.1. Classification (GTDB taxonomy): domain Bacteria; phylum Pseudomonadota; class Gammaproteobacteria; order Burkholderiales; family Burkholderiaceae_C; genus Acidovorax; species Acidovorax facilis. The sequence continues at coordinate 2,145 of NZ_JAMXAX010000124.1, forward strand.
AGCCCTGCGCCGGTCGTTGTGGCAGGCAGGGGTGATGTGTGCGGGGCTTCGCGCCGTAGCCGTTTTCCGTGGGCTTTCTGCCCCGTCGTTTTCCGTTTGTATGCTCCGGTTTGGAGCATGCGCATTGAGGAGTTTTCACCCATGTTTTCCCGCAAGAAGCAGCCACCGATCAAAAGCCTGATCGCCCAGGGCACCCGGATCGAGGGAGATGTGCACTTTGCCGAAGGCATGCGCATTGATGGCGAGGTGGTGGGGGACATCCGTGCGGGTTCGGAGCAGCCCAGCATCCTGGTGATTTCCGAGACGGCGCGCGTGGAGGGGGCGGTGCATGCCGACCATGTGATCGTCAATGGCCAGGTGGTGGGGCCTGTGCACGCTGCCGAACTGCTGGAGCTGCAGCCCAAGGCCAAGATCACCGGCAATGTGCACTACAAGGCGCTGGAGATGCACCAGGGCGCGGTGATCGCCGGGCAGATGTGCCCGGTGGCTGTGCTGGTGGAGGAAAAGCCCCCACTGAAGTTAGCGTCAAACGGGCAGTGAACTGAATTCCCGAGAAGACTGCAGTACTATTCACCGCAAACTTTGAACCCGGAGTACCCCATGAGCGCTGTTGCCGAAAACATCCAGACCGAAATGCCTGCCCCCATCCTGTTTACGGACAGCGCGGCGGCCAAGGTGGCGGACCTGATTGCCGAAGAGGGCAACCCTGACCTGAAACTGCGCGTTTTTGTGCAAGGTGGCGGTTGCTCGGGTTTTCAGTATGGCTTCACCTTTGATGAAATCACCAATGAAGACGACACCACCATGACGAAGAACGGTGTGTCGCTGTTGATCGATGCCATGAGCTACCAATACCTCGTCGGCGCCGAGATCGACTACAAAGAAGACCTGCAAGGGGCTCAGTTCGTTATCAAGAACCCCAATGCCACGACCACCTGCGGCTGTGGCTCCAGCTTCTCTGCCTGACACGGAGAGGGTAGGGGTCAGGTGGTACACACCGCTCTGTACCTGACCTCTTACCACGTAGCCGCCCGCATGGGCGGCTTTTGTTTTTTCAGGCTGGGTAAACAGCGCCCAGCACACGGGCTCCCGCAGCGCCGGTCACACTGGCCAGGTTGCCGGGCCGTCCGTGTAGCGCCTGCCGCGCCAGCCAGGCAAAGGCCGCCGCCTCCACCTGCAATGCGGGCAGGCCCAGGGTATCGGTGACGGTGACCTGCACACCAGGGCAGGCTACCTGCAGCCGTGCCATCAAATGGGTGTTGAGTGCGCCACCGCCGCACACTGCCATCGTTTTGCTATTTTTTTTGTAGCTGTTTGCGCTTATTGCACAAGCGCGGGCGGTGTATTCGGTCAGGGTCGCCTGTACGTCGGCAGGGTTTGCCTGTGCGAATGGCGCCAAGTGGTGTGCGAGCCATGCGGGGTTGAACAGATCGCGCCCCGTGCTCTTGGGGGGTGGCTTGTGCAAAAAGGGTTCGTCCAGCAGCGATGCCAGCAACTCCGGCAGCACCTTTCCGCTGGCAGCCCACGCGCCTCCGGCGTCGAAAGCCTGGCCGGTGTGCCGTTGGCACCAGTAGTCCATCAGCGCGTTGCCGGGGCCGCAGTCAAAGCCCAGCACACTGCCGTCGGCGCCCAGCACGCTGAGGTTGGAGATGCCGCCGATGTTGAGCACCAGCACGGTTTCACCCGCGCGGCCAAAAACCCCTTGGTGAAACGCTGGCACCAGGGGTGCACCCTGTCCACCTGCGGCCACGTCGCGACTGCGGAAATCGGCCACCACGGTGATGCCGGTGCGCTCCGCCAGCAGGGCAGGGTTGCCCAGTTGCAGGGTATAGCCCGTGCCATCAAATTCCTGGGGGCGGTGGCGCACCGTCTGCCCGTGGGCGCCGATGGCGCGGATGGAAGAGCCAGCCAGGCCGCTCTGTTCGAGCAGCGTCTGCACCACCTGCGCATACGCCTGTGACAAGGTGTTGCCCGCCAGCGCGGCGCGGTGCAGTTCGTCAGTGCCCGACGTATTGAGGGCCATCAGTTCTGCCCGCAGTTCGGGCGCGAAGGGTGCGCTGGCATGGTGGGTAACCACGCAGTGCGAGCCGGAAAAATCGGCCAGCACCCCGTCGATGCCATCGAGCGATGTGCCCGACATCAGGCCGATGTACAGCTCGGATGCGCTCACAGGAGCCGTGTGGACTGTGAAGGCGTGGACGGAAGAGCCTCAGGTCCAGGGGCTCCAAAGCCCAGGCAAGCGGCGCGGCCGACGCCAGCGGCCGCCGCGCAAGGGCCGCCGCGCCGCGTATGCGGCGCTTCGCTTGCGTGCGCTGGCGGCGTCCCCCAGTGGGGGGAAGGCGCGAAGCGACTCAGTGGAGGCTTCACTTCACTCTGCGCTGGCTTGTTCGATCTGTGCAGCGGCCGACAGCTGGATGCGCATGTTGGCCGCTAGGCGGTCAAACGCAGGGCGCGAGGCCTTTGAGACTGGCGCTGCCGCCTCGCTCTGGGCCACGATAGTCATGGGGTCTTGGTGCACGCCGTTGACGCGGAACTCAAAATGCAGGTGCGGGCCGGTGGCCCAGCCTGTGGCGCCCACGGCGCCCAGGTTCTGGCCTTGTTCGACCGACTGCCCTTGGCGCACATCGATGCGGCTCAGGTGGGCATACACGGTGACGTGCTGGTTGCGATGCTTGACGAAGACCACATTGCCGAATCCGTTCTGCACGCCCGCAAACTCCACCACGCCATCGCCCACGGTGCGCACTGCGGTGCCGGTGGGCGCGGCGAAGTCGGTGCCCAGGTGGGCGCGCCAGGTCTTCAGGATGGGGTGCAGGCGCATCTTGAAGCCACTGGTCACACGCGAGAACTCTACCGGCGAGGTGAGGTACGCGCGGCGCATGCTTTCGCCGTCCAGCGTGTAGTAGGCGCCCTTGGCTGCGCCGGGTTCCTGGAACCAGACGGCCTCATGGGTCTTGCCGTTGTTGACGAACTCGGCGCTCAGAACGCGGCCGCTGGACAGGGGCTCACCATCGGCTTCCAGGGTTTCGTACACCACCGAGAAGCGGTCGCCCTTGCGCAGCGAGCGGCGAAAGTCGATGTTGCCCGAGAACAGCTCGGCCATCTGCACCGCGACCGCGTCGGGGATGTTGGACGCATCGGTGGCGGCAAACAGCGAGCTGTGAATGATGCCGCCCGCCAGCCGACTGTTGGTCGTCATCTTGGCGGTTTCGATGCGCGTCGCAAACTTGTTGTCGCCCGTGCGCTCGACGATCAGGCGGCGGAAGTTGCCACTGTCGTCCGGCACCCAGCGCACCGTCAGGCGAATCAGGCGGTGGTCGTCGGTGGTTTCTGCCGACACGATTCGGCCGGTGCGGCCCAGCACGTTTTGTCGCACAGGAGTGTCACCGCGCATGAACGCAGCGGCGGCCGGGTCGGCCACGCCCATGCGCTGCAGCAGGGACTCGGGGGTGTCGCTGCTGCGCACCTGTTCGGAGCGGAACAGCGAGAAGCCCGGGGCTTCCAGCTCGCCCAGCACGAGGTTCTCTGCCAGCGATTCAACGGGGTAGCTCACCATGCGCACCGGCAGCTCGGCCGGGTCCGGCGCAAAGGATGCCACGGCGAATGCGCCGCCACCACCCGTCAGCAGGATGGCTGCGACGGCGGCGGTGATGCGTTTGGGATGTTGTTGGATCGTGCGGGACAGCCGGTCAAGCAAAGCCGAGCTGGCGGTGGTCAAGCCGTGAATCAATGGTCTATCCCCAGGGTGAGAGTGAATCCGTGACACTTCCCCGGCGCTGGCGCGGGGCAAGGCATGGAGCACAGACTGTCAGGCTGCAGCCGTTCGACAGAATGGTCAAAAACAGGTCGAAACAGCGGGCCCACTAGAATCCGCCTCAAGCAATGTGGGCTGAAGTATAGCGGTGCATGCTGTCTAGACATCCCAAAAAACCCTTATGAATCAATCTGCTGTTACAACAACCCCGGTCTCTGATGGTGTAAGACAGGCCCTCGAAATCTCCCTGCGTGGCGTGCAAGAGCTGCTGCCGCAGGATGAATGGGTCAAGAAGCTGGCGCGCTCGGAGGCCACAGGCCAGCCGCTGCGCATCAAACTCGGGCTCGATCCCACGGCTCCCGACATCCACATCGGCCACACGGTGGTGCTGAACAAGATGCGGCAATTGCAAGATCTGGGCCACCAGGTGATTTTCCTGATCGGGGACTTCACCAGCCTGATCGGCGACCCCTCGGGCCGCAACAGCACGCGCCCGCCGCTCACGCCCGAGCAGATCAAGGTGAACGCCGAGACCTATTACAAGCAGGCCAGCATGGTGCTGGACCCGGCCAAGACCGAGATTCGCTACAACAGCGAGTGGAGCGAACCCCTGGGCGCGAGCGGCATGATCCAGCTCGCCTCGCGCTACACCGTGGCGCGCATGATGGAGCGCGACGACTTCCACAAGCGCTTCACCACCGGCCAGTCCATTGCGGTGCACGAGTTCCTGTACCCGCTGATGCAGGGCTATGACTCCGTAGCCTTGAAGAGCGACCTGGAGCTGGGCGGCACGGACCAGAAGTTCAACCTGCTCATGGGCCGCCATCTGCAGCAGGAATATGGCCAGGAGCCGCAGTGTGTGCTCACCATGCCGCTGCTGGTGGGGCTCGATGGCGTGGACAAGATGTCCAAGTCCAAGAACAACTACATCGGCATTGCCGAAGACGCCAACACCATGTTCGCCAAGGTGCTGTCGATCAGCGACACCCTGATGTGGGACTGGTACACGCTGCTGTCGTTCAAGAGCCTGGCCGAGATCGCCGCGCTCAAGGCCGAGGTGGAGGGCGGGCGCAACCCCAAGGACGCCAAGGTGATGCTGGCCAAGGAGATCACCACGCGCTTCCATAGCGCGGCGGCGGCCGATGCGGCGGAGCAGGACTTCATCAACCGCAGCAAGGGCGGCGTGCCCGACGACATTCCCGAGGTGGCGCTCTCCGGTGCGCCGCTGGGCATCGGCGCCTTGCTCAAGCAGGCCAACCTGGCGCCCTCGGGCAGCGAGGCCAACCGCCTGATCGACGGCGGCGGCGTGCGTGTGGATGGCAGCGTGGTCAGCGACAAGGGCTTGAAGCTGGCTGCTGGCACCTACGTGGTGCAAGTGGGCAAGCGCAAGTTCGCAAGAGTGGTTTTGTCCTGATTTTTAAGTTGGATTGGCCGCCAGCGCTTGTTGAATAAGCGCTGTAAGCTATCAAAATGAAAGCGCTGAAGCCGCAAGGCCCAGCGCTTTTTTCATCAGGCCCCGTCCAGGTTGTCGTTCAAATCCGGGTCGGGCACATCGCCAATTGCCTGGCGGGTGGCCTCGGCCTGCACCTGCAACCAGGCGCAAAACGCCTTGATCTCCGGCCGCTGCGCGCTGCGTGGCCCCACCATGAGCCAATAGGCCAGCGGCGAGTCGATGCGGTGGCCGGGCAGCACCTCCACCAGGTCGCCAGCGGCCAGGGCATCGGCAATCAGCGGCATGCGTGCCAGCGCCAGGCCCTGGCCAGCCAGCGCGGCCTGCACGATCTGGTGGGCGTAGTTGAAGTACAGCCAACGCTGGGGTTGCAGCTTGGTCAGGTCGCGCGTGTCGAACCAGCGGCGCCAGCTCAGGTACTCCAGGTAGTGCGTGCGGTGGGCGTCGCCCGCCTCGATCAGGGTGAACTGCGCTACGTCGGCCGGCGTGCGCAGCGGCTTGCCGCTCTTGAGCAGCCAGGGGCTGGCCACCACGGCCAATTGCTCGCCAAACAGGCGGATGCCGCCCTGCGTGGCACCAGCGGGCATGGCGTAGCGCAGGGCCAGGTCCACGTCCGAGGTTTCCAGGTCCACCGGCACGTCGCTCGCATCAATGCGGATGTCGATGCCCGGGTTGTCGCGCTGAAACTCCTCCATGCGCGGGATCAGCCACATCGATGCAAAGCTGGCCCAGGTGGTGATGGCCACACTGCGGCGCCCGGCCGTCTGGCGCACCAGGCGCACGGCGGCGTCCATGCGCTCGAGCGCCGGGGCCACGGCGCGCTGCAGCTGCGCGCCCGCGCTGGTCAGCTCCACCGCCCGCGTGTGGCGCAGGAACAGCGCCACGCCCACTTCTTCTTCCAAGGCCTGGATCTGGCGGCTGACGGCTGACTGGGTGAGCGCCAGCTCATCGGCAGCGGCGCGGAAGTTCAGATGGCGCGCCACCGCCAGAAAGGCGCGCCAGTGGCCGGTGGCCACGGGGCGGGTGCGCAGAACGGCGGGGGAGTATTCGGCAGAGGCCATGGCAGGTGTCCTGGAGGCGATTCATGCGTTGTCGGAATGAATAGCGTACCGCGTTTTCATTGGACTGTGTGCATGGCGAAGCGCACTATCCAGTCTCCGAAACACCTTTTACCGAAGCCAAGGAGCCTGTCATGTCCCCCCGCAACGTTCTGGAATCGCAACAATCCGTGCAAGCCAGCCTGGCTGGCCGTCCTGCGGCCGGTTGCTGGAAACTGACCACAGGCAAGGCTTTGTCGCTGCGCCCGCACACCCATGGTGTGCTGCAGATTGCGCAGGGGCAGGTCTGGCTCACCCTGAGCGGGTCTCTGGCGGATTTTCCGGGTGCGGCGGCAGACCACGTGCTGCGGGCGGGTGACCGCTTGGTCATCGCACCGGGCCAGCATGTGGTGATGGAAGCCTGGAACCCCTCGGGGCACGCCGATGCCGTGGCTTTCCGTTGGGACAGCGTGGTGGCGCCCGCCACGGCGCAGTCCGCCAGCCTGGCTGCCCGCGACTGGGAGTGTGGTGTGGTGCAGCCGCTGCGCGACCTGGTGCATGCACTGGGCCAAGGCGGGCGTGCCCTGGGTGCAGCGCTGGCGGATGTGGCGGGCGCGGGCGGGCGTTTTGCCGCAGGTCTGGCCCGGTTTGCTCTGCATCGGATAGCAGCACCGCTACAGCGCAAGCCAGCTTGAAACGTATATGCAGGAAAAGCATCAATAGGTGCCGTGCTTTTCATTGGACGTTGTTCTGCAAGCCGCGCACCATACGGTCTTACTAGGGTTAACCCGGAGAAAGCCATGACAACCTCTCACGCTCTTCATCTGTTTTCATCTTCCCGCGCTGTGGGTGCGGCAGCGGGTGGCACTGGCACGGTGGCCGCTGGCGCCGCGGTCAGCCTGGCCCCCAAGGCTGCGATGACCTTGCGCATCGCCGAAGGCCAAGCCTGGGTCACGCTGGGCAAGGGCCTGGGCGACAGCAGCGACGTGTTCCTTTGCGCCGGGCAGTCGCTGCCCGTGGCCGCAGGCCAATCGGTGGTGGTCGAGCCCCTGAATGGCCGCCGCCTGCAGTACCGCTGGGTGCGCGGCGAGGCTGCCAGTGCCCGCCCTGCATCGTGGTGGCGCCGTGCGTCCGTTGGCAACGGGGCTCCCGCTTGGGGCGACGCCTGCTGCGCCTGAGGGCGCTGGCCTGATCCGGGAAAGGGGGGGCTGACCTCGCCTCGGTTCTGGTGTGCAATAGAGCTTCAAAGAGCTGCTAGCGCTTGATCTTCAAGCGCTAGCAGCTCTTTTTTTGATAGCGTTTGTACATGCGACACGTGCAGCGCCAGCGCCTCAAGCGGCTCAACCTTCGAGGCCTTGGTGCGGCGCTTCGCCCAACAGCCCGATCAACTGGGCCTGCAGCGTCGTCAGTATTTCATCGGACAACGCCGGCCGCGCCGCCGCAGTGGCGCGGGCCAGCACCAGCCCGCCGACCATGGTGGCCAGGACTTGCATGGCGCGCGCTCGGTCTTCTGGCGGTATAGGGGCGCTGCTGTCTGTCAGCAACTGCGCAAAACGCCCGATGTTGCGCTCGATGCCCTGGGCAAACACTTCTGACAGCTCGCTGCCGGCCCGCGCGGCATCCACCGCCAGCGCGGCGGCCGGGCAACCCGTGCCCGGCGAGTCGCGGTGCTGGGGCGAGAGGTAGCTCTTGATGCGCTCGCCGATGGTGGTGTTCGGGGTGGCTCCGTCCAGCGGGGCGATGGACCAGTCGAACGCTCTCGCACAGGCCTCTTGCACCAGCGCGTCCTTCGACGCGAAATGCCGGTACAGCCCGCCATGGGTGAGCCCCGCATCGCGCGTGATGTCGGCCACGCCCACGCCGGTCAGCCCCCGCTCGCGGTACAGGCGGGAGGCTGCGTCCAGGATGCCCTGCCGGTTCTCTGCGGCCTGTGCTTTGGAAACCTTCATGGGAGCCTCTTATTGATTGCGAGCGTACGCAAAAAGCGGTTGTGCCTTTATGATGATGGCTGCAATCATAAAGGCGCGGGCCCTTTCCGCGCGTCGATGCAGCGTCCCAGAACCGGTTCTTGGTGCTGCGCCTAATTTGTCTGACGAGGTGAATGCATGAAAAAAATGATCCCTGGCGGCCGTGGTGCCCAGGTGTGGAGTGGTTTGTGCTGCGACAAGGCGGTGGCCTGATGCGGCGCGTTGTGGTCACGGGCATGGGCCTGGTGTCGCCGCTGGGCTGCGGCGTGGAACTGGTCTGGCAGCGCCTGCTGGCCGGGCGCTCGGGCCTGTCACGCCTGCCGGAAGCGGTCACGGACGGCATTGCCGCCAAGGTGGCGGGGCAGGTGCCGGATGTGGCGCAAGACCCCGAAGGCGGCTGGGATGTGGACGCTGTCGTCTCGTCCAAGGACCAGCGCAAGATGGACCGCTTCATTCCCTTTGCGCTGGGCGCGGCGCAGCAGGCGCTGGCGCAGGCCTGCTGGCCGCCTGCCGATGAGCGTGCGCGCGAGCGCACGGCCACGGTGATCGCTTCGGGCATTGGCGGCTTTGGCGCGATTGCCGAGGCGGTGCGCACCACCGACACGCGCGGCCCGCAGCGCCTGTCGCCGTTCACGGTGCCCTCCTTCCTCGTCAATCTGGCCGCAGGGCAGGTGTCGATTCGCCATGGCCTCAAGGGGCCGCTGGGGGCGCCGGTCACCGCCTGCGCCGCCAGCGTGCAGGCGATTGGCGATGCCGCGCGCCTGATCCGCAGCGGCGAGGCCGATGTGGCCCTGTGCGGCGGTAGCGAGGCGGCCATTGACCGCGTGAGCCTGGGCGGCTTTGCAGCGGCCAAGGCGCTCGGCACGGCGTTCAATGACACCCCCGAGCAGGCATCGCGCCCCTTCGATGCGCAGCGCGACGGCTTTGTGATGGGCGAGGGCGCGGGCATGCTGGTGATCGAGGCGCTGGACCATGCCCTCGCGCGCGGAGCCACGCCGCTGGCCGAGCTGGTGGGCTACGGCACGTCGGCCGACGCGTACCACATCACCTCCGGCCCCGAAGACGGTGACGGCGCAGCGCGCAGCATGCTGGCAGCGCTGGCGCAGGCAGGCCTCACGGCGCAGGACGTGCAGCATCTGAACGCCCACGCCACGTCCACCGGGGTGGGCGACCGGGGCGAGCTGGCCGCCATTCGCCGTGTGTTTGGCGCGGGGTCACAGGTGGCCATCAGCTCCACCAAGTCGGCCACGGGCCATCTGCTGGGGGCGGCGGGCGCGGTGGCCGCCATCTTCACGACGCTGGCGCTGCGCGACCAGGTGGTGCCGGGCACGCTGAACCTGCACACGCCCGATGCGTTGGCCGAGGGGCTGGACTTGGTGGCGCTGCGGCCCCGGCCCATGGCGCTCTCCCACGCCATGCTCAACGGGTTTGGTTTTGGCGGCGTGAACGCCACGCTGGTCCTGCGGCGCTGGCCGGTAGCCGCTTGACGTCTGGTGTCTGCCCCGTGCTGTGGGGGGGGGCGGTCTCAGTGGACGAGTTCGCCCCGCACGGCTTCGAAGGCGGCCAGGGCTGCATCCCCATCCAATTTCTCCATGCGGGCGAGTGCATCCTCGTCTTCCACGGTGCTGAATGCCAGACTGAAGTGTTGAAAACGCCGGCCCGCCAGCGGGCCGTGGTGCAGCACCTCGACGTTGACATGGCGGGGGTCGTTGCGGATGCGTTCGATGAGTTTGAGCACCGCCTTCTGCGGACCTTCGAGCTGCTGGCAAAAACGCTGGCCGTCAAAAATCAGCAATCCCGTCACGTCCAGCTCCGCGTTGACCTGGCGCGCTCGCCCGGCAATCTCGGCCACCACGCTCAGCGGTTGCTCGGGGGCGAGGGTGCTCACGTAGAGGACCTCGTAAAGGGCGGGGGATACGTTCATAAGTGAGGCCCAATGTAGGGGGCACACGGCGGTTGCACAATGTCAAAAGACATAGATGTAACTGCTGCGCCACCCGGCGCGTTGTGGTGCTGTCGCCAAATGTGAATCGATGAGAATTGCGCCACCATGAACGCCACCCTGCCCGCCCATGTCTGCCCTCCAACGTGCCACAATTGCAGATTGCGCAAGACCGGCGCCTTCACCGCCGTGAAGCCCGAGGTGCTGGACTTCATTGAAGGCTTTCGCACCGACAGCCTGGCCGTGGAAGCAGGCGGCGCGCTGGTGCGCGAAAACCAGACCAACGCCAAGCTGTTCACGCTGTATTCGGGCTGGGCCTTTCGCTACAAGACCATGAGCGACGGGCGCCGCCAGATCCTCAATTTTTTGCTGCCTGGCGACCTGGTGGGCCTGCAGCAGGAGTTTGGCGATGTCTCCACCCATGGCATCGAGGCGCTGACCGATTGTTCGCTGTGTGTGTTCCAGAACGACAGCCTGTGGGCGCTGTTTCGCGAGCACCCGCGCCTGGGCTACGACATCACCTGGCTGTCGGCCCACGAAGAAGGCCATGTGGACGACAACCTGCTTACCGCCGGCCGCCGCAACGCCACCGAGCGCGTGGCCATGCTGCTCATGCACCTGTACCGGCGGCTCGACCGCATCGGGCTGGTGGAGGACGGCACAGTGGCGTTCCCGCTCAACCAGCAGCACATTGCCGACGCCCTGGGGCTGTCGCTGGTGCACACCAACAAGACGCTGCGGCGCCTGTCGCTGCTGGGCCTGCACGAGCTGAAGAACGGCCGCCTGCGCCTGCTCAACACCCGGGCTCTTGCGCGCATCGCCGAGTACTACGACACGCCGCCCCGGCTGATGCCGTTGCTGTAAAACGCTGTCTGCCGCGGCAGAAATCTGAGAGAAATGGCCTCTAGCGCCTGATAGATAACCGCAAATAGCTACTGTTTTAATAGCTTTTTGCGCCCAGCGGGCTGCAGCCGATAATCCACGCCATGCCCGCGCGCCGGGCTTTTGCAGCGCCCACCCATCTCCTCTTTCATGACCTCACTCGACATCCTCATCATGGCGGCCGGCAAAGGCACGCGCATGAAAAGCCGCCTGCCCAAGGTCCTGCAGCGCCTGGCCGGCCGCCCGCTGCTGCACCATGTGCTGGACCAGGCCGCGCACCTGCAGGCCCGCAGCGCCATCGTCATCACCGGCCATGGCGCTACAGAAGTAGAAGCGGCTACCGCAGTTGCAGCAAGCGCTGGCGCCTCTTTTGACCTCAAATTCGTGCGCCAGGAACCCCAGCTGGGCACGGGCCATGCCGTGTTGCAGGCCGTGCCGCACCTGCGCGATGACGGCACGGTGGTGGTGCTCTCGGGCGACGTGCCGCTGACCCAGGCCGACACCCTGCGCGCCCTGGTGGCTGCCAGCGAAGGTGGCAAGCTGGCCCTGCTGACGGTGACCCTGCCCGACCCCACCGGTTATGGCCGCATCGTGCGCAATGCGTCCGATGCCGTGCAAGGCATCGTCGAACACAAGGACGCGAGCGACGCCCAGCGCGCCATCACCGAGGTCTACAGCGGCATCATGGCCGTGCCTGCGCGGTTGCTCACGCCCTGGCTGGCGCGGCTGACCAACAACAACGCGCAGGGCGAGTACTACCTCACCGACATCGTTGCCATGGCCGTGGCCGATGGTGTGCCCGTGGTGGCCCACCGCATCACCGATGCGCTGCAGGTGGCGGGCGTGAACAGCCCGCTGCAACTGGCCGAGCTGGAGCGTGCGCACCAACTGCGCCAGGCGCGGGCGCTGATGGAGCAGGGCGTGCGCCTGGCGGACCCGGCCCGGTTCGATGTGCGCGACGACACCCGCACCGGCGTGCGTGGCGAGCTGGTCTGTGGGCAGGACGTGGAGATCGACGTGAACTGCGTCTTCACCGGCCGTGTGGAGCTGGGCGAGGGCGTGAGCATTGGCGCGAACTGCTGCATTGCCAATGCGCGCATCGGGGCGGGCGCCGTCATCCACCCCTACACCCACATCGACGGCGAAAAGCTGGGCGCCACCGTGGGCGAGGGCGCGCTGATCGGCCCCTTTGCCCGCCTGCGCCCCGGCGCCCAACTGGGCCGCGAGGTGCACATTGGCAACTTTGTGGAGGTGAAGAACTCGACGATGGCCGACGGCGCCAAGGCCAACCACCTGGCCTACCTGGGCGACGCCACGGTGGGCGAGCGCGTGAACTACGGCGCAGGCAGCATCACCGCCAACTACGACGGCGCCAACAAGCATCGCACGGTGATCGAGGCCGATGTGCATGTGGGCAGCAACTGTGTGCTGGTGGCACCGGTCACGATTGGTGCGGGCGGCACGGTGGGTGGTGGCAGCACCATCACGAAGAGCACGGCACCAGGCGCACTGAGTGTGGCGCGGGGCAAGCAGGTCAGCATTGCCAACTGGGCGAGACCCGCCAAACAACCCAAGCCATGAACGCGCCAGACGCCAGCGCCGGGGACGAGCTGCAGCAATTGCAGGGATTGCGCGCCGAACTGGCCCGCAGCCAGCAGCAGGTAGCCGACATGGCCGCTGCGCAAGAGGAGTTCTTGCGTGCCGTGTCGCACGACCTGCGCGCGCCGCTGCGGCACGTGACGTCTTACGGCACGCTGGTACGCGAGGTGCTGGGCGACCTGCCGCCCGAGGTGCTGCGGGGCGCCGAGGTGCAGGAGGCGCTGGGTTTTCTGGCCCCGATGGACCAGTCTGCCCGGCGCATGGGGCTGATGATCGACGGCCTGCAAACCCTGGTGCGCGCAAGCCGCGCGCCGCTGCGCCTGCAGCCGGTGCCGCTGGGCGGTGCCATCGCCCAGGCGCGCGCCGCGCTGGCCGCTGCAGAGGCCGGGCGGGGGGTGGAGTGGCGCATTGCGTCGGATTTGCCCACTCTGCAGGCCGACCCGACACTGCTGCAGGAGCTGCTGGTGCAGCTGCTGGGCAATGCGCTCAAGTTCACCCGCCCCGTGGCGCACGCGTGCATCACGGTGTCGGCGGATGCTGCACCCGCAGGCCAGGTGGCTTTTACGGTGCAAGACAACGGCGTGGGCTTCGACCCCGCGCGCGCGGGCAGCTTGTTCGGCGTGTTCCAGCGCCTGCACCGCGAGACAGAGTTTGACGGCGTGGGCGCGGGGCTGGCGCTGTGCCGCGCGGTGGCGCAGCGCCATGGCGCGCAGATCAGTGCCACGGCGGTGCCGGGCGGTGGCTGCACGGTGCGCGTGTGCTGGCCGGCGTGAGCAAAGATTTGATAATTTGCTATTAAAAATATAGCTGTTTGCGCTTGATGGATAAGCGCTGGCGGCAATTTTTATGCTGATTCCTGGGTCCCGCGGCGTTATCAGCGCCCCGGGCTCAGCAGGTGCAGCAAACCCCCTTCCGTGTTCAATGGGTCTGCACCACCGGTGCAGTTGGCGCCGCGTGGGATGTCTGCGCTTCATGGTCTGCCACCTGGTTGCGCCCGGCGTTTTTGGCGCGGTACAGGGCGGCGTCGGCGTCGTTGATCCACTCGCGCAGGCCCGACTGGTGGGGCGCGGCTTGTGCCAGGCCGATGCTGCTGGTGAGGTGCAAATCAGGCTGGTCGCGCAGGTGCAGGGCCGCGATGCGGCTGCGAATGCGCTCGGCGATGGCCAGCGCATCGGCTGCGCGGGTGCCGCTGAGCACCACTGCAAATTCGTCCCCGCCGTAGCGGCCTGCGTGGTCGTGTGCGCGCACGCAGTCCAGGATCACCTGGCCCACGGCGTGGATCACTTCGTCCCCCACGGTGTGGCCGTGCAGGTCGTTGATGGACTTGAAGTGGTCGATGTCGATCATCAGCAGGCAGGCGGGGCTGCCGCTGGCGTGAAACCGCTCCAGGCTGAGCTTGGCCTGGTCCTGCCAGTGGCTGCGGGCCACCAGGCCGGTCTGGGCGTCGGTGCGGCGCAGGCTCTCCAGCTCGCGGTTTTGCTGCGCCACCGTGCGGATCAGCCGGTAGCTGGACGTGCTGACCGCCAACCCATGCACGATAAGCAGGGGCAGGGTGCACACCACCACCAGCAGTGAGCTTTCCAGTCGTGGCTCGGGCCGCAGCAGCAAGGTCATCAGCAGGCACATGCCCGCCATGCCGGGCAGGGAGTGCAGCCACAGGCGTTTGATGCCAGTGCTGAACTTGTCGTAGGTGGTGATGAGGGCCATCACCACGCAGGGCAGCAGGTTGAAGTGCAGCAGCGGCACCCACATGCCAGCGATGGCCGAGTCGATCAGCAGATTGCGCACTTCGGCCTGGTAGGGATCGGCGCTGTGCCGGGCCAGCAGGTAGGCCAGCTGGGGCCAGACCAGCGCGGTGACCCCCAGCAACCACCACATCCACGCCGGAGACTGGTTGTCGTGCAGAACACTGCCCAGCAACACGGCACCCAGGCCCATGCCCAGCATGCGCAACGGGTAGATGCGGCGGTAGGTCAGCCGCTCCGACGCGGGGCCGATGCCGCCGTGGCTGCGGTAGGAAGCAGGCTGCGGATCGTTCGCGGGGGTCATGCTGGCGCGGGGCGGCGAATGTGGTGTGCTGGAACCGGTTCTGGGCTGCTACACCGCAGGCGCCAGCGCTGGCTCCATGCACCCCGCCACGCGGTTGCGCCCACCGTTCTTGGCGGCATACAGCGCGGCGTCGGCGGCGTCGATCCAGGCGCGCAGGTTGCTGTGGCGGTGGTCGGCGGGGGCTACGCCAATGCTGCTGGTGATGCGCACGCCGGGCAGGCTGCGCAGGCGCACGCCTTCGGTTTGCTCGCGGATGCGGTGGGCAATGGCCAGCGCGTCCTTGGCGAGCATGCCCGGCAGCACGATGGCAAATTCATCGCCGCCGTAGCGCCCGGCGCAGTCGCCCGCGCGCACGTTGCCGCGCACCACATGGGCCAGTGCGCGGATCACCTCGTCACCCACGGTGTGGCCATGGGCGTCGTTGATTTCCTTGAAATGGTCAATGTCCAGCATCAGCATGCAGGCGGGTTCGTTGCTGGCGTGGTGGCGGCGCAGGGCCGCCTCGGCCTGCTCTTGCCAGTGGCCGCGCCCGAACAGGCCGGTGAGGGCGTCCACGCGCCGCAGTTCGTCCAGCATCTGGTTGTGCCGTGCCGACTGGCGGATGAGCTGGTAGCTGACCATGCTGACCGACAGCGTGTGCAGCGCCATCACCGGCAGGCAGGCAACCATGACCCGCATGGAGGTTTCCGGCGCCCAGTGCAGGCCGGCCAGCGCCGCGCCCGCCAGCCCCCCGACCAGCATGGCGGGCAGCGCACGCGCCCACAGCCCGCGGATGCCGGTGGTGATCTTGTCCACCATGGTCAGTGTCAGCAGCAACACGCTGGGCAGCAGGTTGAAGTGCATCAACGGCACAAAGCTGGCGGCCAGGGCGGAGTCAATGAGCAGGTTGCGGGTTTCAGCGCGGTAGGGGTCGGCGCTGTGCCGTGTGATCAGGTAGGCCACATGGGGCCACACAAAAGCAGGCAGCACCATGGCCAGCCAGGCGGAGACGCTGGCGTGGCGCTCCCACAGCACCACGC
Organism: Acidovorax facilis; assembly: GCF_023913775.1. Classification (GTDB taxonomy): domain Bacteria; phylum Pseudomonadota; class Gammaproteobacteria; order Burkholderiales; family Burkholderiaceae_C; genus Acidovorax; species Acidovorax facilis. The sequence continues at coordinate 17,844 of NZ_JAMXAX010000124.1, forward strand.
CCACCACCATGCCACCGAGCCCCATGCCCAGAATGCGCAGGGGGTAGATGCGGCGGGGCATCTGGCGGCGGGGTGTGGGC
>NZ_JAMXAX010000125.1 GCF_023913775.1 Acidovorax facilis
CCATGAACCAGTTCGCAATCCTCTACGAAGATCGATTCACCAGACCGGTGTCGTAGGATCCCCCACCGCCTTCACGAAATCGGTGAAGGCTCAACGAGCCTCACACACAGAAATTCGGACAGGCCCCGCTGGCAATCGATAGGCCTTAGCGCGGACCTTGTCCGCGCGATGTCTGTCAAGACGTGCTCTCCTGAAAACTCCACTTGGAATCTGATGGTCGGCTGGAGAGCGGCTGTTCTCTTCTCAGAGACGAATATGCAACACCATTGACAATTCATTGCGGCGCTTGGCGAGTGATCCTCTGGTGTAGCAATATGCAGCTCAAGATTGCCGGGCACTCTCAGCACTGTGGAAACCTGACAGAGCCTAGGCTTTGCAATGTAAAACCTGCCCAGGTTTTTTTTTCTACGCCTCTGGCAGCGCCGGCGTATGCCGAAGCGCTCCTGTGTAAAAACAAATGGGCGGTTGGCGGGCGGCATGGCGGACAATTGATTCATGCCCGCGACGCGCCCCAGTCAGCTGCTGACCCTTCAGTCATTTGGCGACATCAGCCGCTTTTTGCGTGAGGGCGTGGCCGATGAGGAATCTCGCCAACTGCGCGATAGCTTGAGCGCGCTCTCAACGCAGATCGACGAGGCGGTGCGCATCCGGCGCACCAGCACCGATACCGCCGCCATCACCCGGCGTGTGTTGACTTTGTCGCATTGCGCCCGCGAGCACCAGCTGTTCCTGACCGGTCTGGGATCGGCCTGGCACGCGTTGTACGAGTTCGGGGCCTATGAGCGTGCGCTGAGGGAGTTGCGCAATGCGATCGCGGACTGGCAGCAGATGCTGGAGCGGCGCAGCCCGAAGGAAAGTGCGAGTTTCGACCAGTTCGAGCTACTGGCCTGGCGCACGCTGGGCGAGGCGCTGCTGCTCATCGACATGTATGAGCACCAGAGCGATCCACCCAGTGACCTGCAGGATCGGGCGCCGCCGCGCAAGCTGTCAGTCCTGCAGCGTGCGAGCGCTTGGTTTCGTCGCTGGAGGCGTTGAATCAGGGGGCTGGAAGTGGGGCCTGGTAGGCATCCGGATTACCATTGCTGTCGCGCAATCGCAACAATCCGGGGGTGCTGCACTGCCGCACTCCTGTGCTACATTGGCTGCCATGCAAGTTCGCAGCGCGTTTTATTTTTGGTTTTTTATCTCGGTCCCCGGCGGATGAGAGGAAAACGCGCAAGCAAACACAACCTTCCCATACCAACCGCCGACGCTGCAAAGCCCGGCGGTTTTTGTTTTTCTGCCCTCCCGTTTTTTCATCCCTCCAACTACTTTTACTCCACGAGGAAGCAACCATGACGGCCACCACCACCCCGACCAGCGATGCCTGGTACCGCAGCGTCGAGAAAACCAGCCAGACCGACGACGAACGTATCAAGGACATTACCGTGTTGCCTCCTCCCGAGCATCTGATCCGCTTTTTCCCGATCCGTGGAACGCCGGTCGAGACGCTGATCACCCAGACCCGCAAGAACATCCATAACATCATGGCCGGCAAGGATGACCGCCTGCTGGTGGTGATCGGCCCATGCTCCATCCACGATCCGGCTGCCGCTGTTGAGTACGCGCGCCGCCTCATGGCCGCGCGCACGCAGTACGCCGACACCCTGGAAATCGTGATGCGGGTGTACTTTGAGAAGCCACGCACCACGGTGGGCTGGAAGGGCCTCATCAACGACCCTTACCTCGACGAAAGCTACCGCATCGATGAAGGCCTGCGCATTGCGCGCCAGCTGCTGATCGAAATTAACCGCCTTGGCATGCCCGCCGGCAGCGAGTTCCTGGACGTGATTTCGCCCCAGTACATCGGCGACCTCATCAGCTGGGGCGCCATTGGCGCCCGCACCACAGAAAGCCAGGTGCACCGCGAGCTGGCCTCCGGAATCTCGGCGCCCATCGGCTTCAAGAACGGCACGGATGGCAACATCCGCATTGCCACCGACGCGATCCAGTCGGCCAGCCGGGGCCACCACTTCCTGTCGGTGCATAAAAACGGCCAGGTGGCCATCGTCAACACCAAGGGCAACAAGGATTGCCACGTGATCCTGCGCGGCGGCAAGACGCCCAACTACGACGCTGCCAGCGTGGCCGCTGCCTGCAAGGACCTCGAAGCCGCCAAGCTGCCCGCCACCCTGATGGTGGACTGCAGCCATGCCAACAGCAGCAAGCAACATGAAAAGCAGCTCGACGTGGCGCGCGACATCGCCGCTCAGCTAGCCGGTGGCTCGCGCAGTGTGTTCGGCCTCATGATCGAGAGCCACCTCACCGCCGGTGCCCAGAGGTTCTCACCGGGCAAGGACCAGCCCGGCGCGCTGGAGTATGGCAAGAGCATCACGGACGCCTGCTTGGGCTGGGACGATTCGTTGACGGCGCTGGCTGAGCTGTCTGACGCCGTGAAGGCGCGCCGCGCGCGGTGATCTGCGCCGCCGGCCGAAGGCCCTAAACTGGAAACCCGTGGCGGGCCGTGCAAGGGAGCACGGCAGTCGCCGCCACGGTTTCAGTAGATAGAAAGGCAAACCATCATGCACAGCGAAGTGTCGGTCCGTCTGGCCGGAAACCAGGAATTCCGTTTTGATCTGGAGGGCGCCGAGCCCATGGGCCACGAGGCTGGCAGGCGCTGGCTGGATGATCAGTTCACCGCGCTCGATTGCGAACCCCTGCGCGCCAGCGGCAAGGTGCTGCTGGCGGACAAGGTGCTCACAGTGGCCCGCGCTGCGGGGGCTTCGTTGCTGGCCGACCCGGCATGGTCCCGTGACTTTGCGCGCGCTGCCAGCGCGGCACTCGCCAAGCCCGTGGTGCGCGTGGACGTCCCGGGCATGGCGGTATCGTTCTGATACTTGAAGAAAATCAGGCCCTGGCGCTTGCCTGGTAAGTGTTGGCAGCTATTTATTTTGTAGCGATTCCAGCAGTTTGGCGTGGATGCCGCCAAATCCGCCGTTGCTCATGCACACGATGTGGTCCCCCGGGCGGGCTGCCGCTGTGACCTGTTGTACCAGGGTGTTGATGTCGGCAGCGGTTTGCGCCCGCAGGCCTGGGCCCACTCCCAGGGGGGCGAGGGCCTGCGCCGCGTCCCAGTCCAGCCCGGCCGTGTGGCAGAACGCGAGGTCGGCAGGCTCCAGCGCCCACGGCAGTTGGGCCTTCATGGCGCCCAGTTTCATGGTGTTGCTGCGGGGCTCGAACACCGCCAGGATGCGCGCACCCTGGCCCAGGCTGCGGCGCAGGCCGTCCAGCGTGGTTCTCAGGGCGGTGGGGTGGTGGGCAAAGTCGTCATACACCGCAACGCCATTCACGGTGCCGCGCAGTTCCATGCGCCGCTTCACGTTCTGAAAGGTGGCCAGTGCCGTAGCGGACTGCTCGGGGCTCACGCCTACATGGTGAGCGGCGGCAATGGCCGCCAGTGCGTTGAGCTGGTTGTGCACGCCAGTCAGCGCCCACTCCACCCGGGCGGCCTTGCGCCCCTGGTGCAGCACGTCGAATGCCTGGGGATCGCCTTCGGCGGAAAAGTCGCTGACGGCTTCACCAAAGCTGGACACTTCGCTCCAGCAGCCCGTGTGCAGTACGCGGGTGAGGCTTTCTTCGAGACCGTTGACCACCACACGGCCCGACGGCGGCACCGTGCGCACGAGGTGGTGAAACTGCCGCTCGATGGCGGCCAAGTTGTCAAAGATGTCTGCGTGGTCGAACTCCAGGTTGTTCAGCACGGCAGTGCGGGGGCGGTAGTGCACAAACTTGCTGCGCTTGTCGAAGAAGGCAGTGTCGTATTCGTCAGCCTCGATCACGAACAGCGGCGCATCCCCCTGCGGCACACTGCCGGGTGATGGTCGCCGGGGCGCCCCCAGGCGGGCGGACACGCCGAAATTCAGCGGTACTCCGCCAATCAGAAAACCCGGCTGCTGACCGGCGCTTTCCAGAATCCAGGCCAGCATTGAGGTGGTGGTCGTCTTGCCATGGGTGCCAGCAACCGCCAGCACATGGCGGCCTTGTAGTACATGCTCGGCCAGCCACTGCGGGCCGCTGGTGTAGGGCAGGCCTGCGTCCAGGATGGCTTCCATCAACGGAAATTTGGGCGAACCGTCCGGCAGGCGGACGCGGCTGACCACGTTGCCGATGACAAACATGTCGGGCTGCAGGGCCAGTTGGTCGGCGCCAAAACCTTCGATCAGATCGATGCCCAGGGCCCGCAATTGGTCGCTCATCGGCGGGTAAACGCCAGCGTCGCAACCCGTCACCTTGTGGCCTGCCTCGCGCGCGAGCGCGGCCAGGCCGCCCATGAACGTGCCGCAGATGCCCAGTATGTGTATATGCATGGGCGCAGATTCTAAGGTTCAATAAAAAACAAGCCTCCAGCGCTTGGTGGATAAGCGCGAGAAGCTATGAAAAATATAGTGACCCTGGGCATATCTAGGGGTAACCCGTAGTCCAGGCAGGTGCTTCGGGCCACAATGCGGTTTCTTTCCCTGCCACCACCATCCCCTACCGCCATGCACACACCTTTGAGCGACGAAATCGCCCACACCACGGCCCGGCTGGTGGTGGAAGAGGGCCTGGAATGGGGCCCGGCTAAGCGCCGTGCGCTGCGCCAGATGGGCCTGCCTGCCCGCACGCCCCTGCCGAGCAACGACCAGGTCGAGGCCGCCGTGCGGGAGTACATCCAACTCTTTTGTGCCGATACGCAGCCGTACGAGCTGCGGGCGCTGCGCCAGCTGGCCCTCGTGTGGATGGAGCGCATGGCGGCCTTCCGTCCCCATCTGGCAGGGGCTGTATGGCATGGTACAGCCACGCGGCTGTCCGACATTTACCTGCAGTTGTTCTGCGATGACTCCAAATCTGCAGAAATAGCGCTCATCGATCACCATGTGGACTACGAGCCACGCACGGTCACCGGTTTTCATGGTGAGTCGGTCGAAGCGCTGAGCCTGGGCAGCAAGTCGCCCGAACTCAATGAGATGATCGGGGTGCACTTGATGATCTATGACCTCGATGACCTGCGCGGCGCATTGCGCCCGGATGCCCAAGGGCGTGTGCCGCGCGGTGACATGACCGCCGTTCGGCGCCTGCTCCAGGAAACCCCTGCCCCATGACAAGCCCTTCCGATCGCCCTGAGTCCATCCCCGCCACCAGCGATGCGCAACCGTCGGCCGCACGTAGGCGACTGCTGTACGCCGGGGTGGCAGGCGCTGCAGCGTTGGGTGGTGCCGGCCTGGCATGGTGGAAGTTCCAGCCCCATGCCATGGAGCATGGGGTGGAAGAAGCGCTCTGGGCGATGGAGTTTGAAAAGCCTGAAGGGGGCGTGGTGGCGCTGAAGTCTCTGGCTGGCAAGCCGCTGCTGCTGAACTTCTGGGCCACCTGGTGCCCGCCCTGTGTGGAAGAGCTGCCCATGCTCAATGCTTTCTATCGCCAACAGGCGCCGAACGGATGGCAAGTTCTGGGATTGGCCATCGACCAGCCCTCTGCCGTGCGCAAGTTTCTGCAGCGTATTCCGCTGGAGTTCCCCGTGGGCCTTGCCGGACTGGGCGGTACCGACCTGGGGCGATCACTGGGCAACCTTACCGGTGCCCTGCCGTTTACCGTGGTGCTCGGGGGCAATGGACGTGTCCTGCACCGTAAAATGGGGCAAATCACCCCGCAAGACCTCCAGCTGTGGGCGCCTCTGCGCTGATCGACCAAGCCTTCTGTTCGGCATTTTTGTAGGCCCCGGCTGAGTATCGACATGATGTAGTTCATCAAAAATACCTGTGGAAGACGGAGATAGGCTGAAATTGGAGTAAATTCGCGCCCTATTCAGTCATGACTTGCGCAAAGCAGGGCTCAGGCAGGCGGCTCGCCCAACGCGAGGCGGCTGCTGCGTCCCGATTGGCGCGAGTCCTATTAGTTTTATAGCCGTTGGAGCTCCCATGGATCTGCGAAAACTCAAAACCCTCATCGATCTCGTGTCCGAGTCGAACGTATCTGAACTCGAAATCACGGAAGCCGAGGGCAAAGTCCGCATCGTCAAGAGCGTGGGTGGTGTCGTTCAGCAGTACGTCCCCGCTCCGATGCAAGCACCTGCGCCCCCTGCATCTGCCGCGGCCCAAGTCGCCGAGCTGCCTGCGCCCTCGGCACCTGCAGTCCCTTCTGGCCACATCGTCAAGTCACCCATGGTGGGCACGTTCTACCGTTCGTCCAGCCCTGGCGCCAAGGCTTTTGTCGAAGTCGGCAGCCAGGTCAAGGAAGGCGAAACCATCTGCATCATCGAAGCGATGAAGATCCTCAACGAAATCGAGGCTGACAAGTCTGGCACCGTCACCCGCATCCTGGGTGAAAACGGTCAGGCCGTGGAATACGGCCAACCTTTGTTCGTCATCGAATAAGGCGCGCATGTTCAAGAAAATCCTGGTCGCAAACAGAGGGGAGATCGCCCTTCGCATTCAGCGCGCCTGCCATGAGTTGGGTGTCAAGGCCGTGATGGTCTACTCCGAGGCCGACCGCGACGCCAAATACGTCAAGCTCGCCGAAGAAGCGGTGTGCATCGGCCCAGCGCCCTCGCCGTTGTCCTACCTGAACATGCCAGCCATCATCTCGGCCGCCGAGGTGACCGACGCCGAGGCCATTCACCCCGGCTATGGCTTCCTGTCTGAGAACGCAGATTTCGCCGAGCGCGTGGAAAAGAGTGGCTTCCAGTTCATCGGCCCCACCCCCGAGTCGATCCGCATCATGGGCGACAAGGTGTCCGCCAAGCAGGCCATGATCCGCGCAGGCGTGCCTTGCGTGCCGGGCTCTGAGGGCGAGTTGCCCGACGATCCGGTGCAGATCCGCCGCATCGCCAAGGCCGTGGGCTACCCGGTGATCATTAAGGCCGCAGGCGGCGGTGGTGGCCGTGGCATGCGCGTGGTGCACACCGAAGCTGCCTTGGTCAATGCGGTGCAGATGACCAAGGCCGAAGCGGGCGCTGCGTTTGGCAATCCTGCGGTGTACATGGAGAAGTTCCTCCAGAACCCGCGCCACATCGAAATCCAGATCCTGGCCGACAAGCACCGCAATGCGGTGTATTTGGGCGAGCGCGACTGTTCCATGCAACGCCGCCACCAGAAGGTCATCGAAGAGGCTCCAGCCCCCGGCATCCCCCGCAAACTGATCGAGAAGATCGGCGAGCGCTGCGTGGCCGCGTGCAAGAAGATCGGCTACCGTGGTGCGGGCACGTTCGAGTTCCTGTACGAAAACGGCGAGTTCTACTTCATCGAGATGAACACTCGTGTGCAGGTGGAACACCCCGTCACCGAGTGGATCACCGGCGTGGACATCGTGAAGACGCAGATCATGGTCGCGGCGGGCGAGAAGCTGCCGTTCACCCAGCGCCAGATCGAGATCCGGGGCCATGCCATCGAGTGCCGGATCAATGCGGAAGACCCTTACAAGTTCATTCCGTCGCCCGGGCGTATCACCACGTGGCATCCACCAGGCGGTCCCGGCGTGCGTGTGGATTCGCATGCGTACACCAACTACTTTGTGCCGCCCAACTACGACTCGATGATCGGCAAGATCATCGTGCACGGCGACACGCGCGAGCAGGCCCTGGCCCGCATGCGCACGGCGCTGTCCGAGACGGTGATCGAAGGCATCAACACCAACGTGCCGCTGCACCGCGAGCTGATGGTGGACGCCAAGTTCATGGCCGGTGGCACCAACATCCATTACCTGGAAGAGTGGCTGTCGCAGCACAAGCGCTGAAATCGTATTGCGCAGTCATTCACATGCTGGCTCCTGGCAACGGGTGCCAGCATTTCACTTTTTCTGAGAGGCTTCTATGTTTGAGCTGAGTCTGATGTGTCCCGAGGATCGGATCGAGGCGGTCAGCGATGCGCTGGATGCGCTGGATGCGCTGAGCGTTTCGGTGGAGGATGCTGATGCCCAGACCGACGCCGAGCAGGCCTTGTTTGGTGAGCCTGGCATGCCGCCGCCCAAGGACGGCTGGCAGCGCAGCAGGGTGGTAGCGCTCTTTCCTTCGGAGGTGGGAGCCCGGGAGGCCCAGCAACTGCTGGTGGTGCAGGACTTTTTTGCGGGCTGCCAGGTGCTGGGGGTTGCCCACGTGCCCGAGCAGGACTGGGTGCGGCTCACGCAATCGCAATTTGCGCCCGTGGACATCACACCGGATTTTTGGATTGTTCCTACATGGCACGAGCTCCCGGCCGAGGCAAAGCGCAGCATCCGGCTGGATCCGGGCCTGGCGTTTGGCACCGGCACCCACCCCACGACGCGCATGTGTCTGCGCTGGATTGCCCGTAACGGTGCCTCCGAGTCGTCCATGGGTAATCCGCTGGGCCGGGTCCTGGACTATGGCTGTGGCTCTGGCATCCTCGCCATTGGTGCGGCCAAGTTTGGTGCCACGGACATCGATGCGGTCGATATTGATCCTGCGGCGGTCGAGTCCACCGCGCTGAATGCACAGGCCAATGACGTGCGGCTCCACGCGGGTCTGCCCGACAAGGCACGGGGTGAATACCAGACGGTGCTGGCAAACATTCTTGCCACCCCCTTGCGCGTGCTGGCGCCCCTCTTGTGCAGCCACGTCGCGCCTGGCGGGAATCTGGTGCTGGCAGGCATTTTGGAACGCCAGGCTGAGGAGTTGAAAGAGGCATATGCTCCCTGGCTTCAGCTCGATGTGGCGGATACAGAAGATGGCTGGATCTTGATGACCGCCCGTCGCTAAGACAGGGCCGAAGCCCGCTTCGCCGGGGTCGCACGCGCCTCTACAATCCATCGCTGATGAGCCAGATCACTCGCTGCCCGTCCTGCTCTACCTCGTTCAAGGTGGTGGCGGACCAATTGCGCATCTCGCAAGGGTGGGTGCGTTGTGGTCAATGCAAAGAGGTGTTTGATGCTTCGGCGCACCTGCTTCCAGCGGCTCCACCCGCGTTGTTGCCCGATGTCTCGTTGACCGACATACGTCCGCCATCCATGCCGGTGGCGCGCAAGGCAGAGGCGGGGCGGTCATGGGGTGAGCCGCCTTCTACGCCACCACCGGTTGGCCCATCTGCGGGGGCGCTGTCGCCAGCCTCCGAAAAACCAGCGTTTTCGCTGTTCCCCACAGGTGCTTCCGAAGGGATGGCAGGGTTGCCAGATGCACAGGCCCAGGTGGTGGCTCCGGTTCTGGAGGTTCCTCAGCCTGCGGTGCCCGCGTTTCTCTCTGCGGCGGCCGGGGCGGTGGCACCTGGTGCCGATGCGGGAATCGGCCCCCTCACTCCATTTGCCTGGCGCCCGGACTCCGTGCGGAATGTGCCAACAACGGGCGGGGATGGTGCAGGGATGCGGAGCGATGCCGTCGCCTTACCTCCTTTGGCCTTTCCCGAGGTGGCTGCTGATGGGCCATCCTCTTTGCCGAAGGGGGCGCATACCCCGGCCTCGTTGTCAGCCGCGTTGCCCGGTGCAGGCGATGGAACATCACTCCCTGCAGGGTATGAGTTACCTGCTGCTGCTCTTCGAGGCGGCGAAGAGGTGGTTTCTGATCCAGCTGCACCCGCGGCGTTGACCCCGATGGGATATCCGGCACTGGATTTGCCTACCAAGACGGCGTTGCCGGTGGAAGATGCGGAGTCGGAAGAGCGGGCTGAAGAGCAGCCCGTGCCGCCGGTGGGTTTTGCGCAGCCTGTGACGCCGGAAATCGCGCCAGAGGCACTTGCGCTGGTGGAAGACCATTCGCCCGCAGCCGTGTTGCAGGCATCGACTCGCAAGCGATCCTCGGTCCGAAAGGCGTCGGATGCCGTTGACGAGGACGATGACCCAGAGGCCGGACAGGAAGTCAGCTTTGTAGTCGCTGCCCGGCGCAAGGCGTTCTGGCGCAGGCCGATGGTGCGCACGGTGCTTGGAGTGCTGCTTTTGATGTCTGTGGCGGTGCTTGCGCTGCAGGTCGCTGTTCAGGAGCGTGACCGCCTTGCCGCGATGGATGCGCGTGCCAGGCCATGGTTGATGGCGTTGTGCGCTCCCTTGCACTGCGAGATCGCGCCGCCGCGCCAGATTGCGGATGTGGTCATCGACAGCTCTTCATTCAACAAGGCCCGAGGTGATAGCTATCAACTCGCGCTGACCATGAAGAGCAAGGCCTCGATACCTCTGGCCATGCCCGCCGTCGAGTTGACGTTGACCGATGCGCAGGACCAGCCAGTGCTGCGGCGTGTGCTTTTGCCCACTGACATGGGGGCTCCCATGGAGTTGTCTGCAGGGGGCGAGTGGAGTGCGTCCGTGTCAGTGATTGTGACCACCGGCGGAGCGCGTGTTGCTGGCTATCGGTTGCTGGCGTTTTATCCCTGATTTTTTACCAACCTACTTCTTTGATATGGCTGCCCTCATTTGTGGTTCTCTGGCGTTCGACACCATCATGACCTTCGAGGGCCGTTTTGCCGAGCAGATACTGCCCGACCAGCTGCACATCCTGAACGTCTCTTTCCTGGTGCCTTCGTTGCGGCGCGACTTTGGTGGTTGTGCGGGCAACATTGCGTATAGCCTCAAGTTGCTGGGCGGTGAGCCATTGCCAATGGCCATGCTAGGCAGCGATGGCGCAGACTATCTGCAGCGCCTGGAATTGCTGGGTATCAGTGCGCGCCATGTGGGGCAGGTCCAGGACACCTACACCGCACAAGCCATGATCATGACGGACCGTGACAACAACCAGATCACCGCCTTCCACCCTGGGGCGATGATGCAGGCACATGTGAACCGCATCGAGGCAGATGTAGGGGTGAGCGTGGGGATCATCGCGCCGGATGGTCGTGACGCCATGCTTGAACACGCGGCCCAGTTTGTGGCGGCCGGTATTCCTTTTGTATTTGACCCGGGCCAGGGCTTGCCCATGTTCAATGGCGAAGAGCTGGCGCGGTTCGTGGACCAGGCTTCCTGGGTGACGGTCAATGACTACGAGGGGAAAATGCTTTGCGACCGCACGGGCTGGACGCTTGCAGAGATTTCGAACAAGGTAAAGGGGCTTGTGGTGACGCTGGGTGCGGAGGGTTGCGAGGTCTGGGTGGATGGTCAGAAAACCCATGTACCCGCCGTGGTGCCTGCCCAAGTGGTGGATCCTACGGGGTGTGGTGATGCTTGGCGGGGCGCGTTGTTGTTCGGCCTGGAAAAGGGTTGGCCGCTGGTGCGTTGCGCCGAGCTGGGCAACCGGATAGGAGTCCTCAAGATTGCACAGCGGGGCCCGCAAAACTACACACTGGACTTCATCCCCGCGTAATTGGGCCAGCTTTCCATGAAGTCACGGGGCGCCATTGCTGCCGGCTTCTTGTGTTGCACGGCGTGTGGTGTGCAACACGAACAGGCATAAAAAAACCCGGTGCGCAGGCACCGGGTTGAGCGTGTGATACGCCAGGATTAAGGCTTGTTGCCCGTAGGGAAGGGCCAGGCTGCCTGAGGATTCAGGGTGGTCTGTGCCGCTGGAGCTGCTGCCGCAGGGGCAGGCGCCTTGGGGGCCTTCTTGGCCGGTGCAGCTTTTTTTGCAGGAGCCTTGGCGGGAGCGGCCTTCTTGGCAGCCGTTGCCTTCTTGGCGGGAGCCGCCTTCTTGGCTGGGGCGGCAGGCTTCTTCGCTGCTACTGCCTTCTTGGCGGGAGCGGCTTTCTTTGCCGGTGCTGCTGCCTTCTTGGCAGGTGCGGCCTTCTTCGCTGCTACTGCCTTCTTGGCGGGAGCGGCTTTCTTTGCCGGTGCTGCTGCCTTCTTGGCGGGTGCGGCCTTCTTCGCTGCTACTGCCTTTTTGGCGGGAGCGGCTTTCTTTGCCGGTGCTGCTGCCTTCTTGGCAGGTGCAGCCTTCTTCGCTGCTACTGCCTTCTTGGCGGGAGCGGCTTTCTTTGCCGGTGCTGCTGCCTTCTTGGCAGGTGCAGCCTTCTTCGCTGCTACTGGTTTTGCAGGTGCAGCTTTTTTCGCTGGGGTCGCCTTCTTAGCGGCTGGTTTTTTCGCAGTTGCCATCATGTTCTCCTTGGGTCAATTTGCAAAGAGCACTTCCTGTCTGCAGTGGACACGAAGCGATCCATGGCGATGGAGAAATCCCCATCGCCATGAACACGGGAACGCCCTGCACCGCAACGCACTGCAGCGCTGCTTGTGGTGGTGGGCGTGGTGTAAAAATCCATGGTGGTGTGTTGCGAAAAGGCGCTAGTCCCAGGACAGCGCACCACCGGACTGGTATTCAATAACCCGGGTCTCGAAGAAGTTGCGTTCCTTCTTGAGGTCAATCATCTCGCTCATCCACGGGAACGGGTTTTCTTCATTGGGAAACAGCGTCTCCAGCCCGATTTGTGTGGCACGGCGGTTGGCGATGTAACGCAGGTATCCCTTGAACATCGATGCATTCATGCCCAGCACGCCGCGCGGCATGGTGTCTTCCGCGTAGCGGTATTCGAGTTCAACCGCCTTGAGGAACAGCGCCTTGATCTCGGCCTTGAATTCAGCGGTCCACAGATGGGGATTTTCCAGCTTGAGCTGGTTGATCAGGTCAATGCCAAAGTTGCAGTGCATCGACTCGTCGCGCAAGATGTACTGGTACTGCTCGGCGGCGCCGGTCATCTTGTTCTGGCGGCCCAGTGCAAGGATCTGTGTGAAGCCGACGTAGAAGAACAGGCCTTCCATCAGACAGGCAAACACGATCAGCGACTTGAGGAGCGTCTGGTCGGTTTCGGGCGTGCCAGTGTGGAAGTTCGGATCCATGATCGCCTCGATGAAGGGGATCAGGAACTGGTCTTTGTCGCGGATGGACTGGACTTCGTTGTACGCGTTGAAAATCTCGCTCTCATCCAGACCCAGCGATTCCACGATGTACTGATAGGCGTGCGTGTGGATAGCTTCTTCAAAGGCCTGGCGCAGCAGGAACTGGCGGCACTCTGGCGCCGTGATGTGGCGATAGGTGCCCAGCACGATGTTGTTGGCAGCCAGCGAGTCGGCCGTGACAAAGAAGCCCAGGTTGCGCTTGATGATGCGGCGTTCGTCATCGGTCAGGCCATTGGGGTCCTTCCACAACGCGATGTCGCGCGTCATGTTCACTTCCTGAGGCATCCAATGGTTGGCGCAGGTGGCCAGGTATTTCTCCCAAGCCCACTTGTATTTGAACGGGACCAGCTGATTGACATCCGTCTGCCCGTTGATGATGCGTTTGTCGGCAGCATTCACGCGGCGTTGCGTGGCTGCGGCAGGTGTTGCGTGCGGTGCTGCAGAGGCAGTCACCGGTGCGTGCACTTCCTGCAGTGAGGGGGTTTGGAAAGGCAAAGGCGGCTGTCCCGCCGGGTGGCTTTGGTTCAGTCCACCGTCCAGTTGATTTTGCGATGAGGGCTTGACTTCTTCGTCCCAGGTCAACATAGATTTTCCAGTGTTCGGATTATGAAAGCAGTGCTGCGAAAAGAAAAGCACTGAAGCGTTGTGCAGCAAGGATTTGTTGCTTCACAGCACATGCGCGACACCTCGGAAGAGCCCAAGGTGTCGCGTGCGAAGTTCTTATTGGCAGGCTTCGCAGCCGGGATCATCGATAGCGCAGAACTTGACGTCCGTAGCAGGCACTGCTGATGCTTGATGGGTGGCTTCAGCGGCTGCCGCATCGAGTGCGCTGGGTTTCGCTGCAACGGGCACCGACGCTGCCGATGCGCCACTGTCATTGCCCGACGAAACGGCATTGAGCTGGCGTGTATTCACGGTGCTCATCTCGACGTGTGTGGCGCTTTGTGTGCGCAGGTAATACGTGGTCTTGAGGCCACGGATCCAGGCCAGCTTGTAGGTGTCGTCGAGCTTCTTGCCTGATGCGCCGGCCATGTAGATGTTCAGGCTCTGCGCCTGATCAATCCATTTCTGGCGACGCGATGCGGCTTCCACCAGCCACTGCGGCTCGACTTCAAACGCTGTGGAGTACAGCGCCTTGATGTCCTGTGGCACCCGGTCGATGGGGTGCAGCGAACCCTTGAAGTGCTTGAGGTCCATGATCATCACGTCATCCCACAGGCCCAGGCGCTTGAGGTCGCGCACCAGCCCACCGTTGATGACCGTGAATTCACCCGACAGGTTGGACTTGACCGACAGGTTGCCGAACGAAGGCTCGATCGAGGCATCAACGCCGATGATGTTGGAGATGGTGGCCGTGGGGGCAATGGCGACGCAGTTGGAGTTGCGCATGCCGTCCTGTGCAATTTTCTTGCGCAGGGCATCCCAGTCCAGGGTGGACGAGCGATCCACTTCCACATATCCGCCACGGGCCTGCGAGAGCATGTCCAGCGTGTCGAAAGGCAGGATGCCGCGATCCCACAGCGAGCCCTTGTAGCTGGAGTACTGGCCGCGTTCCCGGGCCAATTCGGTGGAGGCCCAGTAGGCGTAGTAGCAGATGGCCTCCATCGACTTGTCGGCGAATTCCACGGCCGCCTGCGAGGCGTAGGGAATGCGCAGTTCGTACAGGCTGTCTTGGAACGCCATGACGCCCAGGCCCACGGGGCGGTGGCGCAGATTGGAGTCGCGGGCCTTCTTGACGGCGTAATAGTTGATGTCGATCACGTTGTCGAGCATGCGCATGGCAACCGTGATGGTCTTCTTGAGCTTCTCGTGGTCGATCTGGCCGTCCTTGATGTGCTGCAGCAGGTTGACCGAACCGAGATTGCAGACGGCGGTTTCGGTGTCGCTGGTGTTGAGTGTGATCTCAGTGCACAGGTTGGACGAGTGCACCACACCAGCGTGCTGCTGGGGTGAACGCACGTTGCAGGCATCCTTGAAGGTGATCCAAGGATGGCCAGTCTCGAACAGCATGGTCAGCATCTTGCGCCACATGTCGGTGGCCTGCACCGTCTTGGCGGGTTTGATCTCGCCGCGCGCGGCCTTCTCTTCGTAGGCCACATAGGCCTTCTCGAAGTCGGCGCCGAACAGATCGTGCAGGTCGGGCACGTTGGAGGGCGAGAACAATGTCCAGGTGCCCTTTTCCATCACGCGGCGCATGAACAGGTCAGGGATCCAGTTGGCCGTGTTCATGTCGTGCGTGCGGCGGCGGTCGTCGCCGGTGTTCTTGCGCAGCTCCAGGAATTCTTCGATATCCAGGTGCCAGGTTTCCAGGTAGGTGCAGACGGCGCCCTTGCGCTTGCCGCCCTGGTTCACCGCCACAGCGGTGTCGTTGACCACCTTGAGGAAGGGCACCACGCCTTGCGATTCGCCGTTCGTGCCCTTGATGTGGGAGCCCAGGGCGCGCACGCGGGTCCAGTCATTGCCCAGGCCGCCAGCAAACTTGGACAGCAGGGCGTTTTCCTTGATCGATTCGTAAATGCCATCCAGGTCGTCGGGCACCGTAGTCAGGTAGCAGCTGGACAGCTGCGAGCGCAGGGTGCCGCTGTTGAACAGCGTGGGGGTGGACGACATGAAGTCGAAGGACGACAGCACTTCGTAGAACTCGATGGCGCGGGCCTCGCGGTCGGTTTCATTGAGTGCCAGGCCCATGGCCACGCGCATGAAGAACGCCTGGGGCAGTTCGATGCGGGTTTTCTTGACGTGCAGGAAGTAGCGGTCATACAGGGTCTGCAGGCCGAGGTAGTCGAACTGCAGGTCGCGCTCGGCCTTGAGCGCGGCGCCCAGGCGGTTCAGGTCGTATTGCTTGAGCAGGCGCTCGTCCAACAGCTCGTTGTCCACCCCCTTCTGGATGAAGGCGGGGAAATAGTCCCTGTAGGCCTGGCCCATGTCGCTCTGGGCGACCTCGCGTCCCAGCACTTCGCGCACGATGGTGTGCAGCAGCAGGCGCGCCGTGGCATAGGTGTAGTCGGGGTCTTTTTCGATCAGGGTGCGGGCAGCGAGGATGGACGCCTTGTAGACCTCGTCCATGGGAACGCCGTCATACAGGTTGCGCATGGTCTCGGCGACGATGGGCGCGGCCTGGATGTCGGCGCCGAGGTTGGCGCAGGCCGACTCGATGAGCCCGTGCAGGCGCAGGATGTCCAGCTGCACGCGTTGGCCGTTGTCGATCACGTTCAACATGGGGGTTGCGGGCGCGAGCTGTTCCTGGTGGTGGGCACGCTCTTGCGTGCGGCGCTCGCGGTACAGAACATAGGCCCGGGCGACTTCGTGGTGTTCGCCGCGCATCAGTCCCAGTTCGACCTGATCCTGCACGTCTTCAATATGGAAGGTGCCGCCACCGGGACGCGAGCGCATGAGGGCGCGGACCACATTCTGGGTGAGCGTGTCCACCACCTCGCGCACGCTGGCGGAGGCGGCGCCCTGCGTGCCGTGCACTGCCAGAAATGCCTTCATCATCGCCACCGCAATTTTTTGCGGCTCAAAGGGCACGACAGCTCCGTTGCGGCGAATGATCTGATAGTGCGCCAGCGAGTTACCCGCCGCTGCTGGTGCGGACTGGGTGTTTGGGGCCTCGGGGGAGGTGGCATGGGGCGTGGAAGGCGTGTTCAAAGCAGCTTGCATGGGGGGTCCTCTTCTGTGGGCTGTCTGGGGGGTGGTGCGCGGCCTGGATGCCGTCGCAGCGTGTGAGTGGTGCGGCGGACTACTGTCTGGCGCACACTATATATGGTGTGTCACATGCATTCAAGACACTACCGGCAGTGTACCGTCGTATTGCCCTCAGAAAAACGAAACAGCATGTCAGCGGCGCCGCAGGGCCTTCTGCTGACCCCGCCGGAACCCGTTGCCCCTGCGGAAAAGCAGGACGAAAACCTCGCAAAGACAAGCGTTTCGAGCAGATTTTCTGCGCGAGGCCGCGTGGTGTCTGGGGACGCGACGATGTGCAAATGCACATAGAAAAAAGTCGCTGAATGTGGCGCTGCCACAGCGCCCTCAGCGGGCGGCTTGAATGTCAGGCCAGGTGGCTGCCGGAAAACGTTGCACGGGCCAGTTCAGTGCTTTTTGTACCTGCGCCCAATCGAAGCCGGAGCCTGGGTCCTGCTTGCGCCCGGGCGCGATGTGCTCATGCCCTGCGATGTGTTCAATGGGGTAGCGCTGTTCGATGTCCTGACAGAGCGTTGTCAGTGTCTGGTACTGCGCGGGTTCGAACGCAAGCCCTTCAAGGCCTTCCAGTTCAATGCCAATCGAGTCATCGTTGCACTGGCTGCGGCCACGGTAGGCCGACTGGCCAGCATGCCAGGCCCGAAGATCACAGTCCACAAACTGCCAAAGGGCGCCGGTGCGGTCAATGAAGAAATGCGACGAAACGGCCAAACCACGGATGCTCTGGTAGTAGGGGTGTGCGTCCCAGTCCAGCGAGTTGGTGAATAGCTGTTGCACCGCATTCCCGCCATATTTGCCTGGCGGCAAACTGATGGAATGCACCACGATCAGGTCGATGGAGGAACTTGCCGGGGCAGGGCGCACGCCATGGTTGGGGGATTCCAGCCTGGTTGCTGCACGGTGCCATCCGCCGTCCCAAGGCGTTGATCTGCCTGGTGCCGCGTCAGCCGATCTCGTCATGCGGGTCCTGGTCATTGGGGACGGCGATGTTCAGCCGGGCGATGCGGTAGCGTATCTGGCGCAGGCTGATGCCCAGCCGGGCTGCGGTGGCGGTTCTGTTGAAACCCGCTTCGCGCAAGGCTCGTATCAGAATTTCCCGCTCCTGCTGGTCGAGCCAGGCCTGAAGGTCATTGGGCAGAGGGACCGAGCAGCCTGTGCTGGCGGCAGACTGTGGTGGTTGGTAGGCAGGCTGCGCCTCGGTGTGGTTGGGGAGGGTGGGGGCTGGTAGCGTCCGCGCCCCCAATGGGGTGGGGGTGC
>NZ_JAMXAX010000126.1 GCF_023913775.1 Acidovorax facilis
CTATCAACATGGCTTCACTCCCTGGGTGGATTGCAAGGACTCTATCAACTCCTTTAGAACCGCTCGCGCCATGAAGAGTGGATAGCGTTTGGAGTCTATGCAATCGTCCGGGATGTGACACCTAGGCTTGCAACTGCATACGTGAAGTGAGGAATATCGTGGCGCTTTCAATTTTTGATGTGGTTACATTGATACGTGACATACCAGAAGAGGGGTTGCGTGCGGGTATGGTTGGGGCTGTGATTGATGTATACGCCGAACCTGTTTTAGCGTACGAGGTTGAATTTTGCGACGCATTGGGGAGAACTATTGGGCAGCTCGCGCTACTACCAGAGCAATTGCGACCTGCGACCGCTGCAGAAATCCAGGCGCGTCCCGCGTAGAGCTGAGAAGTCATGCCTTGCAGGGCATTGAGCCCGCTCCGACTTTTTTAGGTGTCGCATCCCAGACGATCATGCGGTCACTCCTGCACAACGGCCCAACTGGCAAAGGGTGGCCCATCTTTCCAGGCACCCTCCCGCTCAACGCGCACAACCAGATCGGCCTTGTGGTCACCCTCGGCATCAGCGTTGACACCGTCAAGGCCTTCTGGTGCGCCCGCTGCCGGGGGCTGTAGGACGTCTCAGGTATTCCAGCCTGGCAGGTCGCGCTCCACCTTGCGCAGCAGCGCGGGCCAGGCAAATGCGCCACCCAGGCCGCCCGTCTGCACACGCATGGCCTGGGCCACGCCGCTCACGATCTGGGGGTTTACGGCGATCAACTCGCCACCTGCCTGCGCGTCGATCTGGATGCGGCAGGTGTTCTCGAAGGTGTACATCGACAGGAACGCGTCGGCAATCGTCTTGCCCACGGTGAGCAGCCCGTGGTTGCGCAGCATGAGGAAGTTGGCCTCGCCCAGGTCGGCCTGCAGGCGTGGCTTTTCTTCGTCGCGGAAGGCCACGCCCTCGTACGCGTGGTACGCCAGCGAGCCCAGCACAAAGGTGCTTTGCTGGCTGATGGGCAACACGCCACCTTTTTGCGCGCTGACGGCCACACCGGCACGCGTGTGGGTGTGCAGCACGCAGCCCGCCTCCGGCCGGGCCTCGTGCACCGCGCTGTGGATCACAAAACCGGCCGGGTTCACGGGGAAGGGCGAGTCGTGCAGCTTGTTGCACTGCATGTCCACCTTGATCAGGCTCGATGCCGTGATCTCGTCGAACATGAGGCCGTAGGGGTTGATGAGGAACTGGTGCTCGCCCGGACCCGACACCGATTCGGGCAGTTTGGCGCTGATGTGGGTGAAGACCAAGTCGCTCCAGCCGTACAGCGCAACGAGCCGGTAGCACGCGGCCAGGTCGCAGCGCAGCTGCCATTCTTCGGGGCTGACGCCTTCTTGCAGCGAAGGGATGTTAAGCATGGGGTGTCTCCGATGGTGAGGGTAGGAGGCCCCACTGTAGGGCGGTAGGGCGGGCGGGTCTGTCAGGCAGGCTACAGGTGTTGCGCTTTTTGTGAATGCTATGGAAATAATAGCTTTCTAAGTCCATCCATCAAGCGCCAGGGCCGAATTTTTTTCAAATTCCTGTGCCCTGGGGCCCTGCCCGGTCTATCAGCGCCCGCGTCCTTGCTGCTGCCGTATCTGGCGCCGCCCCAGCCAGCCCAGTCCCAGCGCCGCCAGCACCAGCATCCATGGATCGTTCACCGGAATTCCCGTGGAGAGGGCCATCACTTGGAGGTTCAGTGTGATGGTGGAGGACAGGCCGTTGGCGTCCGTGACCTGGATGACCAGGACATAGAGCCCCGGTGTGGTCGGTGTTCCGCTCAGCAGGCCGTTGGGCCCCAAGGTCATGCCCGGGGGCAGGGGGCCGGAGTTCACGGTGAAGGTGTAGGGGCCGGTGCCGCCGGTGACCTGGATCTGTCCACTGTAGGCGGTGTTCGCGACCAGCACGGGCGGAGGGGTGATGGTCAGCGCACCTGTCACGGTGCCTGCACCCAGCAGGTCCAGCTCGCGCCCCAGGGCGTCGGACACCGTGATGGTGAAGCTGTAGGGCGCCGAGCTGGTGGGCGTGCCCGTGAGATCGCCCGTGCCCGACAGGCTCAGGCCCGCCGGAAGAAGCCCTGCGCTGACGAGGAACTGGTAGGGCGCCACGCCATCGCTGCCGACAAAGGTCACGCTGTAGGGCACACCCAGCGCCGGTGTGGGAATGCTGGACGGGGTGACGGTGATGTCCTGCGCGGCGACGCTGGCAGCCCACAGCACCAGGCTGGCAACGCCGATCCATGTGGTGAACCGGCGCAACCCGGTGCGCAGTGCCTGCGCTGCGCGGGCCGTCATCGCGCGCCCCCGTTTTTGCGCGCGAGCTGCTGCTCCAGGGCCGAAAGGCGTTCGGCCAGGGCCATGAGTTCTGCATCCTTGGCGGCCAGCTTCTGGTGGAGGGCCTGGACCGTGGCGGCCGCAAGGCCGGCGACATCGCTGGGCGCAAGCGTCCGGGGGCTGGCGCCCACCTGAAAGCGCTGGTGTACATCCTCGGCCATGGGCCCCAGGTGCAGGCTGGCGTTGAGATCGCTCAGGTAGCGCCAGGCATACAGCGGCAGGTTCAACACTTCGCCGAGGACTGCATGGACCGGGGCCGGGCTGATGTCGTGTTTGAGCGTGCGGCTGGAGCCCTGGCTGAGGGTGCCGGCCACCACCAGTCCGCCACCTGCCTGCATCGACAGCGCATTGTTGCCACTGCCGCTGGGCGCCAGGCTGAAGGCCGAAGCCGTAGCGTGTTGCGTCCAGTATGCGGTGCCTGTGCCATGTGCAAGCCGCGCAGCGATGGCGCCGTTGTTCTGCAGCTCCATCTGCACGCGGGGCAGGGCGGTGGCGCTGGTGTTGTCCACCAGCAGGGCTCCGCTGCCGTCCGCGCGCCGCAGGTGCAACGGGGCAGCAGGGCGCGGCGTGCCCAGGCCGACGCTGCCGTTGCCCGCAATATCAACGCTGGCATGTGGCGCCCCCGGCCGGATGCGCAGGGGAAGGAGGGAGCCCCCGGTGACATCGCGCACGAAGAAATTGGCTTCGTTGCCCGCCACATCCCAGGTCTGGGCTGTGTAGCCGCCGGTGTTGTTCTGCTCTTGTCGCAGCGCCGGGGTGTTGGAGGACAGCACATGCAGATCAAGCACGGGTACGCCGGTGCCCACCCCCACGCGCCCTTGTGGGTCCACAACCAGGCTGTTGGCGGGCGCACCGGCCAGCCAGCGCACGGGGGTCAAGCTGCCTGTGACATCGTCGATGCCGAGGTAGCTGGCCCCGCCGCTGGCGCTGTCGTTGGCGATGATCTGCCAGTCGTTGCCGGGAAACGCGCCCGCACTGGTGTCTTCAAACTTGATGCGCAGGTTGTTTTCCTTCAGGCGCAGGGTGTCGAAGCCAAAGCTCTCGTTGTTGACGCAGTCAAACCCCATGCAGATGCTGCCTTGCACGATCTGGTCGTCGGCGACCAACTGGTCTTTGGTGGCAAGGCGGAGGGTGCGGGCGGCCTTTGAAGATGGGGCGGACTGCGCGGCGGGGCCGTCGGCTGTATCCCCTTCGCCCGGGGGCAAAAGTGCGGGTGGCAGCACAAACGCACCGCCCGCCACCGACACGTTGCCGGCCAGCATGGCGCCCCTGGGCCCGGCAGCGCTCGAGGCGCCCACGGGGTTGGCCGCCACGGGGGTTGCATCGTCGGGCCGCACGGCAGCGGTGGTGGGGGCCAGCGTCAACTCGTAGGTGTAGCGCCCGTCGGGCAAGGGATGGTCTTGCAGCGACAACACCAGCGGGCCGGACAGCACCAGGTCCTGGGGCGCATCGCCCTCGCGGGCGATGCGCAGCACGGCGCGGCCATGGGGTGCGGTGGGGGTCCACTCCAGCCGGGTGGCCTGAAGCCGCGCCGCAATGGTGGGGGGCTGCACTTCGCTGCCGGTTTGTGCGTGCACGAGGGGTGGGCTCAGCAGGGATGCCAGGGTGGCGGCAACCAGGGTGGCAGCGCGCGGCCGCAGCCTGGTCAGGAGGGGCAAGCAATGGTGGGCAGGCATGTTGGCAATCCCTAGCGTGCTGCGGGCGTGGCGGTCTTGGTGGGCACGCCCGAAGCGCCCGGCGCGCCCGTTGGGGCCATCTGCGCTTCGAGCAGGGAGATGCGGGCCCGGATCGCGGCGATGTCTGCCTCGCGCTCGTTCACCTTGCGGGCCAGCGCCTGCACGGCGCCCAGGGTCACGCCGGCCAGATCGCCGGGGGCCAGGCTTTTGTCGTCCTGCCCCAGCTGGAAGATCTTGCGGAAGTCTTCGGCCATGGGGCCGACGTGGCGCTCTTGTGTGGGGCTGGATTTGTAGCGCCAGTGGTAGAGCGGCAGGGCCAGCACTTTCTCCAGCAGGGCGGCGCCATTGACCGGCTCGATGCCGGTCTTGAGCGTGCGGCTGGAGCCTGTGCTCAGGGTGCCGGTGATGGCCAGGTTGCCGTTGGCCGCCAGCGTGAACTGGGGGGTGCCAGCGCCCTGGGTCGCCAGCGTGAGCGCGGTGCCTGATGTCATGTCCCAGCCCGTGGCCGGTGCCGTGGTAAAGCGCAGCACGGCAGGCCCGTTGTTGGCCAGATTCAGCAGCGTGCGCGGGGCGGTGGTGCCGCTGGTTTCCTGCACCAGCACCTGGGCCGTGCCATCGGTGCGCCGGACGTGCAGCGCCGCGCCGGGCGAAGCGGTGCCTATGCCCACTGCGCCGGAGGCCGCAATGTCCAGGCTGCTGGTGGGCGCGCCGGGGCGAATGCGCAAGGGCAGGCGCGAGCCGTTGGTGACGTCGCGCACGAAGAAGTTGGCCTCGTTGGCCCCAATGTCCCAGGTCTGCGCCGTGAAGCCGCCTGCCGACGACTGCTCCAGGCGAATGGCGGGGGTGTTGCCGGTCAGTGTGTGCACGTCCAGCACCGGCGTGGCAGTGCGCAGGCCCAGCCGGCCCGTCGAGCTGACGTACAGGCTGTTGCTGGGGGCGCCAGCACTGACGGTGAAGACCTGGCGGTTGGCCGTGGCATCTTCGACCGTGAAATACGAGGCCCCGCCCGAGGCGGTGTCATTGACCCGGATCCGCCAGTCGTTGGCCGGAAAGGCGCCAACGCTGGTGTCGTCGAAATGGATACCGAGGTTGTTCTCCTTGAGCCGGAGCGTGTCAAAGCCAAAGGATTCGTTGTTGACGCAATCTAAGCCCGCGCACAGGCTGCCCTGCACGATCAGGTCGTCGGCCACCACCTGGTCCTTGGTGGTGAAGGTGGTGCCGGTCTTGGTGGGCAGCACAGGGGCGCCTGGCTCGGTCGCATCCACCACCAACTGGCCCTGAATGACCACGAAAGAGCCCGCCGTGATGCGTTGCTGCAGGGTGGCCTGGGCCTGGGCGGGGTCCATGGCCGCAGGGGGCTCCAGGCTCAATTCATAAAAATAGCGGCCATCGGCCAGCCCTGCACGCTGGGGCTCCAGCACCACGGGGCCGCGCGCAAACGGCAGGTCGCTGACCGTGCCATCCGGGCGCGCCAGCCGCAGCTTGGCGGCGCCGTGGGGGGCCGCTGCCGTCCAGGTGATGCGGTCAGCCTGGCGCGCGGTGGAGATGGCCTGGGTGGGGGATTGGGCAGCGCAGGTGGCAGCCGCGAGGGTTGCCATCAGGGCGATGGTGGCTCGGTGCAGGGGTTTCATGGGGCTTTCTCGAAGGTGGGCAGGGGCTGCCCAGGGCGCCAATATGGCCATTGCCGCCCGCAGAACCAGCGGCCCATCAGTGGCGACGAGTCTGGCCGAGCGATGCCAGATCGTCAATCGAGTAATGCCAGGGGTCGCGCTGCGCAAAAGCCCTGCGCCTGTACTCAGCCCGCTTGCGGAATCGGCGCCCGCATGCCCGCGTTGATCAGGTTCCACGCATTGATCGCGCCAATGGCAAAGCCCAGCTCGGAGATTTCCGCTTCGTTGAACACCGTCTGCAGCTTGGCGTATTCCTCGTCGCTCGCATCGCTGTGGGGCGTGGCGGTGATGATCTCGGCCCAGCGGAAGGCGGCGCGTTCGCGCTCGCCGAAGAACGGCGCCTCGCGCCACCCCGCCACGGCGTTCAGGTGGCGCGGGTCCATGCCGTCCTTGACCAGGTAGGTCCAGTGCATGTCCATGCAGTATGCGCAGCCGTTGATCTGCGACACGCGCAGAAACACCAGCTCGGCCAGGCGCGCGCCCAGCGGGCCCTTCTTGATGGTTTCGGAAAGGCTCACCAGGCCCATGAAGGCTTTGGAAGACAGCTTGTGATAGGGCAGGCGGGCGGTGTGTTGGGTGGTCGATGACATGGCGGTTCCTTGGATGTAGGTGGCAATGGTTCGGGGTAGAAAAACCGTGGGCATGAAGGCGGCGGTGGTGTTGCTGCCTTTCATACTGCTTAGACGTTGCCAGGTCTGCCGCTGTGACACGGGGCGCCAAAAATCCTCAAGAGATTTCACCCAAGTGTGGCCGGAATGCCCGCCAGCTTGTCCGGGTTGCGCACTGCATAGATCGCCATAATCCGCTCCCCGTCCGTCACAAATGCCTGCGCCGATTCAAGTTGGCCATCCACATAGCGCAGCAGTCCCGGCTCGCCATTGATGAGCGCCATGCGGTACGCCACTTGCGCTCCCAGGCGGCGAAACAGCGCCCAGTACAGGTTGGCAATGCGAAACGGCCCCACCAACGGCTTGGGGAAGGACGGCACCTTGCCGCCGCCGTCGCCAATCAGCTGCGCCTCTTCGCTCAGCAGCGCCTCGATGGCGCTGCGGTCGCCACTTTTGGCGGCCAGCATGAAACGCTGCAGCAACTGGTGGTGCACGGCGTGGGGCACCTCAAAGCGTGTGCGCGCTTGCTGCACGCGTTCGCTGGCGCGGTGCACCATCTGGCGGCAGGCGGCCTCGGTTTTGCCCAGCTGGGCGGCGATCTCGGGGTAGTCGTAGTCGAACACCTGGCGCAGCAAAAATGCCGCGCGCTCCTCGGGCCCCAGGCGCTCCAGCACATACAGAAACGCCACCGACAGCTCGCCCGCCAGCTCGGCGGCCGCCTCGGGCGTTTGGTGGTGCTGCGCATCGCCGGTGGCGGGGTCGTGCAGCTGCACCAGCGGCTCGGGCAGCCACCAGCCCACATAGGCCTCACGCTCGGCCTTGAGCGCGCGCAGCCGGTCGATGGACAGCCGCGTGACCACCGTCACCAGCCAGGCCTCGGCCGACTGCAGCGCGGCCAGGTCCTGGCGGCTCCAGCGCAGCCAGGCGTCCTGCAGCACATCCTCGGCATCGGCGCGCACGCCCAGCATGCGGTAGGCAATGCCAAAGAGGCGGGGGCGCAGGGTGGTGAAGGGGGTGGTGGCTGTGGTTGGCATGGCGGTCTGGTGGCGACTGTTTGGGGTGGCTTGTCGGTGACTGAAGGGGTGTGTTCGAAAGTCTGTTCTTTCGGCTGTATTCAGTTAGACGGGATAAGACAGCGCCTTGTGACGGACTCCAGTGTCATGGGTGCCGCTTTTAGTTTGATAGCAGTCGGCGCTTACTGTATAAGTCCGCAATTGCATTTCACGTATTCACGCCTCTTCGCCCGATCTATGGACGCGCTTGCAAATCTCCAGCCTGGAAAACCCTTGACGACGTTGGCTCAGACCTATGTCCATTTCAAGACCGATGCATCTCCTGAAAAGTTGGATGTTGCGCGAAAGTACTTTCTCTATGTCGCGGCGCTTTCTGCGTCGGAGCACTTCAAAAATGAGGTGCTTATTGATCTCCGTGTTGAAGAAGGTTCGCTCAAAGGGTGGATTACCGTTGCGGGGGCGTTGTATGCAGGAATCTGTGCCTATGGATCGTTCCGTGAAGGCATCGACTATCTGGTCAAGGATGGCAAGGAGTTCTCCGACTTCGTGATCAAACGGACGCTTAGTGACGCGGCTCCGCCCGCGGGGGCGTTGGTGAGGGCTGAGCGCCGATTGGGCGTACCGGGGCAAATCTCACGGCTGCTTCCTCTCGTCGAGAAAGCCGAGGCGGAGTTCCAGGCTGGAAACGCCGTTGCTGGTCGGGAGCATCTTGCTCAGGCACGGGTGCAACTAGATCGAATAGAAAAAGAGCTCCTACTTGCCGGTGAGACAGATGCCTTGAATCAATTGAAGACGAATATCCCCTCAGTTCTTCTTGCTCCGCAGCCAGGCCCTGTGCCGACAACTCCAGTCCAGACCCTCTATGTTCCGGCGGTACTCTTGGACAACAGAAGACGAGACCAAAGCAATTTGTCGCCACAGAAGATTCTGTCGATGTTCGACACGCCTCCCAAGCCACCTCACCTTGGCTAGCCAATCAGACGGGGCAGACGGTTCAGCAATGGCAAGACTCCTATACGTCTTCCGGCTGCGTCAGCCGCTCCAGCTGCGTCAGATACACCAGTGCTTGCCCATTGCTGGTTCCGCACATTTCCACCGACGGCATCAACCCGCCGCACACCGCCGGTCGTTCAGGCTGCCCAAAAATGCGGCAGCGCGTATCGTCCCCCAGTTGAACGCACCGCACCCCCGCAGGTTTGCCCTGCGGCATGCCCGGGATGGGCGAGCTGATGGAGGGGGCGGTGCAGCAGGCGCCGCAGCCGGGGCGGCAGTTCATGGGTGATTGCTATTGTTTTTGTAGCTTCTGGTGCTTGTCGGGCAAGCGCTAGAGGCCAATTTGACTCAAATTTTGGTGTTCACTGGCCAGCGGCAGCGTCGCCGTGCAGGCGGCTGGATGCCCACAGCACCTGGTCGACCACGGCGCGCACGCGGTCGCGGTGGGCTTGCTGGATGAGGGCGCCGCTGTCGTCAAACGCGCTGCCCGCCGAGCCCAGCGCAAACGCCTTGGGCGCCAGCCAGCATTCGGCGTTGATGAGCAAGGGGGCCAGGTGGCTTTGCGAGCGCAGGCCGCCCAGTGCCCCCGGCGACGCGCTGAGCATGCCCACCACCTTGCCGCGAAAGCTCTTGCCGCCGTCCTGCCAGTCAGGGTTGCCCTTGACCGGGCTGGAGGCCCAGTCGATGGTGTTCTTGAGCAGGGCGGTGTAGCTGCCGTTGTACTCGGGCGAGCAGATGACCCAGGCGGGGTGCTGCCACAGGATTTCCTTGAGCCGGATCACGTTGGCGGGCGTGCCCTGGGCTTCGAGGTCGGCGTTGTACAGCGGGATGTCGAACTCGGACAGCTCCAGCAGCGTGACGGTGGCGCCCGCGTCGCGTGCGATGGCGGCTGTGGCGTGGGCCAGTTTGCGGTTGAAGGATTGCTGGCGCGTGCTGCCGGCAAAGATGAGGAGGGAGGGAGTGGTGTGTGGCATGGTGCCTGCGATTGAATCACAGGCGTGCGGCAGGAATCCTGCAAGCGAGGCAGGCCGGGCAGGGTTATTCCGTGGTGTGGCTGCACGGTGTTCGGGGCGGATGTAGCGATCTACGTGCCGCGACCGGCAAGCCGCCCCACCAGCGTCCCCAGCGCTGTGGCAAAGCAACCCAGGCTGAGCAGCGCACGCCACAGGTTGGCGGCATTCCACTGGTCACGCACTTTGGCCCAGTCGGCGGGCAGGGCCTGGGGGTTCCAGGCTTCTGTGGTGTAGCTCAGGGGCAGGTTGACCTGCTGGGTGAAGAACACAATGCCCAGCAGGTAGGCCACGCCGACCACGGCCAGCAGGCGCCACCACAGTGCGCGGTGTTCACGCCAGGCCGTAGCCACGGCCAGCGCGCACCACAGCGGTGGGCCAAAGAACAGCGCAAAGAACAGGGCGTGCCGGACGTTGCGGTTGAAGGCGGACTGCACGGTGGCGTAGGTGGCGCCGTCCATCTGCAACATGGCCAGGTTGACGTTGGCGCTGTAGGTGCCGAAGAACCCGGCCATGAGGCCGAGCCACAACACGGCGAGGGCGTGCGGGATGAGGACGAGCAGGGCAGGCGGCGGGTTGTGGGGGCGTGGGATGGTGGTCATGGCGGGCATGTAGAACGATGCCCGCAGTCTGCCGATGCCTCGCACCCCGCGCCTTATCCTTTGATAAGCCCCATCTCGCTGCGCAGGCGCGACAGCGAGACGTCGGTCACGCCGAGGTACGAGGCCAGGTGTTTGAGGGCGATGCGATCCGCCCACTGCGGGTGCTGCTCCAGCAAACTGGCGTAGCGCTGGCGGGCGCTGAGCTGCAAGAACTCCTGTTCGCGCTGCATCTTGCCGTCGAGCAGCGCGCAGAGCACCCGGTGCTCCAGCGCGGCCCAGGGTGCCCAGCCCGCGCTGGGCAGCGGCTCACCTGGATCGACGGGCAAGTGCAGCGCCCACACCACGCTGTCTTCCAGTGGTTCCACGTGAAACATCACCGGCTGATGGCGCAGCGTGGGAGTGATGGGCCAGCACAGGGCGCCGTCCAGAAAGAAGTTCTTGTTGGACTCTGCGCCGTCGCGGTCCAGGTAGTACAGCCGCAGCGCGCCGCGCTCCACCCACCACAGGTGCCGCCAGTGTTCGCCCGCCCGCAGCAGGGGCTGGCCACGTTCCAGCAAGCGCCGTTCGGCGCGTACCCACCAGGTCTCCACGGCCGGAGGCGGGACGCCAAGCAACTCGGTCAGGAAGAGGGTGAGGGGGCTGGAAACAGACACGGCCTGCGCAAAGTGGGAAAATCGCGGGTTGCCTGCTGGGGCGCCAAGTGCGCCCACCACCAGCAGGGCCGGCATGCGGCGCCTTTGACAGGGCACCCTAGCGCACCGGGTGTTTTGATTATCGGGCCCGCCAGGCCCTGGAGTGTTCCCATGTTGTACCCCCAGGAATTTGATGTGATCGTTGTCGGCGGTGGCCATGCAGGCACCGAGGCCGCGCTGGCCGCTGCGCGCATGGGCAGCAAAACCCTGCTGCTGACCCACAACATCGAGACGCTGGGCCAGATGAGCTGCAACCCCAGCATTGGCGGCATCGGCAAGGGCCACCTGGTGAAAGAGGTGGATGCGCTGGGCGGGGCGATGGCGCTGGCCACGGACGAGGGTGGCATCCAGTTCCGCATCCTCAACAGCTCCAAAGGCCCCGCCGTGCGGGCCACGCGGGCGCAGGCCGACCGCATTCTGTACAAGGCCGCCATCCGCCGCATGCTGGAGAACCAGCCCAATCTGTGGCTGTTCCAGCAGGCGGTTGACGACCTGATGGTGGAGGGCGACCGCGTGGTGGGCGCCGTCACGCAGGTGGGCATCCGGTTCCGCTCGCGGACCGTGGTGCTGACGGCGGGCACCTTCCTCGACGGCAAGATCCACGTGGGGCTGAACAACTACGCGGCGGGCAGGGCGGGTGACCCGCCTGCCGTGTCGCTCTCGGCACGCCTCAAGGAGCTGAAGCTGCCCCAGGGCCGCCTGAAGACCGGCACGCCGCCCCGGCTGGATGGGCGCAGCATCGACTTCTCGAAGTGCACTGAGCAGCCCGGCGACGGCATGCCCGGTGGTGTGAACGAGGGCACGGTGCCCGTGTTCAGCTTCATGGGCAACGCAGAAATGCACCCGCGCCAGATGCCTTGCTGGGTGACGCACACCAACGAACGCACGCACGAGATCATCCGCAGCGGCTTTGACCGCAGCCCCATGTTCACCGGCAAGATCGAGGGCGTGGGCCCGCGCTACTGCCCGAGTGTGGAAGACAAGATCAACCGCTTTGCCGACAAGGACAGCCACCAGATTTTCCTGGAGCCCGAAGGCCTGACCACGCACGAGTTCTACCCCAACGGCATCAGCACCAGCCTGCCATTCGACATCCAGTACGAGCTGGTGCGCAGCATGAAGGGGCTGGAGAACGCGCACATCCTGCGCCCCGGCTACGCCATTGAGTACGACTACTTTGACCCCCGCTCGCTCAAGAGCAGCTTCGAGACGCGGCAGATCCAGGGCCTGTTCTTTGCAGGGCAGATCAACGGCACCACCGGTTATGAAGAGGCGGCGGCCCAGGGCCTGTTCGCAGGCATCAACGCCGCCCTGCAGTGCCGGGGCGACGCGCCTTGGCTGCCTGGCCGCGACGAGGCCTACCTGGGCGTGCTGGTGGACGACCTGATCACCAAGGGCGTGACCGAGCCCTACCGCATGTTCACCAGCCGGGCCGAGTTCCGCCTGCAACTGCGGGAGGACAACGCCGACATGCGTCTGACCGAAGTGGGGCGCCGTATGGGCCTGGTGGACGATGCGCGCTGGGATGCGTTCAGCCGCAAGCGCGATGCTGTTTCACGTGAAACAGAACGCCTGAAAGCTACCTGGGTGAACCCGCGCAGCCTGCCAGCGGCGGAGTCCGAGCGGGTGTTGGGCAAGAGCATCGAGCATGAATACAACCTGTTCGAACTGCTGCGCCGCCCGGACGTGAACTACACCAACCTGATGTCCATGGATGGTGGCAAATACGCGACCAACGATGTTTCACGTGAAACGCTGGGTGATTTGAGCGAACCCGTGGTGGAGCAGGTAGAGATTGCCGCCAAGTATTCGGGCTACATCGATCGGCAGCGAGATGAGGTGGGGCGCGCCGCGCACTTTGAAAAGTTGCGCCTGCCAGCCGAGCTGGACTACATGCAAGTCACCGCCCTGAGCATCGAGGCACGCCAGGTGCTCAGTCGCCACCGGCCCGAAACCCTGGGCCACGCCTCGCGCATCACGGGTATCACGCCGGCGGCGATCTCGCTGCTGATGGTGCATTTGAAGAAGGGCGGGTTCAAGGAGTTTGCGGTGGCTGCGGCTGCCAAAGCAGAGGGGGAAGTGGCGGCATGACGATGGCAGTGACAAACGACAGCTTGCGCCAACAGCTGCACGCAGGGGCCGATGCCTTGGCCCTGGGTCTGACCGACGCCCAGATCACCCTGTTGATGGATTTTCTGGCCCTGCTGCAGAAGTGGAACAAGGTCTACAACCTGACCTCGGTGCGCGATCCGCAGGAGATGATGACGCACCATCTGCTGGACAGCCTTGCCGCTGTGCCGCCGCTGCGCCGCCATGTTGCTGTGCTTGCAGGGAAGGGCCACCACGCTGTGCGCTTGCTCGACGTCGGCTCGGGCGGAGGTTTGCCCGGTGTTGTGTTTGCCATCTGCTGTCCGGAAGTGGATGTGAGCTGCGTAGACACCGTGGGCAAAAAGGCTGCGTTCATCCAGCAGGCGGCGGTGGCGCTGAAGCTGCGTAACCTGCATGGCGTGCACGCGCGGGTCGAGACGCTGACGACCCCCTTCGACATCATCAGCTGCCGCGCCTTTGCCTCTTTGCCTGACTTTGTGACCTGGTCGCGCGCCGCGCTGGTGGCGTCGCACGGGGTCTGGCTGGCCATGAAGGGCAAGCACCCCGAGGATGAAATTACGGCCCTGCCCACCGATGTGTCGGTGTTTCACGTGGAACAGCTCACCGTCCCAGGCCTCGACGCCGAGCGCTGCATCATCTGGATGAAGCCGGTCTGATCGTCGGCCGCTAGCTTGTCAGCGGCCGGGGCGGGGTGGTCGCGTAAACTCGGCACCTCACTTCGGGTGCATCCATCTGCGCACCCGTCCAGCACACCGGGAGAGATCATCATGACTTACGCAAAACCGGATCGGGCGTGCCTCCTGCCACAAGAGCACGTACCGTCGTTGCATCCTTATTTGCGGAAGTCCTAAGCATGTTCGGCATCGCAGACTACGGCGCCTTTGTCGCCGCCATTGTGTTGTTCCTGCTCATTCCGGGCCCCGGCAATCTGGCGCTCATCACCTCCACCAGCAAGGGCGGCGTGCGGGGAGGCCTGGCGGCCACAATGGGGGTGATCGCGGGTGACCAGGTGTTGATGTGGGCCGCGGTGGCCGGTGTGGCGGCGCTGCTGGCCACGTACCCCACAGCGTTCAATGCAGTGCAGTGGTTGGGCGCGGCCTACTTGGCTTGGCTGGGCTTCAAGATGCTGACGGCCAAGCCCGGCGCGCAACCCATCCTCAACATCCAGCCGCGCCACTACTTCAAACAGGCCGGCCTGATCACCTTGCTCAACCCCAAGGCCATCGTGTTTTACATGGCGTTCTTCCCTCTGTTTGTGGACCCGGCCCGGCACCAGGGCTTGCTGACCTTTGGCGTGATGGCGGCGACGGTGGCGGTGCTGACGTTTATCTATGGACTGGTCGCCGTGCTGCTCACGCACCACCTGGCCGAGCGCATGCGCGCCAACCCGCGCATCGGCCGCGTGCTGGAAAAGGTGGCGGGCGTCTTTCTGATCGGCTTTGGCATCAAGCTCGCCATCTCCAAATAAAACAACGACAACGACAACCACAAAACGGACTGCAACACCCACATGGCCAAAATTTTCTGCGTTGCCAACCAAAAGGGTGGCGTTGGCAAGACCACCACCACCGTCAACCTTGCTGCGGGCCTGGCCAAGATCGGCCAGCGCGTGTTGATGGTGGACCTGGACCCGCAGGGCAACGCCACCATGGGCTCGGGCGTGGACAAGCGCAGCCTCGACCTCACGGTGTACGACGTGCTGCTCGAATCCGCCTCGGTGAAAGAGGCGGCCGTGTTGTCGGAAAAATGTGGCTACTGGGTGCTGGGCGCCAACCGCGAGCTGGCGGGTGCTGAGGTGGAGCTGGTGGCGCTGGAGCACCGCGAAAAGCGCCTCAAGGCCGCGCTGGCCGAGGCCGATACCGACTTCGATTTCGTGCTCATCGACTGCCCGCCCAGCTTGAGCATGCTCACCCTCAACGGCCTGTGCAGCGCCCACGGCGTGATCGTGCCCATGCAGTGCGAGTACTTCGCGCTCGAAGGGCTGACCGACCTGGTCAACACCATCAAGCAGGTGCACGCCAACCTCAATGCCGACCTGCAGATCATCGGCCTGCTGCGCGTGATGTTCGACCCGCGCATCACCCTGCAGCAGCAGGTCAGCGACCAGCTCAAGGGCCACTTTGGCGAGAAGGTGTTCAACAGCGTTATCCCGCGCAACGTGCGCCTGGCCGAAGCGCCCAGCTACGGCTTGCCCGGCGTGGTGTTTGACCCGGCGGCCAAGGGCAGCCAGGCGTTTGTCGAGTTTGCACAAGAGATGGTGGACCGCGTGAAAAACATGCCTGCTGCTGCACCTTCTATGGCAAAAATGGCACCTGGCGCTTGATGGACAAGCGCTAACAGCTATTAAATTGATAGTAATGAAGGCATCCAACATCCTGTTGCTGCCCGGCTGGCAGAACTCTGGCCCCGACCACTGGCAAAGCCGCTGGGAGGCTGTGCACGGCTACCAGCGCGTGGAGCAGCACGACTGGATGCGCCCGCTGCGCGGTGACTGGTCGGCGCGCCTGGAAGAAACCGTGGTCGATGCCGACGGCCCCGTGTTGCTGGTGGCGCACAGCCTGGGCTGTGTTCTCACCGCTTGGTGGGCCGTCCATTCGGCCAACGCCCATCGCGTGTTGGGCGCCTTGCTGGTAGCCCCGGGCGACGTGGAGCGGCCCGATCTGGCCGCGCAGATCCACGGCTGGGCACCCATTGCGCGCAAACCCCTGCCGTTCCCGGCGCTGCTGGTGGGCAGCCGCAATGATCCATATTGCAGCCTGGAGCGCGCTGAGGGTTTGGCGCAGGCTTGGGGCGCGCGTTTTGTCGACTACGGCGAGCGCGGCCACATCAATGCCGAATCGGGTCTGGGCGATTGGGACGAGGGGCATGGCTGGCTGATGCAGCTGGCCAACCCGGCATGAGCCGCTGGGCCTTGTGGCGCAAGCGCCCGCCGGTGACCGCAGACGTCACTGCACCGGATGCTGTCCCCGCAACCCGGCGGCGCCCCGTCGATGCCTACGGGTTGGTCGATGCCTTGCAGCTGGTGCTGGCCTGGCTGCTGCCCAGCGGGGCCGTGGTGGTGGGCGCGCTGGGGCAGTTCATGCTGGCCCTGGTGCTGCTGGCCATCGCATTCGGTGTATGGCTTCGTTTGTGGCGCAGCCGCAAGAGGCGCCGTGGGGTGGGCCGTGCGGTGGGCCGCCCCACGTTTTGAAATACTTGTGCTTCTGACCCATGACCAAAATCAACCTGTCCGCCATCGCCGAGCAACTGCCCCGCGCCTGGAGCTCCACGGTCGTGGGCCAGGCCGCAGGCGCCAACCTCAAGGTGCTGCGCATGGACGCCGCCGCCTACCCCGACGAGTCGCACGACTTTGACGAGGCGCTGCTGGTGCTTGACGGCTGCATGCGCCTGGACCTGCAAGGGCAGGTCACCGAGGTGAACGCGGGCGAGGTGTTCATCGTGCCCGCGGGTGTGCCCCACGCCGTCGCGCCCGGCAGCCATGGCACGCTGGTCATCATCGACCGCTGATTCTTCCCATTCCTTTTTCCCTTTCGCGAGACGCATTTCATGGTCACCAAAAAACCCAAGGGCCTCGGCCGAGGCCTGGAAGCCCTGCTGGGCCCCAAGGTCGAAGAAAAAGTGGAGCAGGCCCAGGCGGCCGAAGCCGGGCTGCCCAGCAGCCTGCCGCTCTCCGAACTGGTGCCCGGCGTGTACCAGCCCCGCACGCGCATGGACGAGGGTGCGCTGTACGAGCTGGCCGAATCCATCAAGGCCCAGGGCATCATGCAGCCCATCCTGGTGCGGCGCCTCACGGGTGGCGACAACGCCGGCAAGTACGAAATCATCGCGGGCGAGCGGCGGTTCCGCGCCTCGCGCCTGGCGGGCCTGGCCGAGGTGCCGGTGCTGGTGCGCGACGTGCCCGACGAGTCGGCGGCCGCCATGGCGCTCATCGAGAACATCCAGCGCGAAGACCTCAACCCGCTGGAAGAAGCCCATGGCCTGCAGCGCCTGGTCAAGGAGTTTGGCCTCACGCACGAGCTGGCCGCGCAGGCCGTGGGCCGCTCGCGCAGCGCGGCCAGCAACCTGCTGCGCCTGTTGAACCTGGCCGAGCCCGTGCAGACCATGCTGATGGCGGGCGACATCGACATGGGCCATGCGCGCGCGCTGCTGTCGCTGGACCGCGCTGCGCAGATCACGGCGGGCAACCAGATCGCGGCCAAGAAGCTGTCGGTGCGTGAGGCCGAGGCCCTGGTCAAGAAGATCGGCGCCGAGTTCAGCCTGGTGCCGCAAAAGCCTCAGAAGGAAAAGTCGCGCGACATGAAGCGCGTGGAAGAAGAACTCTCGGACCTTCTCATGGCCGAGGTCGAGGTGCGCGTGAAAAAGCGCGTCAAGCGTCATGGCCGGGTGGAGGACATGGGCGAGCTGGCGATTCAGTTTGGCTCGCTCGAAGCTTTGAATGGCTTGATCGACCGCCTGCGCGGCTGATCGACCGCTGGTCCGGGGCGCGGCGCTGTCGCCGCGCAAACATGCGTGAAATAGCGCACACAAACGGTTTCCACAGGTAACTTGCGCAGGCAAAATGCGTCTGTGCGGGGCCTACACTGCGCTGCGTTCAACACACCCGGGTTGACCGCAAGGCCTCTTCACAGGGCGGCGAAAGTGCCGCCCTGTGGCCCACGATGGTTTGCCGGGTGATCCATGTATCTCCTGGAGCAGACCCCCATGACCTCTTTGCGCTTCGTCCTGACCCCCGCCTGCCTGGCCGTTGGCCTGTGCATCGCCAGCCTGGGCGCCCAGGCCCAAACCACCAAGGCCCCCAAAGTCCAGCTGTGGATGGATGTCTCCACCGGCACCATGGCGGGCATGCCCGAGATGGACAGCCTGCCCGGTGGCGGCGG
>NZ_JAMXAX010000127.1 GCF_023913775.1 Acidovorax facilis
GGAACAGCGCGTTCCAGCCCGCCATGAGGGGGCGCACGCTGAACGGGAAGGCCAGCTCGGTCTTCGGCACCTCGGCCCGCACGGCGGGCTGCGCCATCAGGTAGGCGTACAGCGCGGTCAGGTCGTCGTCGCTCATCTTGGCGAACGAGGTGTAGGGGAACGCGGGGTACAGGTGTTTGCCGCCCTGCGAGATACCTTCGCGCATGGCGCGCTGGAAGGCGCTGAAGGACCACTGGCCGATCCCGGTCTCGGCGTCGGGCGTGAGGTTGGTGGTGTAGACCTTGCCGAATGGCGTTTCCATGGCGCGGCCCCCCGTGTTGGGCGTGCCGCCTGGGGCGGTGTGGCACACCACACAGTCGCCAGCAGCGGCCAGCAGGCGGCCCCGCTCGATGGTGGCGGCGTTGTAGACAGAGGCACCCGCCGTCTGCACCACGGGTGCGATGGAGGGGCGCCAGCCCAGCAGCGCTGCGCCCATGGCGATGCCACCGGCGACCAGTGCAATGGCACGCGCCCAGGGGCTGCGTGTGCGAGGCCAAGTGGCGCTGGCGGGCACGGTGGGCGCAGGCAGTTCCAGGGTGGGCAGCACTTCGGCTTGTTCCGCAGGCGGGCTTCCGCTGGAGGCGGCCTCGCCCGCACCACCGGGCAGGGGACTAAGTCCCGCGCGCACCACTTCCGGCGTGAACGGCGGCGCGCGAAAACGCACACCGGTGGCGTCAAAAATCGCGTTGGCAATCGCTGCCGTGCCCGGCACGGAGGACGACTCGCCCGAGCCCAGCGGCGCCTCGTCCTGCCGGGGCATGTGCATGACCTCGATGACCGGCACCTCGCGGAAGCTCAGGATGGGGTAGCTGCCCCATTCGCGGTTGTCCACGGCCTGCTTCACGGGCTCGAACGTCACCTGTTCCTTGAGCGCGCGGCTGGTGGTCTGCAGCACGTTGCCATGCACCTGCTGCTCCACACCGGCGGGGTTCACCATCAGGCCCGCGTCGTGCCCCACGACCACGCGGCGCACATGCACCTCTCCAGTCTTTTTGTTGACCTCCACATCGGCCACCCAGGCCGCCCAGGCGGCGCCAAAGCCGGGCCATTTGCTGTGGATGTAGCGGGCATAGGCAAAGCCCTGGCCTTGCACCCAGTCACCGTCCTGCTCGCGCTGCAGCGGGCCGGTGCGGCGAATCCAGCCCGCCTTTTCGGCCGTGGCCTGCACCAGCTCGGCGGCGCGCGGGTCGTTCAGCAACTGCAGGCGAAACTGCACCGGGTCCACACCCGCCGCCGTTGCCAGCTCGTCCACATAGGACTCGTGCGCAAACGAGTTGGGCAAGGCCGACACGCCGCGCAGCCACGACGCGCGCACGATGGGCGGCATGTCGTTGACGGCCACGCGCAGGTTGTCGTACTGGTAGGGCGGGCGCGCGGTGCGGTCGCCCATCTCGTAGGCCTGGGCCACGGGCTCGATGGTGCGGGTGAGCAGCAGGGCCAGCGTGGGCGCGCCGTTGGACGGGTACGAGGTTTCGAAGTCATACGCCGCCACGGTTCCATCGGCGTTGAGCCCGCCGCGCACCTGCATGAGCTGGGCAGTGCCCTTGGGCTCCCACAGGTGTTCTTGCTCGCGCGTAAGCTGTACACGCACGGGCGCACCCACGGCGCGCGACAGCAGCGCGGCATCGGCCGCTACATCGTCGGCACCGTTGCGGCCATAGCAGCCTGCGGCCTCCATGCGGATGAGGTCGATGTCCACATCGGCCAGCCCCATCAGGCGGGCCAGGTCGGCGCGCAGCACATGGGGGTTCTGCGTGCCAGCCCACACCGTCATGCGCGGGCGGACCGTGCTGTCATCGCTGCGCCATTCGGCCACCGCGCACGATGGGCCGATGGAGCCGTGCATCTGGTACGGCCACACATAGGTGCGCGGCATGGGCTGGCCGTTGGCAGACAGCGCGGCCAGGGCGCCCTCCACATCGCCCTCGTCCACCAGGCGGCGCTGCGTGGCGGGGTTGGCGCGGATGGCCTGCTCCAGCGCCTCGGTGCTGTCCTGGCGCGGGAAACCGGGCCAGTCCTTCCAGTGCACTTTCAGATCGCGCAGCGCCTGCTCGGCCTGCTCCTCGCGCTCGGCGACGATGCCCACAAAGTCGCGGATCACCACCACGGCGCGTATGCCGGGGATGTGGGCGATGGACTGCTGGTCCACCGATTCGAGCGTGTTGCCGATGAAGTCGCCATGGTCCGCCCCCGCATACGGCGGGCGCACCACGCGGCCGTGCAGCATGCCGGGCACACGCATGTCGTGCACAAACACCAGCTCGCCGCTGACCTTGGCGGGGATGTCCACACGCGGCACGGACTGGCCGACCACGGTGTAATCGGCGGCGGCCTTGGTGGTCGTGGCATCCACCAGCTCCAGCGTGGTGTGCGCGCCCGCCAGCAGCGCGCCGTAGGCCACTTGGCGCGACGGGTCTGCAGTGACCTGCACCACCCCCGCGCGCACCTGCAGTGCCTCCACCGGTACGCCGAGCCGCTCTGCGGCCTGCGCCACCAGCCAGTGGCGCGCCTGCGCGGCGGCGGTGCGCAAGGGCTTAGCGTGGATCTGGATGGACGCGCTGGCAATGGTGGCGCCTTGGTTGGGCGCGCGTGTGGTGTCGCCCAGCACCATGTTCACCTGCGCCAGCGGCACATCCAGCTCTTCGGCCACGATCTGCGCCAGCGCGGTGCGGATGCCGGTGCCCAAGTCCACATGGCCGCTCAGCGCGGTCACGCTGCCGTCGTCCCACACGGCAATCAAAATCTCTACACCCTCGGCCGGGTTGCCCGCTACCAGCGCGGGCTGACCTTTGACCGGCGGCGGCGCAGGCGGTGGGTTGCGCACCACCAGCAGCACGCCCTGGGAAGCGTGGAAGTCGGCGCGGGTGAGCGGGCTGTGGGCGCGCAGGGGTGCGGCGTTATCGGGGGTGGCGCTCATGCCCGGGCCTCGCGCATGAGCACCGCCGCACGCAGCACGGCGCGGATGATTTCGACATGCGTGCCGCAGCGGCACAGGTTGCCCGACAGCTCGCGGCGCACTGCCGTTTCGTCGGGGTCAGGGTTGCGCTCCAGCAAGGCCACGGCCATCATCACCATGCCGTTGAGGCAGTAGCCGCACTGCGCGGCCTGCTCATCCACAAAGGCCTGCTGCACCGGGTGAAGTCCTTCGGTGCGGCTGCAGCGCCCGGGCAGCCCTTCCAGCGTTGTCACCTCGCGGCCTGCCACGCCCTGCGCCGGGATCACGCAGGCCCGCGCGGCAATGCCGTCCACCAGCACCGTGCACGCCCCGCACTGCCCCAGGCCACAGCCGTATTTGGGGCCGTTGAGCGACAAGTCATTGCGCAGCACGTGCAGCAGCGTGGCGTGGGTGGAGGTACTTGCTGGCAAGGCACAAGGCTGGCCGTTGACGACCATGGTGTGAAGCGAAGCGGGCGCGTGCATGTCTCTTTGGGGTGCCCTCAGCGCCGCAGACTGCCGGTGCGCGTGTACATCTCCAGATCCACAAAGTTGGAGCCATTGTGGTTGCCCGGGCCGTACTGCAGCGGAAAGTCACCGATCTTGGTGGTGCCCATGTCTTCCATGGCCTTGATGAAGCCTTCGCGCGTGAGCGCTTTGCCCGCGCGCTTGAGACCCTCCACAAACACGCGGGCGGCAATGTAGCCCTCCAGCATGGTGTAGCTGTCGATCTTCTCGCCCGCGTCGACGCGGTCCTTGCGGTAGTCCGCCACGATGGGCAGGCGGCTGGCCTGCGGCGAGGGCACGATGCTGGCCGTGACCAGCCCTTCGATGCCGCCGTTCAAGCGCTGCGCAGAGCCCGGCGCATCGGTGATGCCCACCGATATCGTGTACAGCGGCGAGGCGCCGCCCCCGGCACGGTAGTCGCGCAGGAAAACCTCCACCATCTTGCCCGCCATGATCATCACCACCGCACCAGGCTGCGCCTTGGTGAGCGAGGCCACCTGGGCCTTGGCGTCGGTGGCGGCGATCTCCATGGGCACGGACTCCACCACCTTGACCTTGAGCCCCTGCGCGATTTGCAGGCAGGTGTCGAGGTTGGATTTGCCAAATGCACTGTTCTGGTAGATGACCGCAATGTTGTGGATGCCCAGCGTGGCTAGGTGCCCCACGATCTTGCGCAGTTCAGCCTCGTAGCTGGCGCGCACGTGGAACAGGTAGCGGTTGTGGTTGGTGCGAAACGATGTGGTGCCGACCAGCGGGGCAAACATGGGCACGCCGGCCTTCTCGGCAATGGGCATGGCAGCAATCAGGTTGCCCGTGGCGACATAGCCGATGAGAGCAAACACCTTGTCTTCGTCGATGAGGCGCGTGGTGTTTTCTGCGGTCTTCTTGGGGTCGTAAGCGTCGTCGTGGGAGACGAGCTCCAGCGTGCGCCCCAACACTCCACCGGTCTTGTTGACCTTGTCGAAGTAGAGCGCAATGCCCGCCTTGTAATCCACCCCAAAATCCTTGGCAGGGCCGGTGAACACGGCCGACTGCCCCACCTTGATGCGGGTGTCCGTCACTCCGGTCTCGGCAGCGGCCGGCCCCGCCCAGGCCCATCCCGCTGTTGCCACCAGCCCCGCCATGGCAGTCCGGCGGTCGATGCATCCATCCTCCACTCCTCGACACTTCATGTAGTGCTCCTTACATCAAAGGCGCCAGTTTCGGGGCTTGTGCTCGCATCGCGCAAGTGTTTGAAGAGGTGTTTTTTGTAACCAACAGCACCCGTGTGCAGCGCACCACGTCGCACGGCTGCGCAGGTGCATCACACGCTCAGGTAAGCGCGCCGCACCTCTTCGTTGGCGGCCAGCTCTTCCATGCTGGCCTGGTAGCGGATCTGGCCCTTTTCGAGCACATAGGCGCGGTCGGACACCAGCTCGGCAAAGTGCATGTTCTGCTCGGACAGCAGAATGCTGACGCCCTGCTCCTTCAGCTCCAGGATCATGTGCGCCATCTGCTCCACGATCACGGGGGCCACGCCTTCGGAGGGCTCATCCAGCAGCACCAGGTAGGGGTTGCCCATGAGCGTGCGCGCCACGGTGAGCATCTGCTGCTCGCCGCCGCTCATGCGGCCGCCGGGGCGCTGAGGCATTTCGCCCAGATTGGGGAACAGCTTGAACAGGCGCTCGGGCGTCCACACCGGTGCGGCCGTTCCGTCGGGCCACATGCGTGCAGGCTGTCGGCCCACCTCCAGGTTCTCCATCACCGTGAGGTCGGTGAACACGCGGCGGTCTTCGGGCACAAAGCCCAGGCCCAGGCGCGCGGCATCGTGCGGGTCGCTTTTGGAGATGTCCTTGCCCATGAACTGGATGCTGCCCTTGCGTTTGGCCAGCATGCCCATCAGCGTCTTGAGCGTGGTGGACTTGCCTGCGCCGTTGCGGCCCATGAGGGCCACGACTTCGCCCCGGCGCACGTCCAGGTCCACGTCGTACAGGATTTGCGCCGCACCATACCAGGCCTGCAGCCCTTTGGCCTGCAGCAGCAGCTCTTTGGGTTCGTTGGTCGTCATGCTCATGCGGCCTCTGCAGCAGCGGCTGCCGTTTTCTTCTCGAAGGTCTTGCCGGTGCCGAAGTACACCTCCTGCACCTTGGGGTGGTCACGCAGCTCCAGCGGCTTGCCCTCGGCAATGAGGCGCCCGCGCGCCAGCACGATCATGCGGTCTGCATAGGCAAACACCACGTCCATGCTGTGCTCGGTGAAGAGCACGGCCATGTTGCGGTCGATCACCAGCTGCTTGGTGAGCGCCATCAGCTCGTTGCGCTCCTTGGGCGCCATGCCAGCGGTGGGCTCGTCCATGAGCAGCAGCTTCGGCGCGTTGGCCATCGCGATGGCCAGCTCCACGCGCTTGACGTCGCCATAGGCCAGCACGCTGCAGGGGCGGTCGGCCTGCGACTTCATACCCACCTGGTCCAGCAGCGCCAGGGCCTCGTCGCGCTTGTGGTCTGCCGCCTTGCGCCACATCGCAAACAGGCGGTTGTCGTTGGAGATCAGTGCCATCTGCACGTTCTCCACCACCGTGAGCGATGCAAAGGTTTCAGCGATCTGAAAAGTGCGGCCCACACCCATGCGCCAGATGTCGCGCGGCTTGCGGCCCACCAGCTCCTGGCCATTGAGCTGGATGGAGCCTGCATCGGCAGGCAGCTGGCCGTTGACCATGTTGAAGGTGGTGGACTTGCCCGCGCCGTTGGGGCCGATCAGCGCCAGCAGCTCGCCGGCAGCCAGCTCGAAGTGGATGCCATCCACCGCCTTCACGCCGCCAAAGGACTTGCCCAGGCCAGAGACTTTGAGCAGGCTCATGCCGTGCCCTCCTTGATGTTCTTGGCTTCGCGCTTGTTGTCGAAGATCTGCTTGATGGCCCCCGCAATACCCTGCGGGAACAGCAGCACCAGGATCAGGATGATGGCGCCCAGCATGGCGCGCCAGTAGTCGGTGTTGCGCGCCACGGTGTCGTGCAGCCAGGTGAAGGTGACGGCGCCCACCACAGGGCCCGCCAGCGTCTGGATGCCGCCGAGCAGCACC
Source organism: Acidovorax facilis (assembly GCF_023913775.1). Classification (GTDB taxonomy): domain Bacteria; phylum Pseudomonadota; class Gammaproteobacteria; order Burkholderiales; family Burkholderiaceae_C; genus Acidovorax; species Acidovorax facilis. The sequence goes on from NZ_JAMXAX010000127.1 coordinate 6,538, forward strand.
ATGACGAGGCCATCGACCGAGCGGCCCACATGCAGCGTCTCGGGCGAGATGCTGCCTTTGGAGAACGCAAACAGCGCACCGCCCAGGCCCGCAAACAGCCCTGCAATCACGAAAGCCGTCCACTGCATGCGCTTGACGTCAATGCCGATCGCATCGGCCCGGAGCACAGAATCCCGCCCTGCCCGCAGCGCATAACCAAACGGCGAGAACAATACGCGGCGCAACAACAGCACACCGCCCACCACCAGGGCCAGCGTGAGGTAGTAGTAGTTGCGCTTGTCTGATAGCCACTCGGCCGGCCACACGCCCGTGAGGCCGTTGCTGCCGCCTGTGAAGCCGTCCCACTGGTAGCAGATGGCCCAGGTGATCTGGGCAAACGCCAGCGTCAGCATGGCCAGGTAGACGCCCGACAGGCGCACGCAGAACCAGCCATAGAGCAGCGCGCCCGCTGCCGCCGCCAGCGGTGCCAGCACCAGCGCCAGCTCCATGGGGATACCCGCCGAGCGCACCAGCAGCGCTGCGGCATAGGCGCCCAGGCCAAAGTACGCGGCATGGCCGAACGAATGCATGCCCGCCGGGCCCATGATGAAGTGCAGGCTGGCCGCAAACAGCGCGGCAATCAGCAGGTCGATCATCAGCACCGTGAGGTATGGTGAGCCCGTCGTCAGCAACGGCAACAGCACCAGCGCAACCACCAACGCCGCGCCACCCAGCTTGAACCAGCGCTCAGGCTGGCGCAGGGGCGCCTCGGGCAGGCCGGTGTTGCGGCTCACGCCCTGCGGCTTGCCCATGAGGCCCCAGGGGCGCCAGACCAGCACCACGGCCATCACCAAAAACTCCACCACCAGCGTGAGCTTGGAGAACGACACGCTGAAACCGAAGATGTCCACCACGCCCAGCCAGATGCAGATGGCCTTGATTTCGGCGATCAACAGGGCCGCGACATAGGCGCCCGGAATGGAGCCCATGCCACCCACCACGACCACCACAAACGCTGCGCCGATGGTGTTGAGATCCATCTCCAGCGTGGCGGGTTCGCGCGGCAACTGCAGCGCACCGCCCAGGCCCGCCAGCAGCGCGCCCAGGGCAAACACCGCCGTGAACAGCCAGGCCTGGTTCACGCCCAGGGCGCTGACCATTTCGCGGTCTTGCGTAGCAGCGCGCACCAGCGTGCCCCAGCGTGTGCGGGTGAGCAGCAGCCACAACAGGCCCAGCACCACCGGGCCCACGACGATCAGAAACAGGTCATACGAAGGAAACTGCCGCCCCAGGATGTTGACCGAGCCCGACAGCCCCGGCGCGCGCGGGCCCAGCAGTTCTTCTGGCCCCCAGAACCACAGCGCAGCGTCCTTGATGACCAGCACCAGCGCAAAGGTGGCCAGCAGCTGGAACAGCTCGGGCGCCTTGTAGATGCGGCGCAGCAGCACCACCTCCACCAAAGCGCCCAGCGCCCCCACCACCGCCGCCGCCAGCAACAGCGCGGGCCAGAAGCCCAGGCCGGTGCCCAGCTTGGCCACCAGCGAATAGGCCACATAGATGCCGACCATGAAGAACGAGCCATGCGCAAAGTTGACGATGCGCGTGACTCCGAAGATCAGCGACAGCCCGGCGCCCACCAGGAACAGCGAGGAAGCCCCCGCCAGTCCGTTGAGCAGCTGAACGATAAAACTCGAAAAACTCATTCCACATCCTTCGGGGTCACGGCAAGGTCCATCCCTGCAGGTCGGCGCCTGCGCTATGGTTCAGAGATCAGGGGCAGTGGGCAGGGAGGGAGCCCTCCCCGGCCTTGCGCGGCCGTCAGTCGGCGGGGCGCATTTTCTTGACTTCGTCGTTCGAGGGCTGGACTTTGCTGCCATCCACATAGCGGTAGTCCACCATCACACCCTTGCCGCCTTCGTTCTTGGTGCGGCCCACATAGCCGCCCATCGTGGACTGGTTGTCCTCGGGGCGGTAGGTGATGCGGCCAAACGGCGTGGGCACCTGCAAGCCCTTGAACGCTGCCACGAGTTTTTCAGTGTCGGTGGAGCCGGCCTTCTTCATGCCTTCGGCCAGCGACTTGATGGCGCTGTAGCCCACGATGGAGCCCAGGCGCGGGTAGTCATTGAACTTGGCCTGGTAGGCAGTCTGAAAGGCCTTGTGCTCAGGCGTCTGGATGCCGTACCAGGGGTAGCCGGTGACGATCCAGCCGTTCGGCGCTTCGTCCTTGAGCGGGTCCATGTATTCGGGCTCGCCCGTCAGCAGGCTGACCACTTCACGGCCCTGGAACAGGCCGCGCGTGTTGCCTTCGCGCACGAACTTGGACAGGTCGGCACCGAACAGCACGTTGAAGATCGCGTCTGGCTTGGCGTCGGCCAGGGCCTGCACCACGCTGCCCGAATCGACCTTGCCCAACGGAGGCGCCTGCTCGGCCACAAACTCCACATCGGGCTGGGCCGCCTTGAGCAGCTGCTTGAACGTGGCCACGGCCGACTGGCCATACTCGTAGTTGGGGTATACCAGCGCCCAGCGCTTTTTCTTGAGGGCCGCTGCCTCGGGCACCATCATCGACACCTGCATGTAGGTGGAGGGACGCAGGCGGTAGGTATAGCGGTTGCCGTTTTGCCAGACGATCTTGTCGGTCAGTGGCTCACCGGCCAGGAAGAAGAATTTCTTTTGCTTGGCAAAGTCGGTCAGCGCCAGCCCGATGTGCGAGAGGAACGAGCCCGTAAGCACATCGACCTTTTCGCGCGACACCAGTTCTTCGGCAGCGCGCACGGCGTCGCCAGGGTTGGCGTTGTCGTCGCGGATGATGAGCTGGACCTTCTTGCCCAGCACCCCACCCGATGCGTTGATCTCATCGACCGCCAGCTCCATGCCTTTCTTGTAGGGCTCCAGGAAGGCGGGCTGCGCCTTGTAGCTGTTGATCTCGCCAATCTTGATGACATCCTGGGCGTGCACCACAGGGGCCAGCGTGAATGCCAGCGCGGCTGCGGCCGTGGCACGCATGAGGTTTCGTCGCATCGTCATGGGGAAACTCCTGAAAGGTGGGTTGGGGAAGGGGAACTGGTGAGACTGCTCGGGATGGTAGTGCGCGCTCAGATCAGCGCAGTCCATCCTCGCCTTTGATTTCGGAGGCCTGAAGACCGCCAATGCGTGCCAGCGGACGGCCGCTGTCGGTCACGACGATAGCGACCACGATTTCGTTGGCGCGGGGGGCGTCGGCCACGCGGGCCTCCATGGCGTCGAAGTGGCTGCGCACATAGGCGGCATCCTTGTGACCCAGGGGCACGTCGATGGCGGTGCCCAAGCCGCCGATCTTCTTGCTGGACGGCACCAGGGCTGCGCCTTTCTCGACCGCCACACGCAGTGGCGCCCCCAGCTTGGGGTGCAGGATGGCGGCGGCATGTTCCAGCTCGCCCGCCTCGCCCACGATGGCGGCCTTGCCGTAGCTCTGTGCCTGGCCAGGTTCAATGCCCAGGGCTGCGACGCAACGGGCACCCAGCAGTGCGCCCAACTCTTCACCGATGGCCACGAGTTCGTCGAGGTTCTCGACATAGCGGCCCGCGCAGGGGTTCTCGATGACGGCCATGGCCAGGGCCTTGCGCACAGGCGGCAACACATCGCGTCCCATCTCCACGCGGACTTCGTCGGTTTGAACAATGATCTTGCGGATCTTGGCGAACATGTGGGGATCTCCTTGGGTCTTGTGGTTGGCAGTGGATCAGCGCAGGCCGTTCCACTGACTGATGTCTGCGGCCTTGAGGCCTCCAACGCGTGCATGGATGCGAGCGCCGGTGGACATGGCCAGGATGAAGACGATTTCATCCGATGTGGGTGCGCCGGGCACCCGCACTTCGATGGCATCGAAATGGCTGCGCACGTAGCTCGCGTTGATGTGGGTGAGCGGCACATCCAGCGCCGCGCCGGGGCCACCCACCTTCTTGGTGGAAGGCACGATAGACAGTGCATTGGCGGGTTGCCCGGTCTTCTCTTCGGCCAGGCCTTTGGCGTAGGCGTTGCGGTCACCCTTCCAGCCCAGCAGCTCGCGCATGGCATAACCACCAGGCACATGCCACAGCGCGCCGTGCTCCAGCTCGCCAGCTGCACCCACGATGGCGCCCTTGCCGTAAGTCTCGATGCGCTCGGCGGGCACAGCCATGGCCTTGAGCAGGCGCTGGGCCATGTCCAGCCCCACGTCCTGCAGGGCATCCATCATGGGGAGGATGTCGGGTTCGTACCGGCCCGCAAACGGGTTGGTCAGCACCGCGCCGATGGCACCACGCAGCAGCGGCACGTCGGCCACCGGCCCGAATTCGTGCCGGATTTCCTCAAGATGGGTGAAAACGCGTCGTATCTGGATCATTTTGGAGACCTGTGCAATTCGTTAAGCAAATACTGAACCAACTTCCGATTCCATCACCGCCTGTGGGGACCACACGGCACCCTCCAGGGCTTGTGGTGCTGAGGCCGCCACAAACTGCCCCTGGCACGCCAGCAGCGCAAACCACAGCAGGCCGCTGGACTGCAATTCTTGCGCTTTTTGCAACCCCTGCTGCAAAGCCCGGCGAACCTGCTCTTCGGGCAAGTCAGGCACATCCACGGTGACAGGAATGGCACCCAGGTCACTGTCGTCCCGCACCAGCCACGCGGGCATGCGATCAATGCGCGCGTCCTGCACGTTGACCGCATTGGCCACAATGGTCGCTGCCGCATCGGCCTGCGCGGCCGTGCGCGCCAGCACCGTCACGCTGTCGGCAATGCCCAGCGACTGGCTGCGCCCGCGCCAGCCGCTGGTGGCCACACCGCGCACCGGCATGGCGCTGTCGATGCGGATCTGCCCATCCAGCACCAGACCGTTGCGCAACTGTGCAGCATTCAGTGCGGCGATGTCAGCGCACACCCCCACCGTGACCGACTGGCCCGGCGCCAGGTGCAGCGCAATGTCGCCCCCGTTGTTGACCCAGGCGCGGTCTATGCCCTGCTGGGCGTAGCAGGCCAGAATCTCCTGCGCCACTGCACCCGCCACCGCAGCCATCGACGTGATGAAGTCTGCGCGGTAGGGGCTGCAGGCCGCCCACATGCGACGCGCCACCACGCCCTGCAACGCGCAGTGCTCACCCACCGGCGCCCGCAGGCCAGGGAGTTCACTCACCAGCTCCTGCAGCAGCCCCTCAAAGCGTTGCCAGGCACGCTCGTGCGCGTGGGCCACGGCGTCGCGCGCCCCTTCGGCCTGAAGGATGAGGTCCATCGGGCCATGCTGGAAGTGCCAGCGGCCGTCGGAAAGGAGTTTGCGGCAAGCGTTCACAGCGCGGCTCACTCAGCCTAGCAGGGGTGGGCGGCCCAGCGGCCACGGATTGGCCGCGGGCAAGGTCTGCCACACGCGCGCCTGCGGTGCACCGTCGTTGTGCCACGCACCGCGCTCCAGCACTTCGCGCAGGCTGCGAATTTGTTCGGTGTGCCCGCCCAGCGCTTCGTAGTCCGCACGGCGCATGCTGAACTCGATGGGTGCCACGATGGCGGGCGTGGGCACAGTGCCAAAGCTGTTGTCCGGCATGCGCAGCACGTCGGCCATCACGGTGATACCGCCGCCCGGCCACACATAGGCCGGGGCACCGCCACAGGTCACATTGACCAGCGCGTTCTTGATGGAGCGCGTGAGCAGCACCGGGTTCTCTGTGACCCCTGCGCGCAGGCTGCCGCCCGCACCGCCGAGGAACAGCACAGACGCCAGCGAAGGCTCGCAGTTTTCGCCGATGCGGTCCACGATGCGGCGCACCTCGACGGGCATCTCGGCTTCAACCGGATTCAGTTGCTCGTCCAGCACGTACCAGGATGCGTGCTCCCCCGTGGTGGAGGTCATCAAGAGGCGCAACCCCGGCCAGGCGACGGATTCGTCCCAGCCCTCGATGATGGACAGCGGGTCGGCAATGTCGGTGCCACCCCAGCCGGTGCCCGGGTTCGCCACCTGAAAATAGCGGCCCGGCGTGGACTTGCGCCCGCGCATCTGGATGCCCGAGGGCTTCATGTCCAGACAGCGACCCGCCTGATGCTCGGTGAGCACGCCCGTAATGTGGTCGTCCACCACCACCACCTCGTCGGCATGGCCGAAGAACTGGCGCGCAAAGATACCAATGGCCGCAGAGCCGCAGCCCACGCGCATGCGCTGTTCGGCCACACCGTTGACGATGGGTGCACGCCCGGCCTGGATCACGAGCTGCGAGCCGCCGTCGATGGTGAACTCCACGGCCTGCTTGTTGCCCAGCGCCTGCATCATCTCAGCGGTGATGCGGCCTTCCTTCTTGGTGCCACCCGTGAGGTGGTGCACGCCGCCGAGCGACAGCATCTGCGAGCCGTACTCTGCCGTCGTCACATGGCCCACCACCTCGCCCTTGCAGCGCACGTTGGCCTGCTCGGAGCCGAGGAAGCGGTCGGTGTCGATCTTCACCTTGAAGCTGCAGTAGCTGAAGATGCCCTCAGTGACCACCGTGACCATGTCCACACCATCGGTTTTGGAGCCCACGATAAAGGGCGCCGGCTTGTAGTCGGGGTAGGTGGTGGATGAGCCCACGCCCGTCACGAACACCTCTTCAGACAAAAGCAGATCGCCGTTCCATGCGGGTTCTGGAGTCACTGCGATCTCGGCGTCTTCTGCAGCCGGGGCGCGGCCCGCAAACGACACCAGCGTGGCCTCGCCCGTTTCCAGCGTCTTGCGCAGCAACACCACCGGGTCAAGCCGCACGAGCACACCCGCCTGGTTGGCGTAACGGTCGCAAGCACCTGCGCGGCCTTCGGAGATCTGGCACAGCACCGGGCACGCATTGCACTCGACCTTGGCAGCGTTCATGCGCTCATTGCGGGGCCGGGCGCGCTCGAGCACTTGCGGCAGATCTGGCGCATCCATGCCCGGCAGCCCATCGGTCTTGGTGTGTTCAGTCATCGTGGCAACCCATTCATTGCTTTGTTGCAAGTGCTTGTATGCGCTTTGCATTTTGTGTAGCATTCACTTAACTTAAATGTTGTGAACACTACATTTGATGTCAATGTAGCGGAATCAACCAGACTCTGCAATGGTGTTTTCGCACCCCCAAAAACGGTGCATGAGGAGCCCCAAAATGACGCACGTTGTGACGGACGCATGCATTCGGTGCAAGTACACCGACTGCGTCGATGTGTGCCCGGTCGATTGCTTCAAGGAAGGGCCGGAATACCTGGTCATTGACCCGGACGAATGCATCGACTGCGCGGTGTGCATTCCCGAATGTCCGGCCAATGCGATCTATGCCGAAGACGACCTGCCCGAAGGCATGGAAATATTTCTGCGGTTCAACAAAAAGCTGGCGCCCACGCTGCCCACAATCACCAAAAGAAAAGCGGCTTTGCCAGATGCGGAACAATGGAGGGTTGTGAGCCACAAGCTTTCAGGCCTGAACATTGCGCTGTAGAGCGCTTGGGGCCCTGAATCTGAGCCAGCTTCAGCCAGATTTCTTATTTGTTTCCAACTTTTCCATCTAACGCACCATGAGCGCCTTTCTTGACGAACGCGTCCTGACGGTCCACCACTGGACGGACCGCCTTTTCTCCTTCACCACCACGCGTGACACCGCGCTGCGCTTTTCCAACGGGCATTTCACGATGATTGGCCTGCGTGGCGAAAACGGCAAACCCCTGCTGCGCGCCTACAGCATCGTGAGCCCCAACTACGAAGAGCACCTGGAGTTCCTGTCCATCAAGGTGCCCGACGGCCCGCTGACCTCGCGCCTGCAGCACATCAAGGTGGGTGACACCATCGTGGTCGGCAAAAAGCCCACGGGCACCCTGCTGATCGACTACCTGCTGCCCGCCAAGCGCCTGTACATGCTGTCCACCGGCACGGGCGTGGCCCCGTTCCTGAGCCTGATCCGCGACCCCGAGACTTATGAGAAATTCGAGGAAGTCATCCTGGTGCACGGCGTGCGCGAGGTGAAGGAGCTGGCCTACCACGACTACATCACGCAGGAGCTGCCGCAGCACGAGTTCCTGGGCGAGATGGTCACCAAGCAGCTCAAGTACTACCCCACCGTGACGCGCGAGCCCTTCAAGCACCAGGGCCGTGTGACCACCGTCATCGAAAACGGCCAGCTGGCGCGCGACCTGGGCCTGCCCGCGCTCAACCCCGTGGAAGACCGCGTGATGATCTGCGGCAGCCCCGAGATGCTGCGCGACCTCAAGCACATGATGGAAGAGCGTGGCTTCAAGGAAGGCAACACCACGAAGCCTGGCGACTTCGTGATCGAACGCGCGTTCGCAGAGCAGTGATCCCCCGGCGGCCCCCGCACCGGGGGACCGCCTCATCCACCAGGACCCGCCATGTCTGCCACTCCCACCAAGACCCGGACCGCGTCCCCCCGCGCAGCCTCTGCCCGCAAGACGGGCGTGCGCGAACAGGCCGCACAGACCACGCGCGACAACATCCTGAAGGCGGCGACAAAGGTGTTCGCCCGCTACGGCTACGAAGGCGGCAGCGTGGAGAAAATCTCCAAGGCGGCCAAGTCCTTCGACCGGATGATCTATTACTACTTCGGCAGCAAGGAAGGCCTGTTCATCGAGGTGCTGGAGGAAACCTACCGGCGCATGAACGATGCGGAGTCCAAACTGGACCTGGACACCGCCAACCCGGTGGAGGCGCTGCAGGCGGTAATCCGCTTTGTGGTGGGCTACTACCGCAAGAACCCCGAGTTCATCACGCTGCTCAACACTGAGAACCTGCACAAGGGCAAGCACATCTCCAAGTCGATGCGCGCCCGTGAATACTCGTCGCCCGCCATCGAGGTGATCCGCCGCGTGCTCGAAAGCGGCCAGACGCAGGGGCTGTTCCGCAAGGATGTGTCGGCGCGCGATGTGTACCTGCTGATTGCCGCCACGGGCTACTTCTACATGTCCAACCGGCACACGCTGTCGGCCTTTCTGGGCGAAGACCTGGAGACGGCCGACGCGCTGGCGCACTGGGAATCGTTTGTCATCGACAGCGTGCTGCGCACCGTGGCGCCCGGCCCCAGCCTGCCCAAGGGCAGGGTCGCAGCGGCCTGAATCAACAAGAGATTTTTCCCTGCGGGGTGCCGCGTGGTGCCCCGCCCACCACCCCACGAGGAGAATCCATGGCAGAAGCAGCAGCAGGCGGCAAATCGGGCAAGGTCGTCATCCAGAACATCGGTCTTTTGTTGTCGGGCGACCTGGACCGGCCCATCCTCGACGCCGACACCATCGTGGTGAATGATGGCCTCATCGTGGCCGTGGGCCGCTACAAGGACTGCGACACCGACCACGCCAACACCGTGATCGACGCACGCCAGACCTGCGTGGCGCCGGGCCTGATCGACAGCCATGTACACCCTGTGTTCGGAGACTGGACGCCGCGCCAGAACCAGATCGGCTGGATCGACTCCACCATGAACGGCGGGGTGACCACCATGGTCTCGGCCGGTGAGGTGCACCTGCCCGGCCGACCCAAGGACATCGTGGGCCTCAAGGCCCTGGCCATCACCGCGCAGCGCTCGTTCGACAACTTCCGCCCCGGGGGCGTGAAGGTGATTGCAGGTGCCCCGGTCATCGAGAAAGGCATGACCGAGCAGGACTTCAAGGACCTGGCCGACGCCGGCGTGACGCTGCTGGGCGAAGTGGGCCTGGGCTCCGTCAAGGCGGGCTACGAGGCCAAAGAGATGGTGGCCTGGGCGCGCAAGCACGGCATCCAGAGCACCATCCACACGGGCGGCCCTTCCATCCCAGGCTCGGGCCTGATCGACAAGGACGTGGTGCTGGAGGCCGATGCCGACGTGATCGGCCACATCAACGGCGGCCACACCGCGCTGCCCTGGAAGCACGTGTGCGAGCTGTGCGAGAAGTCGTCCCGCGCGATCGAGCTGGTGCACAACGGCAACGAGAAGATCGCCATCCAGGCCGCGCGGGCGGCCATTGAACTCAAGTGCCCGCACCGCGTGATCCTGGGCACCGACGGCCCGGCAGGCTCAGGCGTGCAGCCACTGGGCATGCTGCGCATGATTGCGCTGATATCGAGCTTTGCCGACATCCCCGCCGAACTGGTGTTCTGCTTTGCCACGGGCAACACGGCGCGCATCCGCAACCTGAACTGCGGCCTCATCGAGGTAGGCCGAGCGGCCGACTTCGTCTTCATGGACCGCGCCCAGCACACGGCTGGCGCCACGCTGCTGGAAAGCGTACAGCTGGGCGACATCCCGGGCATCGGCATGGTGATGATCGACGGCATGGTGCGCTGTGGACGCAGCCGCAACACCCCGCCTGCGACCGAGATCCCGGTGGTGCTGTAGCCCACGCTCATCCCACAAAAAAGCCCGCAATCAGCGGGCTTTCTGTTGGGAGAAGTGCGGTCGAATCAATACGTGTCCGCCACACGCACCGCGCCGGGCTGTGCACGCGGGTAAGGTTCTTCAGCGCGCATGGCGGTGCCATCGTCCACGCGGAAGCCCTTGCCCTGCAGCACGACGGGCGTGCCCACGGCGGTGGGCTGTGCGCGGGTGAAGCGGCGCACCGAGCCGTCTTCCATACGCACCGCGATCTGGTAGACCGTCTGCGTGCGCGTGCGCTCTTCCACCTTGTGGCCCACATAGCCGCCGCCCACGGCGCCCAGCACAGTGGCGGCCGTGCGGCCCGAGCCCTTGCCCACCTGGTTGCCCACCACGGCCCC
>NZ_JAMXAX010000128.1 GCF_023913775.1 Acidovorax facilis
TGTACAACCACCAGTTACCGCAGTCAGCGCTCAAGAGCAGTACGCCGATGCAGGCGATGAAAGAGTGGTACCAGACCCACCCGCACCTGTTTCACAAGCGACCATATGATCGTACGGGATGCGACACATAGGCAAGTGCACATCTGGAACCCAACTGTGCGTGGATGACGCGGAGCAGATACCAGACCGACAGCGCAAACAGAGCGCCGAATGTGATGAAGATCGCAGCCTCGGTGTCCCTGACCAGAAGGGGCAGGGCGAGCAGGTAGTAAAAACCTGGCGGCAGGTTGAAACGTTCCCCGAACAGCGGAGGACCGTTGAGCGGCCATTCCTGGTGATGGATCAGTCTGCGTGCTATTTCCACGTCGCGGATCTGGTCAGGGCCGTGGAATGTAATGTCAAAGAAGTAGACCTGTATGGCCCCCAGGATGGCGACAAAGATCAGCGCTATCCAGTAGCTTGATGTTCGCTGGCGGGTCATCAAAGCGGCTGTCTGCATGTCTACCTTTTTGATCGTCTTGTTGCTGGGGGCTGCGCCCTGTTCCTCGAAGGGCAAGAGAGCCCAAGACCCCTGTTGCGCGGGGTGTGATGGGCCGTTGCCAGAGCTTGTTTAGGGCATGTCCGAGGTCTTGTGCGTGAAGGTCCAGGCGTTGTTGAGAAGGAAATTGTTCAGTGCCACGGCGCCCACAGCTACAAACGCCCCCCAGCCGTACCACAGGCCCAGAAAATCCGTGAACAGCTTGATGATGAGGATGTTCAGCCCCAGGCCGATCAGCGACACGATGCAGTACCTGATCAGCGAAGCCCAGTAGCTGCCAACGTATCCAAAGGTCCAGATCCTGTTCATTCCGTAGGAGATCAGCAGTGCAAATACAAACCCTGTGGTGGTGGCAACGACCGGCCCTGTTAAGCCAAGCTCCACCAGCAGGAACAGGGTGGACATGTGCACTACGGCACCGATAACACCCACAACGCCATAGCGAAGCAGTTTGGAAAAGGAGGGCATGAGGGCAATGGTGAATGTGAAATAGCGGTGCCGTGACCCCCGCGTGGTGGAGAAAGAAGGGTCAGTGCGACATGGAGCGCTCAGGCGTGCGGCCTGCGTTGCCGGATCAAGGGCTGGCGGGGTTGTCGGGTTGGTTCAGAGGCAGCTTCTGGGAGACGATGTAGCGGGGTCGTTGTTTGACCTCGTCATAGATGCGCGCGAGATACTCCCCGATGATTCCGAGGCCAATCATCAGTGAGCTGCCGATGATCAGTAGCAGCAAGATGACGGTGGTAAAGCCGTTGATCGCCGCTCCCGACAACTTCATGTACACCGTGTGCATCCCCAGCATGACGGAAAATGCGAAGAAGAGCACACCAAAGATTGTGATCAGGTGCAGTGGAAAAGTGCTGAAACTTGTGACGGCAACGGCCGCAAGGCGAATCAGGCCAAAGACAGACCATCCCGAATCTCCAGCGATGCGGGGCTCCACCTCGAAGGGGATCTGCGTAGACCGGAACCCCATCCAGCTGATCATGCCGCGAAAGAAGACGTTGCGTTCTTTCATCGTGCGATACGCCTCGATGACCCGTTGATCAAGCAGTTTGTAGTCGGACGCGCCGTTCAAGTCGTGGCCGGAGAACGCCCGCAAAATAAGATAAAACAGTTTTGCCCGTGCAGCAGAGAGGCTGGATTCGTCGCCCCGGCTGGATTTGACCGCTTCCACGATGTCGAACTCGCCAGTGCGCCAAGTTTCGATCATGGTCGGGAGCAGGGAAGGAGGGTGCTGCATGTCGCCGTCCATGATGATCACCGCCTTGCCTCGTGCCGCCTCCAGGCCCGCCGACACCGCCGCTTCCTTGCCAAAATTGCGACTCAGTCGCAGACCCCGCAACCGGGCCATGGTTTGAGAGATGGCGGTAATTTCATTCCATGTGTTGTCTTTGGACCCATCATCCACCACCACGATTTCCCAGGTGGAGGCTGATACAGCCAGAAATTTCTCGACCTCCCGCAAGGTGAACCGGATGCCGGCTTCTTCACAATAGACAGGGATGACAACGGAAATCTCAGGGTGCATAAACATTCTCATAAAGCCGATCCTGGCCGAAGATCAGCTACGAGCCAGAGTGGTGGGTTGTACCGAAGTGCTGCCTTGGGGTGTGGCTGCGCAATCGGTGCTAGCGGGGTGCTGTTGCTTGACGCCCGTGTTACCGGGGCGCCTGGCTTGGTGACGCCCCAGTGCAGGACTTTCTCACATTTCGACGCACCGACTGTAGTTGCCAGATTGACTACCGCCAAAAATCATCGCACAGTTTTGTTCATGGGGCGGGTGTGTTCATGGGTGCTCCAGTTGTGTAAGCGAAACGTCTTTGATGATGTGCGTAAGCGCGTTGTCTGGGCAATCGATCCCGGGGCGGGGGTAAAATGCCAAAAATTCCACTTACAAGAGCGAGAAAGGCAATCTGGTTATGACACCGCGAACTACATCGGAGATGTTGACTGGCCGTTAAGGCTGGCTGTTCGCGCCTGCACGAGATTGCACTCCTCATCCAGAAAGCGCGGACCCGTTCCGCGCTTTTTTTTGTTTCTGGGCCTGGCGCGTGCCCGCATCCATTGCACTGATTGAAAAGAAAGAGTTACTCCCATGATTCACATCACGCTTCCTGATGGCTCGCAGCGCGAATTCCCGGGTCCTGTCACGGTCGCCGAAGTGGCGGCCTCTATCGGCACCGGTCTGGCCAAGGCGGCCCTGGCCGGCAAGATTGACGGCAAAGTGGTGGACACCAGTTACCAGATCACGGCCGACAGCCCGTTGTCCATCATCACGGCCAAGGATGCCGATGGCCTGGAGGTCATTCGCCATTCAACGGCCCACTTGCTGGCCTATGCCGTCAAGGAGCTGTTTCCTGAAGCCCAGGTGACCATCGGCCCGGTGATCGAGAACGGTTTCTTCTACGATTTCTCGTACAAGCGCCCCTTCACGCCTGAGGACCTGGTGGCCATCGAAAAGCGCATGGCCGAACTCGCCGCCAAGGACGAGCCCGTGGTGCGCCGCGTGCTGCCGCGCGACGAGGCAGTGGCCTATTTCAAGAGTCTGGGCGAGCACTACAAGGCCGAGATCATTGCGAGCATCCCCAGCAATGAAGACGTGAGTCTGTACCGCGAAGGCAACTTCGAAGACCTATGCCGTGGCCCCCACGTGCCCAGCACGGGCAAGCTGAAGTTCTTCAAGCTCATGAAGGTAGCGGGCGCCTACTGGCGTGGCGACCACCGCAACGAGATGCTGCAGCGTATTTATGGCACGGCCTGGACTTCCAAAGAAGAACTGCAGCAGTACCTCACCATGCTGGAAGAGGCCGAAAAGCGCGACCACCGCAAGCTGGGTCGTGAATTGGACCTGTTCCACATGGATGAGCATTCGCCCGGCACCGTGTTCTGGCACCCCAAGGGCTGGGCTTTGTGGCAGGAGGTGGAACAGTACATGCGCCGCGTCTATCGCAACAACGGCTACCAGGAGGTGAAGGGTCCGCAGATCCTGGACAAGAGCCTGTGGGAGAAAACGGGCCACTGGGACAAGTACCGCGACAACATGTTCACGACCGAGTCGGAAAAGCGCGAGTACGCGCTCAAGCCGATGAACTGCCCCGGCCACATCCTGATCTACAAGCAGGGGATCAAGAGCTACCGCGACCTGCCATTGCGCTACGGCGAGTTCGGTGCCTGCCACCGCAATGAGCCTACGGGCGGCCTGCACGGCATCATGCGCGTGCGCGGCTTCACGCAGGATGACGGGCACATTTTCTGTACGGAAGAGCAGGTGCTGGAAGAGTGCGCCAACTACACGGCGCTGGTGCAGAAGGTCTACAAGGACTTTGGCTTTACCGACATCATCTACAAGGTGGCCACACGGCCCGAGGCACGCATTGGCACGGACGAGTCGTGGGACCGCGCGGAGAAGGCGCTGATGGATGGCCTGCGCCATTCGGGTTGCGAGTTCGAGATTGCCGAAGGCGAAGGTGCGTTCTATGGTCCGAAGATCGAGTACACGCTCAAGGACGCGCTGGGCCGTCAATGGCAGTGCGGCACGATGCAGATCGACCCCAACCTTCCCGAGCGTCTGGACGCCGAATACGTGGCCGAAGACGGCAGCCGCAAGCGCCCACTGATGCTGCACCGTGCGACCGTGGGCAGCATGGAGCGGTTCATTGGGATGCTGATCGAACACTATGCGGGGGCATTCCCTGTCTGGCTCGCTCCGGTGCAGGTTGCGGTGCTCAACATCACCGACGCACAGGCCGATTACTGTCGCGAAATTGCCGCAAAGCTGCAAAAAGCACTGCCGAATCAAGACCTTAGGGTGGCGGTCGATCTGCGCAACGAAAAGATTACGTATAAAATACGTGAGCATTCGTTGCAAAAGCTGCCGTACATCCTTGTCGCGGGCGACAAGGAAAAGGCCGCAGGAGCCGTCGCAGTGCGCGGCCGGGGCAATCGTGACCTCGGCGTGATGTCTGTTGAAGCGTTCGCTGAGCTGATCGCCCAAGACATTGCCACCAAAGCCTGATTTTTAGTGAAAACATGCTTCGGCGCCTGCCATGTGTACGGTTGTAGCTACAAAGTTTGTAGTATTTTGATTGAAGGAAGATAGCCATCGCTACTGAATTTCGTGATCGTCGCCACCGTGAAGAGCGCAAGCACCGCCTGAACCGTGAAATCATGGCTCCGGAGGTCCGTCTTTCGGGTCCTGATAACGAGCCTTTGGGTGTTGTCAGTCTGATGGAGGCCCTGCGCATGGCGGGCGAGTTGGATGTGGATTTGGTGGAAATCGCCGCTACGGCGAATCCTCCAGTGTGCCGCCTCATGGACTACGGCAAGTTCAAGTACCAAGAGCAAAAGCGTGCGGCGGAAGCCAAAGCCAAGCAAACGGTCATTGAGATCAAGGAAGTCAAGTTCCGTCCGGGCACGGACGATGGTGACTACAACATCAAGATGCGCAACATCCGCCGTTTTCTGGCGGATGGCGACAAATGCAAGATCACGCTGCGATTCCGGGGGCGAGAAATCACGCACCAGGAACTGGGCTTGGCTTTGCTGAACCGGATTCGTGACGAGTTGGCAGACAGCATCATCATCGAGCAGTTTCCCAAGCTGGAAGGCCGCCAGATGATCATGATGATTGCCCCGGGCAAGAAAAAGCCTGCTGGTGCCAAGCCAGCAGCTGAGGTTGCTCCGGCAACGGGCACCGCAGCCTGAAGTTGTGCGGGTGGTATGAAATTTTGAATGCTGCTCCTTTACCGGAGCAGGGTTCAAAAAGGCAGTGTTTCGGCACTGCCGAGCGAAGGGTGCAAACCCTTCGATAAAAGTGGCTCGGGGCCAACAAGTTTGCAGATCGGTTTGCAAACGCCTCACGAGCACAAACAAAAGGAGCATTCACATGCCCAAAATGAAGACCAAGAGCAGCGCGAAAAAACGTTTCCGCGTTCGTCCCGGTGGCACCGTCAAGCGCGGTCAAGCCTTCAAACGTCACATCTTGACCAAGAAGACCACCAAGAACAAGCGCCACCTGCGTGGTGCAGTTGCTGTGCATGAGACCAACATGGGCTCGATCGCACAAATGCTGCCCAGTGCTGGCCTTTAATAACGACGAACAAGGAGTACATACATGCCTCGCGTCAAACGTGGTGTAACGGCCCGTGCCCGTCACAAGAAAGTTCTCGCCCTTGCCAAGGGCTTCCGTGGTCGCCGCGGTAATGTCTACCGTATCGCCAAACAGGCGGTAATGAAGGCTGGGCAATATGCCTACCGTGACCGCCGCACCAAGAAGCGCGTGTTCCGCCAGTTGTGGATCGCCCGTATCAACGCCGCTGCCCGTGAACTGGGCCTGACCTACAGCCAGTTCGCCAACGGCCTGAAGAAGGCTTCCATCGAGATCGACCGCAAGATGCTGGCCGACCTCGCCGTGCACGACAAGGCTGCCTTTGGCAGCATCGTGGAGCAAGTCAAGGCCAAGCTGGCTGCTTGAGTTCACGATGAGCGGCTATCGTTCTGATAGCTGCTTGCGCAATAACAGCAAGGGCTAGAGCTTGAAAAGGCGCTAGCCCTTGTTTATTTTTCACGAGCGATAAAGAGTCGTATGAACGAGTTGGATTCCCTGGTTGAGAGCGCGACGCAACTGTTTGCCCAAAGCGCCACCCCCGCTGATCTGGAAAACGCCAAGGCGCAGTTTCTGGGCAAGTCGGGCCGCGTGACCGAGCTGATGAAGGGCATGGCGCAGCTGTCCGTCGAGGAAAAAAAATCCCGTGGCGCAGCCA
The DNA here is from genome assembly GCF_023913775.1 of Acidovorax facilis. Lineage (GTDB taxonomy): Bacteria > Pseudomonadota > Gammaproteobacteria > Burkholderiales > Burkholderiaceae_C > Acidovorax > Acidovorax facilis. The sequence continues at coordinate 6,301 of NZ_JAMXAX010000128.1, forward strand.
TCAATGTGGCCAAGCAAGCCATTGAAGCCGCACTGACCGCACGCCGCCAAGCGCTGGCCGACGCAGAATTGCAGCTTCAGCTCAAGGCCGAAGCATTGGACGTGAGCCTGCCAGGCCGCCAGCGCGGGCAGGGTGGTCTTCACCCGGTGTCCCTCACGCTCGAACGCATCCAGGGCATCTTTGGCTCCATGGGTTTTGACGTCGCCGAAGGCCCCGAGATCGAAACCGACTGGTTCAACTTTACCGCACTGAATACGCCGGAAGACCACCCTGCGCGGTCCATGCATGACACGTTTTATGTCGAGGGCGGCACTGCCACTGCCCCCAACCTGCTGCGCACGCACACCAGCCCCATGCAGATCCGCCACGCGGTGCAGCATGTCAAAAAGCACCGTGCCGCGCTGGATGCCGGCCAAGCGATGCCCGAGATCCGCGTCATTGCGCCGGGCCGCACCTACCGGGTGGACAGTGACGCCACGCACTCGCCCATGTTCCACCAGTGCGAAGGCCTGTGGGTTGGCGAAAACGTGAGTTTCAAGGATCTGAAGGTCATCTTCACGGATTTTTGCCGCACGTTCTTCGAGAGTGAAGACCTCGTGCTGCGCTTCCGTCCCAGCTTCTTCCCCTTCACGGAGCCCAGCGCCGAGATCGACATCCAGTTCCAGACGGGCCCATTGGCCGGTAGTTGGCTGGAGGTGGCAGGCTCGGGCCAGGTGCACCCCAACGTGGTGCGCAACATGGGCCTCGACCCCGAAAAGTACATCGGCTTTGCCTTTGGCATGGGACCGGACCGCCTGACCATGTTGCGCTATGGCGTGAACGACCTGCGCCTGTTCTTCGACGGCGACATTCGTTTCCTGTCGCAGTTCCAATAAAGCAAAAAAGTGAGCTGCTAGCGCTTGATTTCAATGGGTTTCATCGCCTTTTGATATTGAAATAAAGAACAGACAAGCGCAAGCAGCTATTTTTTTCAGAGCAAACGCCAAAGAATCTCTTCACTATGCAATTCCCTGAGTCCTGGTTGCGCGAATTTTGCAACCCACCGCTGACCACCCAAGAACTGGCCGACACGCTGACCATGGCGGGTCTGGAGGTTGAAGAATTGCGGCCCGTGGCGCCGCCTTTCACGAAAATTGTGGTCGGCGAAATCAAGGAAGCCGTTCAGCACCCGGACGCCGACCGCTTGCGCGTGTGCCAAGTGGACGTGGGGCAGGGGGCCTTGCTGAATATCGTGTGTGGTGCTCCCAACGCCCGTGTGGGCATCAAGGTGCCTTGTGCGCTGGTGGGGGCCGAACTGCCGCCGGGTGATGACGGCAAGCCGTTCCTCATCAAGGTGGGCAAGCTGCGCGGTGTGGAAAGCCAGGGCATGTTGTGCTCGGCGCGCGAACTCAAACTGTCCGAGGACCATGGCGGTTTGCTCGAACTCGATGCTTCTGCGCCGGTGGGCCAGGACATCCGTGAACACTTGAACTTGGATGACACGCTGTTCACCCTCAAGCTCACGCCCAACCTGGCGCATTGCCTTAGCGTCTATGGGATTGCGCGCGAAGTGTCCGCACTGACCGGGGTGCCGCTGCAGCAACCCTCGTTCCCCGCCGTTGCTACCAAGCTTGCCGACCGGTTGCCGGTCAAGGTGAGCGCTCCTGACCTGTGCGGCCGCTTCTCCGGCCGCATCGTGCGCAACGTGAACACGCGGGCTGCCACGCCCCAATGGATGCTGGATCGCCTGGCCCGTTGCGGCCAGCGTGGTGTGTCGCCGTTGGTGGATATCTCCAACTACGTGATGTTTGAGCTGGGGCGCCCGTCTCACATTTTTGATCTGGACAAGATCCACGGCGGCCTGGATGTACGCTGGGGCAAGCCCGGTGAACAGCTCAAGCTGCTCAACGGCAACACCATCACCGTGGACGACAAGGTGGGTGTGATCGCCGACGACAGCCAAGTCGAATCGCTGGCCGGCATCATGGGCGGTGACGCCACGGCAGTTTCCGACGATACCCAGCACATTTACATTGAGGCCGCCTTCTGGTGGCCCAAGGCGGTGGCAGGGCGCTCGCGCCGCTTCAACTTCTCGACCGACGCAGGCCATCGCTTTGAGCGGGGTGTGGACCCGAGCCTGACAGTGGAGCACATCGAGCGCATCACACAGCTTGTGATTGATATCTGCGGTACGCCTGACACGGTATGTGGCCCCATGGATGATCAGGCGGTGAATCTGCCGGTACCCCGGCCGGTCGCACTGCGTGTCGCACGTGCGGCCAAGGTCATCGGTATGCCCCTCACCCAGGCGCAATGCGCTGATGCATTGCAGCGCCTGGGGCTGCCCGTGGTGGAGGGCGAGGGTACGCTCACCGTCACGCCACCATCGTTCCGTTTCGATATCACGATCGAGGAAGACCTGATCGAAGAAGTGGCCCGCATGGTGGGCTACAACAACCTCCCCACCACCCCACCGCTGGCGCCCATTACGCCCAAGTTGCCGGCCGAGGCCACGCGCAGCCCGTTTGCGGTGCGCCGTTCATTGGCAGGCCTGGGGTACCAGGAGACGATCAACTTCAGTTTTGTGGAAGAGCGTTGGGAGCACGAACTGGCCGCCAACACGCAACCCATCAAGCTGCTGAACCCTATTGCAAGCCAGATGAGCGTGATGCGCTCTACCTTGCTGGGTTCTCTGCTACAAGTTTTGAAGTTCAACCTGGACCGCAAAGCACAGCGTGTGCGGGTGTTCGAACTGGGCCGCGTGTTCCTGCGCGACGCGAGTGTGCGCAACACGGACACCTCCGTGGAGGGCTTTCATCAGCCTATGCGAGTGTCAGGCCTGGCGTATGGCCCGAACGACACCTTGCAATGGGGCCGCAAAGAGCAGGCTATCGATTTCTTTGACGTGAAGGGCGATGTGGAGGCGCTCCTGGCGCCTGTGGAGGCCATGTTTGAACCTGCGGCCCATCCTGCCATGCACCCCGGCCGGTGTGCGCGCGTGCTGGTGAATGGGCGTGCCATAGGTTTTGTGGGCGAGTTGCACCCTCAGTGGCGCCAGTCGTGGGATTTGCCACAGGCGCCTGTGATGTTCGAGCTGGAGCTCGACGCCGTGCTGCAATGCGTAGTGCCCCAGTTCAAGTCAGTGGCCAAGCACCAGGCTGTTGAGCGTGATCTGGCCGTAGTGGTGGCCGAGCGCGTGACGCACGCCGACATCATGGGTGCGGTGGAGCAGGCCGTTCCTGATGGCATGCTGCGGTCTGCCGTGCTGTTTGACGTGTACCGACCCAAGGCACTGCGTGCCGGTGAAGAGACCCCCGCAGGTGGCCTGGCTCCCGGCGAGAAGAGCCTGGCAGTGCGTCTCACTCTAGGGCGTGACGAGGCCACGCTCACGGAGGCCGAGATCGAGGCGGCGGTGCAAGCCGTGGTCGCACAGCTGACGCAGCGTGCGGGCGCACGGCTACGGATGTGACGATGTCCAAAGGGAGTGATAAACCATGATCGAATTCGCAGTCGAAAGCCTGGAGACCCCAGCGCTGACCAAGGCGCAGCTGGCCGATCTGCTGTTCGACCAAATCGGCCTGAACAAGCGCGAGTCCAAGGACATGATCGATGCGTTCTTTGACCTGATCTCCCAGAGCCTTGTGGAGGGCAAGGATGTCAAGTTGTCGGGCTTCGGCAACTTTCAGATTCGGACCAAGGCTCCACGACCTGGTCGTAATCCGCGCACGGGCGAGGCCATTCCGATCAAAGCACGCCGGGTAGTGACGTTTCATGCCAGCAGCAAGCTCAAGGAGCAGATCCAGACGGCCGCTGCCTCGTGAATTTGTGCGCTTTTTGTGACCAGAATGTTGCCGATGGCTGGCGGTCTGTGCGCGTCTGCAGTACGCTAGTCGGCTGTTCGGTTCGAATCCACAACCCATGGGCACCCCGCTTCCTTCCATCCCTGCCAAGCGCTACTTCACGATTGGTGAGGTCGCGGAGTTGTGTGGCGTCAAGCCTCATGTTTTGCGCTATTGGGAGCAGGAGTTCACGCAGTTGCGTCCCATGAAGCGGCGCGGCAATCGGCGCTACTACCAGCACCATGAGGTGTTGATGATCCGCCGCATCCGCGATCTGCTGTACGACCAGGGGTTCACGATCAGTGGTGCACGCAATCGTCTTCAGGAGCTTGCGCATCCGGCCCGCGATGATTCCGGAACCGATGCTGCATTGAATGGTGATGGCCTTGATTCCCAGATGCCCAGCATGCTGGTGGATAGCGCGCGTGACCTTTCCATCGAGGCGATGGGGTTCACCCTGGACTCCAATGCGGTGCGCAAAGAATTATTTGAGATTCGTGCGCTGCTTTCTCTGAACTGAGGTTTTTTGTGCATATAATCTAAGTCTTGTCGGCGTGTAGCGCAGCCTGGTAGCGCACTTGCATGGGGTGCAAGGGGTCGCGAGTTCGAATCCCGCCACGCCGACCATTGATAGCAAAAGCCCAGAACCGAAAGGTTCTGGGCTTTTTTGCTTGAGAGGGCGCTCAGAGGTATCCCTGAATGATTTGTGCCATGCCTCCTGACCGCCGCGCCCTTAGTGCTCGTTGTGCGGATTGGTCGCCAGGGAGCGCACAGTGTGCTGATCGAAAACAGGTGATGGCCCGCCGGGGCGGAGGACTTTCATGATCGATGGACTCGTGGCCGGAAGGCTTTATGGTGACTCCGAGCAGCGTACCGACAAGGCTGGAAAGCCTTTTACTGTGGCCAAGGTGCGTGCAAACACGGCGGATGGCGAGTTGCTTTTTGTGAATGTGATTGCGTTTGAGGCGGGTGTTTGCGCTGCCATTCATCACCTGCGCGATGGGGATTCACTTGCGCTTTCGGGCAGCATCACACCGAGAGTCTGGACGGACAAGCAGGGCAACACCCGGCCTGCATTGGACATGGTGGCGCACCGTCTGCTTGCGCTCCACGGAGATTGAAAAAGGACGCTGCTGAGTGGCGGACCTGAAGCGGGGCAACGGTGTATCCCTGTGGGTTTGGGCAACCGGCTTCAGGCGCTTGTGGGGCACCACAGACATCAAGTCGGGCTTTGTGGCATGGATGTGGTTTTTATAAATCCCAGCGCTTTGAGTTCTTCTTCGTCCAGATGCAGCTCCGTCAATTCCGGTTGCCGTGCCTCCACGGCACGCCTGCGTTCGTAGTTGCTGGGAGGGCCTTTTTCTGTTTGTCGGCGGTCCTGCCCGTTGCGTCTGTCGGTGTTGACTCTCCGGTCGGTGTTCATACTGGTGCTCATGCTGGTGGGGTCATGGGTATTGATGGGGGCTGGGGCTGTCGGTGCTTCATGAACGTGATGCTCGGTGGTTGCCAGTCGCCTCCGTCCTGCCGTGCCAGTCTGCCGGAGCTCGCTTTGTTTGGAAATGAAAAGATGACCGCAAGGCAAGGTGGGTTGCAAGGGTGACACTGCAGATGCTTTGGTGAATCGGAAGATTCCAAAGTGTCCACCGCCCAAGCCTTTGCCAAAGCCTGGCGACTCCAGTCCTTGCAGCTCGCTACCGGTATGGGTGATTGCCCTGATTTGGTGAGGTGCTGCACTGCATTGATGCATTCCGCCACCGGGCGGTACTCCAGAGAACGATCCGGTCAGCCCTACCTGGTCCGCCCACAGGGGCTTGGCATGGCCTCGGATGGTGCGGCATGAATATTGCGATCCCCTTCCGTGTCTGCTGGTGAAGCTGCCTGCGGACTGATCGATACCCTCCGCTAATGATGGCGGAACACCCGAGCGAGTTGCGGCTTTTTTTGCAGTCGCCCGCTTGGTAGTTCCAACCCACGCCCGTGGTTCCGCGGAGGGTGTGCTGTGCCGCTGGCATGGCACATCCTGCACCCCTCGAAACGGTTCCCCGGGTTCTTGCAGGATGAGCAAGCATGAAAATCGTTCTCATTGGCCACGGCATGGTCGGCCACAAGTTCCTCGAAAGTCTGGCCGAAACCGGCATGACTGGTGTCGAGGTCACCGTGCTGTGCGAGGAGCCGCGCCCTGCCTACGACCGGGTGCACCTGTCGGCCTTCTTCAGTGGCACCTCGGCCGACGAACTTTCTTTGGTCGAACCCGGCTTCTTCGAGCGCACCGGCTTCACGTTGCGCTTGGCTGTGCGCGCTGCATCGGTGGACCGTCGCATCCGCACCGTGACCACGGCGGATGGCGAAGTGCTCACCTACGACAAGCTGGTGTTGGCCACCGGCTCCAATCCCTTCGTGCCCCAGGTGTCCGGACGCGACCGCGATCACTGCTTTGTCTACCGCACCATCGAGGACCTGGAGGCCATGCAGGCCTCGGGTGCCAAATCGAAGACCGGCGTGGTCGTGGGCGGGGGGCTGCTGGGCCTGGAATGCGCCAAGGCGCTGCGCGACATGGGCCTGGAAACCCATGTGGTCGAGTTCGCTCCCAGGCTCATGGCTGTGCAGGTGGATGAGGGCGGTGGCCGCGTGCTGCGCGCCAAGATCGAAGAACTGGGCGTGCAGGTGCACACCGGCCGCAATACGCAGGAGATCACCGATGGCGCCCGCGCGCGCCACCGCATGGTGTTTGCCGACGGCACCTGGCTGGAGACCGACATGATCGTGTTCTCCGCTGGCATCCGCCCACGTGACGAGCTGGCGCGCCAAAGCCTGCTTGCCATTGGCCCGCGCGGCGGCGTGGCCATCGACAGCGCCTGTCGCACCAGCGACCACGATGTCTACGCCATCGGCGAATGCGCCTCGTGGAACGAGCAGACCTTCGGCCTGGTCGCGCCCGGCTACGACATGGCGCGTGTGGCCGCCCGTCATATCGCAGGCGATGCTGACGCCGCCTTTGTCGGTGCGGACATGAGCACCAAGCTCAAGCTCATGGGCGTGGACGTAGCCAGCATTGGCGACGCGCATGGGAAAACGTCGCACAGCCGCACCTGCCAGTACGTGGACGAGCGTCGCCAGGTCTACAAAAAGATCGTCATCAGCGAGGATGGCAAGCAGCTGCTGGGCGCCGTGCTGATCGGCGATGCCTCCGAATACGGCACGTTGCTGCAGATGGCCCTGAACGGCATCACGCTGCCCGATGACCCCGAGTTCCTGATCTTCCCGTCCAGCGACGGCAAGGCCAAGCCCGGACTGGGCGTGGAGGCCCTGCCTGACACGGCACAGATCTGCTCGTGCAACAACGTCACCAAGGGTGGCATCTGCGAGGCCGTGGGCAATGGGGCGTGCACCATTGCCGAGATGAAGGCCTGCACCAAGGCTGGTGCCACCTGCGGCGGCTGCGTGCCCCTGGTCACCCAGGTCATGAAGGCGGAAATGGCGCGCCGTGGCATGGCCGTGAACAACCACATCTGCGAGCACTTCGCTTACTCGCGCCAGGAGATCTACCACCTGGTGCGTGTGGGCCAGATCAAGAGCTTCGAGGACCTGCTGGCCATGCACGGCAAGGGGCTCGGTTGCGATATCTGCAAGCCCGTGGCGGCCAGTGTGTTCGCCTCGTGCTGGAACGAATTTGTGCTCAAGAAGGAGCTGGCCGGCCTGCAGGACAGCAACGACTACTTCCTGGGCAACATCCAGAAGGACGGCACCTACTCGGTGGTGCCGCGCATGCCCGGTGGCGAAGTCACACCCGACGGCCTGATCGCCGTGGGCCAGGTGGCCAAGAAATATGGGCTGTACACCAAGGTCACGGGCGGTGCGCGCGTGGACATGTTTGGTGCGCGGGTGGAACAGTTGCCGTTGATTTGGGAAGAGCTGATCGCCGCCGGTTTTGAATCCGGCCACGCCTACGGCAAGTCGCTGCGCACCGTGAAGAGCTGTGTGGGCTCCACGTGGTGCCGCTACGGAGTGCAGGACAGCGTGGGCCTGGCCGTGGAGCTGGAGAACCGCTACAAGGGCCTGCGTGCCCCGCACAAGATCAAGTTCGGTGTGTCGGGCTGCACGCGCGAATGCGCCGAGGCGCAGGGCAAGGATATTGGCGTCATTGCCACTGAAAAGGGCTGGAATCTCTACATCTGCGGCAACGGTGGCATGAAGCCCCGCCACGCCGAGCTGTTTGCCTCCGACCTGACGAAGGAAGAACTGGTGCGCATGATCGACCGCGTGCTGATGTTCTACGTGCGCACGGCAGACCGGTTGCAGCGCACCAGCACCTGGCGCGAAAACCTCGAAGGGGGCCTCGACTACCTCAAGGATGTGCTGCAAAAAGACAGCCTAGGCCTGTGCGCCGAGCTTGAATCGCAGATGCAAAACGTGGTGAATACCTACCAGTGCGAGTGGAAGGCGGCCGTGACCGACCCCGAGACGCGCAAGCGCTTCCGCTCGTTCGTGAACAGCGACCAAGCCGATGAGAACGTGCTCTTCGTCGAAGAGCGCGGCCAGATCCGCCCGGCGCGCGCCGATGAGCGTGGCCCTGCGTCGGCCAGAGTGATCCCCATCCGCCAGGCGGCCTGAAAGGAATAGACCATGAGTGCACTCCCCATGAACAGCACCGATTCACTCGACTGGACCGACATCTGTGCGGTGGATGACATCCTCCCCAACACAGGCGTCTGCGCCCTGGTCGCCGATCTCCACGTGGCGGTTTTCCGCACTGGAAGCGACCAGTTCTTCGCCATTGACAACGTGGATCCCAAGTCGGGCGCCAGCGTGCTGTCGCGCGGGCTGATCGGCAGCCTGAGCGGCCGCGTGGTGGTGGCTTCACCGCTGTACAAGAACCACTTTGACCTGCAGACCGGCGAATGCCTGGAAATGCCGGAGCATTCGGTTCGCACCTACAGCGTGCGTGCCCTACGTGGTCGTGTCAGCGTGGCTGGCGCGCCGGCAGCCTGACACAATCGCATCCACGTCGCGGCACTCCGGCTGCGCCCTAAACAACCCAGGAAACCTGCATGCCCGACCTCGCGGCGCCCTTGTCCGTATCGAACCTTGTCCTGCGTTCCAAGCAACTGGAGATTGATGCTGTGCGCCATCTGGCCAGTCGGGCTGAACTGGTGGATGTGATCGGGCAACTGATCCAAGGCCTGCAGCGCGAGCGGGGCGCGTCAGGGGCCTTCCTGGCCTCCAAGGCACAGCGTTTTGCCGACATGCGCCTGCGGGTCGTGGAAGAGGTGGGCCCCTTGGAGACCCGGCTGCGTGAAGTGTTTGCTCAGCACATCGAGCCTGCACAGGGCGCCACTGCCAAGGCGCTGTCGCTGATGGCATGGGCGCTGCTCGGGATGGAGTCGTTGCCAGCGCTGCGCACCCAGATCGAGCGCCAGGCAATGACTGCCAACGATTCTGTTGCCGCGTACAGCCACCTCATTGCAGGGCTGATCGAGTTGGTCTTCCATGTAGCCGATGCGGCGGGTTTGCCCAGCGTGTCTCGCCTGCTGGTGGCGTTGCTGCACCTCGTGCAAGCGGAGGAAGAGGCGGGTCAGGAGCGGGCTTTGGGGGCCTTGCTGTATGCCTCCGGCCGTAGCAACGAGGCGCACCAGCAGCGTGTGATTCACCTCATCGATGCGCAGGAGCGTAGCCTGCGTGTCTTCGCCGAGTTCGCCGAGCCAGAACTGCGCGTGCGATGGGAGCAACAACAGCTATCTCCCGGTGTGGCCAAGTTGGAGCGCTTGCGCCGAACGCTGTGTGTGGCCCGGCCAGATGCTGCGCTGGACGGCGATCTCAGTGACATCTGGTTCGACGTTTGTTCCGAGCGCATCAATGCGCTGTGGCACCTCCAGGTCGATCTCGTCAAACGCTTGCGGGCGGACTGCGAAGCGCGCATCCTCGAAGCTCAGAAAGATCTTCAGGACTCCAAAGGCCTGCTGCGCGGACTGCGCGACAACCCGCCGCAGCGTACGCATGCCGTGGATCGGTTTTTTGACATGGCACTGGCGCCCACTGTGGTGCCAGCACCTCCGGGTGGCGCCCAAGCGGGGGAACCCGCATCTCTCGTGGAGCTGCTGCAGACCCAGACGGCCCGCATGGCCAGCATGGAAGCGGAGCTGGACGCTGCGCGCCGCACGCTCAACGAGCGCAAGGTCATAGAGCGCGCCAAAGGAGTGTTGATGGCCCGACTTGGCATGAACGAGGAGGTCGCCTTCAGGGTGTTGCAAAAAACCTCGATGGACCAGAACCGCCGCCTGCTGGAGGTGGCCGAGGCCACGTTGTCGCTGCCGGACCTCGCATTCGCGCAACAGGGGCAGAGGGATCCCAAGCCCTGACCTTGGCTGGGCGCAGGATGGTCGTAAGGCCTGCCTGGTCTTGTCGGTGGCGTTGCTGACCGGTGTCACAACGTATACGCCACGATGGAGTGCAACAAGGATTTGCGCAGCAAGCTGACCCGTCCTGAATAGCGTTGACACCCAGGACGGTTTAAAACTCCAGCCGGACTATCCGGCCAACGACGCCCGATGCACCGCATCGGGCGTTTGCATTTTCAGCGATAGGTGTGGCCGCTCGCAGTTGTAAATGCGCACCGACTGCTCGACCATGCGTCTGGCCTGGGCGA
>NZ_JAMXAX010000129.1 GCF_023913775.1 Acidovorax facilis
GGTGAGGGTGTGGGATGAGGGCATGGTTGGAGGCGTTCACGGTGTGGGCGGGGCCAGCTTGTGCGCTGTGTCGGTGGCCGCTTGCAACGCGGCCTCGTCGAGCTGGCCCGCCAAAGCCATCAACTGCAGGCGCTCTTGCGCCATGCGGGTCTGGTGCCCCAGCAGGTTGGATTGCGACTGCATCGCGTCATTGTGTGCCTGCAGCAAATCCAGTGTGGTGCGGTCGCCCACCTGGCGACCCAGTTGGGTCGCCTGCAGCCGAACCTGGGCCGACCTGAGCGCCGACTCCAGGGCCTGGGTCCGGGCGGCCCCAGCCTGCAGGTGCAGCCAGCTGGTGCGTACCTGCTGGGCGACGGCAAGCCGGGCGCTGTCGAGGTCGGCCTGGGCCTTGTCCTGAAGGCGCAGCAGTTCCTGCTGGCGCGCATCAAGTTGGCCACCGGTGTACAGCGGCACCTGGATTTGCACACCCACCATGTACTGGCGTGCGGAGTTGCTGGCCGAGCCCCACCGGCCTGATCCTGACAGGTGGTCGCCACCGGCCTGGGCCACCAGGTCCACCTTGGTGCTGGCAAAACGCGCCGCCTTGGTTGCCTCTTGCTCGGCCAGTGCGAGGGCCTGCGCCTGGGTGCGCACCTGAAGGTTGTCCTGCGCGGCGAGATTCAGCCAGTGAGGCAGGGGCGCGAGGGGTTTGCCATCGCGCAAGGCGGTGGTTTCGTTGCCCGACGAGGCTGGCAGGTGTAGGGGGGGCAGTTGCGCAGGACTCCAGCCTGTGGTCTGGGCCAGAGCCTGGCGCGCAATCTGCATCTCAACATCGGCTGCTTGCACCAGTGCAGCGTTGGCCTGCGCGCGCGCCTCGGCTTCGCGCACATCCGTGATCGGCGAGTCTCCCAATGCAAAGCGGTCCAGCGCCTCTTTGAGAGCCTGATCGGTTGCTTCCTGCTGGCGCAGTTGCAACGCGCGCTGCTGCTGCGCCAGCACGGCCGAGAAGTATTGCTGGGCCGTTCGCAGCATCAGCTGTTCCTGCACCGAGGCGGCCTGCAGTTCTGCCAGATCGGCGGACAGCAGCAGCTGGCGCCCCTGTGCGCTGCGCTCGGGGTTGTACAGCGGCATGCGCGCCTCCACACCCCAGCGTGTACCCGGGCCGCTGCGGACCGAGGTGTCAAAACCCACCCCAGAGGTCTGTGGTGTCCCTGGCATGGAAAACGCGGCCCCCTGGGCAGAGGTCTGTGAGCCCGTCGCGCCTGTCGCAGCCTGGGCCGTCACAGAGGGGTTCCACAAGCGGCTGGCCTGCACGCGGCGGGCCTCGCCTGCGGCGCGTGTGGCCGTCGCTGCTGCCATGTCCGGGTGTTGCTGCCTTGCGGCCAGCCAAGCCTCGTGCAAATCTGCCGCCTGGGCTGCACCCATGCCGCAGGCCAGCAAGGCAGCGCTCAGGAGGAGTTTGCGCATGGCGTGGTCCTCCTCAGCAGCCTGGGCGCACGCCCAACTTGCGCAAGATGGTCTCCATCAGGCACCACTTGGTGAGCCCGCTCTGCAGCAGGTTCACGCCCACAAACGCCGTGAAGGCCAGCCACCACTGGCTGGCAAAAACAGGGCTGCCGGGAATGCCCAACGCCAGAGAAAGCAGGATGAAGGTGCCTGCGACCAAACGAACGATTTGCCAGGTTGTCATGATGAACTCCTTGTTAAGAAACGATAGAAACTGGGGGTGGGTGCGTGGTCCCGCGCCGGTCAATGGGGCTTTTGCTCGTGCAAGCGGGTGATGCCCAGGAGCTTGAGCACGTACTTCTCGTAGATGGGCTCGGAATTGCCCGACTTCATCTTGTTCAGGAAGTACTTCTCGAAAGCAATCTTGCCCAGGTGCACCCATTTGCCCTTCTTGAACCAGTTGACGTTGCGCGGTGGTATCTGGGGCAGGGCCACAAAGGCCGCGCCGGTGTCCCCCATGTCGGCCAGGCAGATGGCGTTCCATGTGGCGGTGGCAGTGGCGGGCTGGCCCGCAATGTCGGCGGCAATGTTGTGCACGATGGCCGAGACCATGGTCTCGATCATGTAGCCCGTCTTGGGTGCGCCGGTGGGCACGGGTGTCACCTCGACGGGCGGAATCGCAACGCAGACCCCGGCCGAGAAGATGTGGGGGTAGGCCTTGCTGCGCTGATGCTCGTCGATCAACACGAACCCGCGCGGGTTGCACAGCCCGGGCACGGACGCCACGGCATCAACCCCTTTGAAGGCTGGCAGCATCATCGACAGCTTGAAGCCCAGCTCGTGCTGCTGGTGCACCTGGCCTTTGTCGTCCAGCTGCTCGACAAACATCTTGCCCGCTTCAACCCGAGTGGTGCGCGCGTTGTGGATCCACTTGATGTCCTGGCTGCGCAGCTCGCTCTCCAGCATGCTTTTGCTGTCGCCCACGCCGCCCAGGCCCAGGTGGCCGATGTAGGGCTCGCTGGTAACAAAGGTGATCGGCACCTTGTGGCGCAGCTTGCGCTTGCGCAGGTCCGCTGCAACGATGAATGCGAACTCGTAGGCCGGGCCAAAACAGCTCGCGCCCGGCATGGCGCCAATGACGATGGGGCCAGGGGCTTCCAGAAACTTTTGGTAGTCGCGCCAGAAGTGCTCGGCGTGGTCCACGGAGCACACCGAATGTGTGTGCCCGTTCAGAGGGCCAGAACCAGGCACTTCCTCAAACGCCAGCCGGGGGCCGGTGGTGATCACCAGGTAGTCATAGGCCACGGTGCTTCCGTCTTCCAGCATGACGGTTTTGCCCGGAGCATCGATGGATTTCACCGGTTGGGCGATGAAATCAATGCCCTTGCGCTCCAGTAAGGGGCGGATCTGCAGGACGATGTCATCGCGCTTTCGCCAGCCCACGGCGATCCAGGGGTTGGAGGGCACGAACTGGAAGTAGTCCACCGCGCTGATCACTGTGATCCGATCCTCGCGTGGCAGCTTGCTGCGCATTTCGTACGCAGCCGGCATGCCCCCGATACCCGCTCCAATAATCACTACATGTGCCATGGTTGTCTCCTGTGGTTGAAGGATGGTTGCCCGATCGTTCGTTCAGTGCGTTCGGTGCGCTGTTCACTGCGCTGCGTGGTGAACGGAAGCCTCTGAGGGGCTGTTGTCCGGTGGGTTGGCGGGACCGGCAACGTTGGTGCTGCTGCCCGCGCTGCGGTCCCGGTACGCTGCGTAGTACAGGGTGGGGATCACCACGAGCGTGAGCACGGTGGAAACAAAGATGCCGAAGATCAGTGAAATGGCCAAGCCATTGAAAATCGGGTCGTCCAGGATGAAGAACGCGCCGATCATGGCCGCCAGCCCCGTCAGCACAATGGGCTGTGCACGGGTGATGGCCGAGTGGACGATGGCCGTCTTCAGGGGTACGCCCTCGCGCACCTGCAGGTTGATGAAGTCCACCAGCAGGATGGAGTTGCGCACGATGATGCCCGCCAGGGCAATCATTCCGATCATGCTGGTGGCCGTGTACTGCGCGCCCAGCAAGGCATGGCCGGGCATCACGCCGATGATGGTCAGCGGGATGGGCGCCATGATGATGAGTGGCGTGAGGTAGGAGCCAAACTGCGCCACCACCAGCAGGTAGATCAGGATCAGGCCCACCGCGTAGGCAGCGCCCATGTCGCGGAAGGTCTCAAACGTGATCTGCCATTCGCCATCCCATTTGATGGCGTAGCCCCGCAGGGCATCCGCAGGCTGGCGCACAAAGTATTCCTGCACCGATCCGCCATCGGGCGCCACGATGCGGGCAATCGCGCTGCGCGCCTGGAACATGCCGTACAGCGGGCTGTCGACACGGCCCGCCATGTCGGCCACCACAAAATTCACCGGCAACAGGTCCTTGTGATACACGGGCTGTTCGCGCAGGGTGTCGCTCACCGTGACCAGCTCGCGGATGGGGACCAACTGGCCTTGAGAACCCCGGACCGTCAGGCGCAACAGTGCCTCCAAGTCGCCGTGGCTTTCTGCGGGCAATTGCAAAAGCACGGGCGCCGGGTATTTGCTGGCGTCGCGCAGCCAGGTGGTGGCTTCGCCGCTCAGCCCCGCATGCAGCGCGCTCACGATGGCCTGCTGGGGAATGCCCAGCAGGGACGCCTTGCGCCGGTCCACGATGAGCAGCTTGCGGGGTGCATCGGCAATGCTGCTGTCGTCGGCGTCCACAATGCCTTCGGTAGCGGCCAGCGCGGCGCGCACAGCACGCGCCACTTCGCGCCTGCCATCGGCCTCGGGGCCATACACCTCGGCCACGATGGGCGACAGCACAGGTGGGCCGGGTGGCACTTCCACCACCTTCACATTGGCGCCATGGCGCTTGCCGATCTCCTGCAGGGCAGGGCGCACGCGCATGGCAATGGCGTGGCTTTGGTCCTTGCGGTGTTGCTTGTCCACCAGATTGACCTGGATGTCACCGACCTCGCCCCCGGTGCGCAGGTAGTACTGCCGCACCAGTCCATTGAAGTTGATGGGGCCGGAGAGGCCTGCGTAGGCCTGGTAGTCGGTCACCTCGGGCACGGTGGCCAGGTGTGCGCCGAGCTCGTGCAGCACGGCGGCGGTGCGCTCAACTGGCGTACCCGCTGGCATGTCCACCACCACCTGGAACTCGGACTTGTTGTCGAACGGCAGCATCTTGAGCTGCACCCATCCGAGCACCGGCAAAGCGACCGACAAGGCAATGAGTGCCGCCACGCCCAGCCCCAGCCAGCGGCGGTTGCGCCGGCCTTGGGCGTCATCCAGCAAGGGGCTGAAAACCCGCTCGAAGGTGGGCGCGATGCGAGCGCTGAGCCCACTGTGCACCGGGCTGGTATGCCCTGGTGGATGGCCCGTGTGCTCCTTCATCCACAGCCGGGCCAGCCAGGGGGTGATGACGAACGCCACGGCCAGCGACAGCAGCATGCCCATGCTGGCGTTGATGGGGATGGGGCTCATGTAGGGGCCCATGAGGCCGCTCACAAACGCCATGGGCAGCAGGGCGGCAATCACGGTGAATGTGGCCAAAATGGTGGGGCCACCCACCTCGTCCACCGCGTGGGGGATGATGTCCTTGAGGCTGCGTCCGGGGTGCAGCAGCTGGTGGCGGTGGATGTTCTCCACCACCACAATGGCGTCGTCCACCAGGATGCCGATCGAGAAAATCAGCGCAAACAGCGATACCCGGTTGAGGGTGAAGCCCCAAGCCCAGGACGCAAACAACGTCACCGTGAGCGTCAGCACCACGGCCACGCCCACGATGGCGGCTTCGCGGCGGCCCAGGGCCAGGAAGACGAGTGCCACCACCGACGCTGTGGCGAACAGCAGCTTCTGGATGAGCTTTTGGGCCTTGTCGTTGGCCGTGGCGCCGTAGTTGCGGGTTTCCGTCACCTCCACGCCGTCGGGAATCACAGTGTTGTGCAGTTGCTCGACCCGCTGCATCACCGCATTGGCGACGTCGATGGCGTTCTCTCCCGCCTTCTTGGTCACCGTGAGGGTCACGGCCGGGTATTCGTCCACGGCGCTCTGCGGGGCTTCGCCGCTGGTACTGGCGGTGCTGGCGGCACGCCGTGGAACCCCATGCCAGACATAGCTGCTGGCGGGCAAGGCGCCGTCCTGAACATCGGCCACGTCTTTCAGGAACACCGGCTTGCCCGAGCGCACGCCCACCATGAGGTCGGCCACCTCATCGGCGCGCGCCAGAACGGGGCCGCTGTCCAGCTGGATGGTTCGGTCGCCGCCCAGCAGCTCTCCCACGGGCAGCCCCATGTTGGCCGACTGCAAGGCGCGGCGCAGGTCGTCTACCGTAGTGCCGGTGGCTGCCATGCGGTTGGTGTCCATGCGCACCAGTACGGCGCGGCCCGGGCCGCCCAGGGTCTGCACCTCGCGGGTGCCGGGCACGCGCTTGATCTCGGCCTCCAGGCTGTGGGCCACGCGCTCCAGCGCAAAGGCACCGGAGGTTTCGTCGCGGCTGTGCAGGGTGAGCGTCACCACGGGCACGTCGTCGATGCCCTTGGGCTTGATGATCGGGTCCATGGCCCCAAGCCCCTTGGGCAGCCAGTCGGCATTGCTGCGCAAGGTGTCGTGCAGGCGCACCAGCGCCTCGGTGCGTGGCACGCCCACCTTGAATTGCACGGTCATCACCGCCACGCCGGGCCGGGACACCGAGGTCACGTGCTCCGTGCCTTGCATCTGCGACAGCACCTGTTCGGCGGGCGTCGCAATCATTTGCTCCACATCTGCCACGGAGGCACCGGGGAACGGCACGATGACATTGGCCATGGTGACGTCGATTTGCGGCTCTTCCTCGCGGGGCGTGACCAGCACTGCAAAAACGCCGAGCAAAAACGCCACCACGGCCAGCAAGGGCGTGATTTGCGCGCCCTGAAACAAGGCGGCGATGCGCCCGGAGATTCCGAGCGGAGAAGGTTTTTGGGGGGTGCTCATGTCAGCGCACCTTGGCAGCAGCTTGGGGCTGGAGTGCAATGCGGTCGCCTGCGCGCACGCCGCTCAACACCTCCACCATGTCGCCAGCGGGCCGCCCCAGGCGCACCTGCCGCAGCAGCGGCCGGCCCTGGCCATCCAGCACGTAGACGCCCGTCATTTCCGCGCGCCGCACCACCACACTGGCGGGTACCAGCAGCGGGCCCACGGCAGCTGCTGCCGGTGCGGCAGTGCCCTTGGCTGCGTCGAGCCACAAACGGGCGAACATGCCGGGCGCCACGCCCACCAGGCTGGTTGGCAGCTCCACGCGCACTTGCACAGTGTGGCTTTGCGCATCGACGGTGGGCAGCACCTGCACTTTGGATGCCGGGACCGCGATGCGCGAAGCGGAGACTCCCGGAATTTCCACCTGCAGCTCGCCAGTGCCTCCCTCGCGTAGTGTGGCGGCCTGTTGCTGCCCCACATAGGCGGTAACGCGCATCAGCGAAGGGTCGTACACGGTCATCAGGGGTTTGCCCGGCATGGCCATGTCGCCCAGGGTGGCGGGCACATGGCCCACGACGCCCGCAAAAGGCGCCTTGATGACGTAGAAGCCCGACTGCGTGGCGGCCGCACCTGCCTGCGCCAGCAGGGCCTGCACCTGCGATTGGCTGGCGCGCCACTGGGCCTCTGCCCGGTCCAGCGCTGCCTGGCCGATGTATTGCTTCTGGAACAGCTGCTTCTGGCGCTCGTACTCCTTGGTCGCGACGTTTTGGGCGGCGCGCGCGGCGTCCACCTGCGCCGCGCTGGCAGCGGCGTTCTGTTGCGCTGCGCGCGCATCAATGCGTGCGAGCTCCTGGCCCGCCGTAACGCGGTCGCCCGCCTTGGCAGAGAGGCTGATCACCGCACCCTGTACCTGGGCGGAGAGGGTGGCGTCCCGCACGGCCTCGACCTGGGCGTCCACACTGCTCGCCAGCTGGGCTGTAGCGGGCTTGACGGTAAAGGTGGTGACCGGCTGTGCAGTGGTGTCGCCGGCCGCCCAGGCGCCGGACACGGCCAGGGAAAGCGCTGCGGTCAACAGGGTCAGGGACTTCATGGCGGCTCCAGGGAATCTTTGTGAGATTGATTATTTAACTAATCAGCTAATTAGTCAATAATGTATCATGTGTTCCCAATGCACGGAGATCCCGCGATGAAAGAGATGCCCCCCGAAGCCCTTGAGCAGGTCGCTGCCTACTTCCAGGTTCTTGCCGAACCCACGCGGCTGCGCATCCTCAATTTGCTGCGGGACGGAGAGAAAAACGTGGGAGACCTGGCGCAGCAATGTGGCTACACGGCGGCCAACGTCTCAAGGCATCTGTCGTTGATGACCAAGCACGGCCTTGTGGCCCGCGAGGGGCGCGGGACCAGCGTGTACTACCGGCTGACCGATGAGTCGGTCGATGCCTTGTGTGACCTGGTCTGCGGCAATATTGCACGCCAGCTGGAGCGGGACTCGGCGGCGCGTGCCGCGTTTCAGGTGGTGCGCTGAGCCGTTTCAGCACTAGTCCACCAAGTTTCTGGGCGCAGAGGCCCGTCTAAAAAACGCCCAGCGCCAAACCCTGCGCCATCGCTTCGCCCAAGGCTCGGCAGCGTTCCAGTTCATCGCTGCCGATGCTCTTCCTGGCCAGAATCGCTTCTGGCGTCTGCGCGTGGGTGCAGACAATGAGGGGCTCTGCGATGGCCCGCAGGCGCCAGCCGGTCGCAATGCGTTCCATCTGCCGGGCCGCGTTGTGCCCATCGCTGCCTGCGCAGACCAGGCATGCATAGGGGCGACCATTGATGTGGTCGAGCACGGCGTAGTAGCTGCGGTCAAAAAAATCCTTGAGTTGCCCGCTGATGGCGGCAAGGTTCTCCGGGGTGGCAAAAATGAACCCGTCCGCGCCCAGCACGTCTGCGGCGCCAGCCTGTGCGGCATGCAGCAGTCGCACTTGAACGGCCCCATCCTTGTCGGAGCAAGCGCCTGCCCGTGCTGCATCTGCCATCTGGCGCGTGCCATCCGTCATCGAGTGGTAAACGATCAACAAGGTCTTGCGGGGGCTCATGGGTAAAGCATAGCCCCTCGCCCTGTGACCCCTGAAGACCCGCTTGCCGCCATGCAGGGGCGGCCCCATTGACCCGCATTCGAGAAGCGCGTTCAATCCGCCAAGATGCCCGGTTGGTTGCAAATTGTCGCAATTGGTACGAAGCCCAGGGGGCAGTGCTAGAGCGCCGCCGCAACGCAGATTTCTTCCTTGCAGAGGTGACACCATGAGCATTGCCAGACGTCTTCATGCCATTTCCTTCCTGCTGATTGCAGGACTGGCCGGGATCGCCGTACTGGCCTGGATCTATCTGGGTGAGGTCAATCACCAGACCGAACTGGTGGCTCGGGAAGAGGTGCCGCGCCAGCTTCAGGCCAGTGCCATGGAGTTGAACGTCACCCGGGTTTCCTTGCAGGTTCGCCATGCCATCCTGGTCCGCACACCCGAAGACCTGGCCGCCACGCTCGCAGATATCGGCGAGAAAAGGCGCCTGATTGACAAAGACCTTGCGGGCT
This sequence comes from Acidovorax facilis, assembly GCF_023913775.1. Lineage (GTDB taxonomy): Bacteria > Pseudomonadota > Gammaproteobacteria > Burkholderiales > Burkholderiaceae_C > Acidovorax > Acidovorax facilis. The sequence goes on from NZ_JAMXAX010000129.1 coordinate 8,981, forward strand.
TCCAGCAAGCAGTAAATTCGGCATCGGAAAAGGCACTGAGTGCCGAATTGACCCAAGGACTGGAAGCTTTCTGGCGGGTTGCCGAACAGAACCTGCAGTTGATCAAGGAAGGAAAGAAGGAGCCAGCGTTTGACTTCCTGGTCGCGTCCACGATACCTACGCGCAATGTGGTGCTGGCCGTTCTTGCCAAGGAGAAGGAACACCAGTCCAAGCTGCTCGATGCCAGCCTTGCCGAGATTGGGCGGGACGTCAAGCTGACCTTGCGTGCGCTGGTGAGCTCCGTCGTGGTGGTGGCTATCGGGTTGCTGCTGTTTTCGTGGCACATCGGCGCTACCCTCCTGCGCCGGGTTACGGAGTCACAAGCCGTGGCTGACCGCGTGCGCAATGGCGACCTCACCACGGCGGTGGTGGATGCGTCGCAGGATGAATTCAGCCCCCTGCTGGCAGCGCTGGCCGTGATGCAGGACTCGCTGACCCGCATCGTCAGCCAGGTGCGCAGTGGTTCCGAAACCGTGGCGGCGGCCAGCGCGCAGATATCCATCGGCAACAGTGACCTTTCCACCCGGACGGAGAACCAGGCCAGTGCGCTGGAGCAGACCGCTGCCGCCATGGAGGAACTCAATTCCACGGTGCAAAACAATGCGCAGAATGCACGCCAGGCCAATGCCCTCGCCCAGAGTGCGTCCACGGTGGCCAAGCAGGGGGGCGATGTGGTGTCGAAAGTGGTGGACACCATGAGCGGCATCAACGAAAGCTCCAAGAAGATTTCCGAAATCATCGGTGTCATTGACGGGATCGCGTTCCAGACCAACATTCTGGCCCTGAATGCGGCCGTGGAGGCTGCCAGGGCGGGTGAGCAGGGACGGGGTTTTGCCGTGGTGGCCTCGGAGGTGCGCAGCCTCGCGGCACGCTCTGCGGAGGCCGCCAAGGAGATCAAAACGCTCATTGCCACGAGTGTCGAGCGGGTTGAGGCTGGCACCGTGCTGGTCGGCACCGCCGGGCAGACCATGAAAGAGGTGGTCTCGTCCATTGAGCGGGTGACGGAGACGGTGGCGCAAATCAGCGCGGCCGGAACTGAGCAAAGCGAAGGGGTGAACCAGGTCAATGTGGCGGTGAACCAGATGGACCAGGCCACCCAGCAAAACGCAGCGCTGGTGGAGGAAATGGCCGCAGCAGCCTCCAGTCTGAGCACACAGTCGAGGAAGTTGGTGGAAACGGTCGCAACGTTCAAGCTCTCCGGCGTTGCCCAGCCACTGGAATCGGGGCAGCATGCGGGCCAGCGCCTGATGCTGGCCTGAACGTCAGCGCCCTGACAACAAGCCCCGGGCGGAGTGCTGCACATCAGGGGCGGCGAGCCGCTCCTTGCGCAGGGCCAGCTTGCGGTACAGCGTCTGGCGGCTGATGCCCAGGGTGCGCGCTGCGTGGCTCATGTTGCCCCGGCAGCTCTCCAGCGCCTGCTGGATGGCCGATTGGGACAGCTCATCCAGGTTTTGCGGAGGGCGCTCCGTAGTGGAGGGCGTGGAAAAACGATCCGCGCTTTGCAGTTCTTCCAGAAAGTCGTCCGACAGGTGGTGCCATTCCACCATCTCCTCGTGCGCGTCCAGCATGGCGCAGGCGGTGCGCAGCACGCTGGCGCATTGGCGCAAATTGCCCGGCCAACGGTATTTTTCCAGCGCTGCCATCAACGAAGGGTCCAGGCGCAGGTGTCGGGCGGGTTCAATGTCCTGGAGCATGCGCTGGCTCAGCGCTTCGAAGTCGGTGCGCTCGCGCAGGGGGGGCAGCTCGACCGCCAGACCGTTGATCCGGTAGTACAGGTCGGTGCGAAACCGTCCCTGCTCCGCCTCTTCGCGCAGCTTGCGGTTGGAGGCGCAGATGAGGGCAAAGTCCACGGCCACCGGCTGCGCGCTGCCCAGTGGAACCACCTGCCGCTCCTGCAGCACGCGCAGCAGCCGCGTCTGGAGGGCCAGCGGCATGTCGCCAATCTCATCCAGAAACAGCGTGCCGCCGTGGGCTTCGCGCAGCAGCCCCAGGCGCCCCTCGCGCCGGCCGCCGGTGAACGCGCCGGGGCTGTAGCCAAACAGCTCGGACTCGATCAGCGACTCGGGCATTGCGGCGCAGTTGATGGCAATGAAGGGGCCGTCGCGGCGCGGGCCACTTTGGTGTGCACTGCGCGCAAACCACTCCTTGCCCACCCCGGATTCGCCCTGGATGAGCAGGGCGATGGGCTTGCCCAGAATGCGCCGTGTTTTGGCGGCCGCTGCGCGCCAGCGGGCATCGCCGGTGTCCAGCTGGGCCAGCGCATCCTCTGGCAGGCGGGCGGGCGCAGATGGGGGCAGGGTCCGCACCGTGCGCTTGTCGGGCACTGGCAGCCCAAAAAGCGGGGCGCCATCGTGCCGCCGCAAGGACAGCGGCGCGTCGGGCCGGCGGTGATGGCGCGCCAGAAGCTCTTGCAGGTCCACGTTCAGGATCTGGTCCAGCGAGATGCTGCCCAGCTGCGCCACCGAAATGCGCAGCAGCGCCAGCGCACTGCGGTTGCCGCCCACCACCCAGCCGTCTTCCGAGACCAGCGCGATGCCTTCGGCCACGGTGCCAATGCCCTCGGGGTGCGTGTGCAGGTGCAGGCGGACATGGCGCTGGCTGCCCGACACCAGCAGCCGGTTTTCGATCATGTGGGCGGCGGTGCTGACCAGCCCCAGCGTGTGCGGATTGCCCCGGCTATGTTCGCTGGAGATGTCCAGAATGCCCAGTATCTGCCCGGTCGCAGACAGGATGGGGGCGGCGGCGCAGGTCAGAAAGCCGTTGCGCTCCAGAAAATGTTCTGCGCCGTGCACTTCCACGGGCGCCATTTCGGCCAGCGCGGTGCCGATGGCGTTGGTGCCGCGCTGCTTTTCGTGCCACGAGGCGCCGCTGCTCAGGGCCACCCGTTCGGCCTTGCCCAGAAAGTAGGCGTCACCACAGGTGTCCACCAGCGTGCCGCAGGGGCTGGCCAGCACCACCACGCTCTGGCTGTCGCGTACCTGCTCAAACAGGTACTCCATCACGGGGCGCGAATGCGCCAGCAACTCCTGGTGGTGGCCGCGCAACTGCCGCAAGGCCTGGTGCTCCAGGTTGTCGGGGTTGCCCAGCCGCCCGGTGGGCAGCAGGCCGCTGTCCAGGCTGCGCTGCCACGACCGTGCCAGGCGCTCGTCCACGAGGCCGATGGGGCATTGGCCTGATTCCAGCAGGTGCTGGCGGGCTTGCCGCAGTGCCACAGATGTGGAAGTGGATCGCATGGTGTTTGTCTCCTGCCCGGGCGTCATGAACGCGCCCTGTTTGAAAGCCAGTATGGCGGTGGCCAGAGGCCAGGGCAATAGCAAGCGCTGAGGGGCCGCTTCAACTGTTCCATTTCGTGACAGGTGTCGCGTTCTGGAGCGGACACCTTAGCGGCCGATGGGTGGTGCATTCTTGCGGACGCGCAAACAAAGCCATAAAAATCAAACACTTAGCAGGTGGGGCAGGTTGGCACGGGTTTTGAGTCATGTCCTGCATCTGGCGGCGCGGTGTGCCGACCAGATGTCCACAAATCCACCGGAGACAGACAACATGACCGTTTACGCAGCCCCCGGCGCCGCTGGCGCCAAGATCGCCTACAAGCCCCAGTACAACAACTTCATCGGCGGCCAATTTGTGCCCCCGGTCAAGGGCCAATACTTCGATGTGATCTCGCCCGTCAACGGCAAGATCTACACCCAGGCCGCCCGCTCCACCGCCGAAGACATCGAGCTGGCGCTGGACGCCGCCCACGCCGCTGCCGACGCCTGGGGCAAGACCGACGCCGCCACGCGCAGCAATATCCTGCTGAAGATTGCCGACCGCATCGAGCAGAACCTGGAGCTGCTGGCCTATGCGGAAACCGTGGACAACGGCAAGGCCATCCGCGAAACGCTGAACGCCGACATCCCACTCACCGTGGACCACTTCCGCTACTTTGCGGGATGCGTGCGTGCGCAGGAAGGCGCCCTCTCCAACATCGACGAGAACACCGTGGCGTACCACATCCAGGAACCACTGGGTGTGGTGGGCCAGATCATTCCGTGGAACTTCCCCATCCTGATGGCGGCGTGGAAACTGGCACCTGCGCTGGGCGCGGGCAACTGCGTGGTGCTCAAGCCTGCAGAGTCCACCCCCATTTCCATCCTCATCCTGGCCGAGCTGATTGCCGACCTGCTGCCGCCCGGCGTGCTCAACATCGTCAACGGCTATGGCCGTGAGGCGGGCATGCCGCTGGCCACCAGCAAGCGCATTGCCAAGATCGCCTTCACCGGTTCCACCAGCACAGGCCGCGTGATTGCGCAGGCCGCCGCCAACAACCTGATTCCCGCCACGCTGGAGCTGGGCGGCAAGAGCCCCAACGTGTTCTTCGCCGACATCATGGACAAGGACGATGCCTTCCTCGACAAGTGTGTGGAAGGCCTGGTGCTGTTCGCGTTCAACCAGGGCGAGGTCTGCACCTGCCCCAGCCGAGCGCTGATCCAGGAAAGCATCTACGACAAATTCATGGAGCGTGTCTTGAAGCGCGTGGCGGCCATCAAACATGCCAACCCGCTGGACTCCGACAGCATGATGGGCGCACAGGCTTCCAAGGAGCAGCTCACCAAGATCCTCTCGTACCTGGAACTGGGCAAGGCCGAAGGCGCCGAAGTCCTGGCTGGCGGTGGCCAAGCCCACCTGGGTGGCGACCTGGAAGGCGGCTACTACGTGCAGCCCACGCTGTTCAAGGGCCACAACAAGATGCGCATCTTCCAGGAAGAAATCTTCGGTCCCGTGCTGGCCGTGACCACCTTCAAGGACGAAGCCGAAGCGCTGGCCATTGCCAACGACACGCTGTACGGCCTGGGGGCGGGCGTGTGGAGCCGCAACGGCAATGTGGCCTACCGCATGGGCCGCGCCATCAAGGCCGGGCGGGTGTGGACCAACTGCTACCACGCCTACCCCGCGCACGCGGCGTTTGGCGGCTACAAGGAATCGGGCATTGGGCGCGAGACGCACAAGATGATGCTGGACCACTACCAACAAACCAAGAACCTCTTGGTTTCGTACTCTGAAAACAAGCTGGGCTTTTTCTGATTGGGAGCTGTGGTCCACAGAACGCCGCTGGCGTCGTTGCTCCGTCTTGCCGTAGCGCTGCTACTGTCTGCGACGGCGCGCCTAGCCATCGACGCTCTATGAACCACCGTGACGCTGCTGTGAAATCACTTTGGGCACAGCAGCGTTTTTTTGGCCCATCAGGAGATCACCATGGTCGAGAGAGTCATTGCCACCGACGCAGCCCTGGCGCTGATTGCGCAGTTGCAGGCGCAGCATGGCAGCGTCATGTTCCACCAGTCGGGCGGGTGTTGCGACAACAGTGCCGCCAACTGTTACTTGCCCACCGACCTGACCATTGGGGCGGGGGATGTCTTGCTGGGGCATGTGGGCGGCGCGCCGTTTTACATCGGTAAATCGCAGTACGAATACTGGAAGCACACGCAGCTCATTCTGGATGTGATTGACGGGCACGGCGGCACGTTTTCGCTGGAGGGCAGCACCGGCAAGGCTTTCCACACCCGCTCGCGCCTGTTCACGGACGAGGAATGGGCTGGGATTGAGCCGCTGGTCGCCCGCGATCTGGCGTGATGCGAGGCGGTGCTCTCTTCACGCGCCGTCGCCGGCGTTGCCCGTGATCGGCAGCACGGTGCCGGTGATGTAGCTGGAGCAGCACGGCGCTGCAAGAAACACGTAGGCGGGTGAAATCTCCTCGGGCTGCGCCGGGCGGCCCAGGTGGGTCTTTGCACCAAATTTTTCGATGTCGTCTGGCGCCTTGTCCGCTGGGTTGAGCGGGGTCCATACCGGCCCGGGGGCGACAGCGTTCACTCGGATGCCTTGGTCGGCAAGGTTGTGGGCCAAGGCCTTGGTGAACGCATGGATGGCCCCCTTGGTGGCCGAGTAGTCGATCAGTTCCTTGCTGCCGCGCAGCCCGGTGACGGAGCCGGTGTTGATGATCGAGTCACCCCGGTGCAGGTGGGGCAGGGCTGCCTTGGCCATGTGGAAGTAGCCGTAGATATTGGTCTGGAACGTTTCGTCAAAACGCTCGGCCGTCAGTTCTTCCAGGGATGCCGCATGCTCCTGGAATGCCGCGTTGTTGACCAGCACATTGAGCTTGCCAAACGCCGTGACCACCTGCCGCACGGCATCCGCGCAGTACGCAGCGTCTTTGACGTCGCCGGGGATCAGAATGCACCGGCCGCCTTCGGCCTCCACCAGCTGGCGAGTCTGCTCTGCATCTTCATGTTCCGCCAGGTACGCAATGGCAACGTCCGCGCCCTCGCGGGCAAACAGCACGGCCACCGCGCGGCCAATGCCCGAGTCACCGCCAGTGACCAGGGTAGAGAACCCTTTGAGTTTGTCGCTGCCCCGGTAGTGGGCTGCCTCGAACTGGGGCTTGAGTTCCATGTCCGCCTCCAGGCCCGGTTTGGCGAGGTGCTGGTCGGGCAGCGGAGGTGCCGGTTCCGCGTGACCCGGCCCCGGTGCCGCAGGGCTGCCTTTGCCCTGCGTGGGTCGTGCCTTGCTCTTTGGAGGCTGGTGTGTGTCGTGGCGGTCCTGCTCGGTCTGGATCCGCCTCTGCTTCTGGACCGTTGCATGGACCGCTGTGTCGGAGGGGGGCGTTTTGGATGTGTTCATGGCAGAGGGTGCTGGCTCAATGAATGAAAGAAAAACGAAGCGCAGTGGTGTGGCGCGCTGAATGAAGGCCGCACCAGGGGCAAAAAGTAAGGCCGCGCTGCTTCCGGGGTGGAGGCAGCGCGGCCCGAGGTCACAAGGCAGACGCCCCACCGCCGGCTTGCGGCTTGGCGTGCGCCCGTTTGGCCTGCATCAGTCTCACGGCAAGGCGCCGCTCGACGGATCAGCGCTGGTTCTGGGGTGTGCGGCGGGAAGAATCGCCATGTTGCTCACGGCTTCCCTGATTGCCGCTGGAGCCCGAAGGGTCGTTCTGCCCCTGCTGGCGGTTGCCGGATGGATCGTTGCTTTGCTCGGCCTGCCGGCTGCCCTGATTCTTGCGCTGGGAGTCGTTGTTGTCGGTGTGCTGGTTCTGGCCTTGAGGGTTGTTGCTGGACATTGATATCTCCTGGTGAAAGAAAAGAAAAATTGCACACGGGGGGCCGTGTGTGAGTTCATTCTCAAAATGCACCAGGGCAATTTCTGTAGTCCCTGTCCTATAGGCGGGTCGTCCTTTTTCCATCTGCCGTAAGCAAACGCACACCAGGTTTCTGCATCTTGCGAGGCGCGCAAAGGTGCGTGGGATTCTTCTGGATAGTGCAGCGTGGCGCTTTGGCTGTGCTGGCGGGAAGTGCGGGGCGCGTGCGCTAAAGTGCGCCGTTCATTTCTCGCCTGACTATGCGCAACTGCTGCGAGCGTGGTGGATGGCTTAAATGCTATAAAAATAATAGCTGTTTGCGATTATCCATCAAGGGCGGTTTCAAGTCCAAGTGCAACAATCAAGTTAATGGACTGAATCGGGCTGTTGGGCCAAGCGAGCCAAATGCTCGGCATACACCTCAATAGGCTTGCTCCAGCCCAAAGTCATCCTGGG
>NZ_JAMXAX010000012.1 GCF_023913775.1 Acidovorax facilis
CGACCTGGGACAGGAGCTGGTCGCCCATGTCGTGGCCCAGGGTGTCGTTGAGGTCTTTGAAGTTATCGAGGTCGATGAACAGCAGGGCGCCGAGGTTCTTGGTGCGCTGGCAGGCGGCGATGGAGCGTTGCAGGCGGTCCAGCAGCAGGCGGCGGTTGGGCAGGCCTGTGAGGGCGTCGAAGAAGGCCAGGCGCTCGATTTCTTGTTCTGCGCGCTTGCGGTCCGTGATGTCCATGGTGAAGCCATGGGACACCACCGAGCCATCGGGCTCGCGGTGCGGAATGGCATTGGTCATGTGCCAGCGCACGCTGCCGTCGGGCATGCGCACACGGTACTCACACTGCCAGGGCACCAGCCTGCGCACCGACGTGATCGCCGAGCGCTGCACCTGAGGCAGGTCTTCGGGCAACACCCGGAGCATGAGCACGCCGTGGTCGGCGGTCACCTGGCTCGGCTCCACGCCCATGAAGTCACGCACTGCATCGCTGATGTACTGCACGCTGGTGCCGCCATCCGCATGCAGTCGGTACTCGTAGATAAAGCCCGGGATGCGGCTGGCAATGCGCTGGATGAACAGCAGCTGCTCGCGCAGCTGTTCGGCCGCGCGGTGTTCGTCCGTCACGTCCTGCACCACGCCCATCACCACCTGCACCCCGTCGCGTGGCAACGTGCGCTGCACGCGCGACCGCATCCACCGCACTTCGCCATCGGGCCGGCGCCAGCGGTATTCCACATCCAGGCCGGCACCTGGCATGCGGGCCTTGTCGAACACATGGCGGTCCTCGGGCAGGATGCCGCTCACGGCGCGCTCGGGGTCCACCCATTCCTGCTGTTCGAAGCCAGCGATGTCGCACAGGCCGGGCGACCACAGCAGCACCGTTTCGCCCGGGTCTTCGATGCGGCGCCAATGGCCCGTGCGGGCCAGGCTCTCCATGGTGTTGAAGACCTCGGTCTGTTCGCGCAGTTCGCGGCGCACTTCTTCCAGGGCACGTTCGGACGCTGCCAGCGCGGCACGCAGGGTTTCGGCCTCGGTGGCATCGCGCACAGTGACCACGATGCAGTCGCTGGTCACACGGCGGGCTGACAGATCCCAGGCCAGCAGCAGCCGACCGGGCTCGCGCACCACCTGGCGGCATTCGAGCGGCGCACCCACGCGGGCCACGCCTTGCAGTTGGTCCATTAGGGGGGTGCCCGCCAGCAGGTCAAACACCTCGCAGGCATCCGCTCCGGGGTTGCGCACCGCCCCCAGGCCGGGCATGCGGCGTGCGGCAGCGTTGGCAGCCAGCAGCAGCAGACGGCCGTGCTGCAACCGGAACTCCATCAAGGCCACCGGAACGGCATCGACCAGCGCCTGCAGACGCGCCTGCGCCATCGGCTCTATGTGGCCCTCGCCAACGGGGGCAAGGAGATCGGTCAACAGTTCGGACGAGATCACGGTCGCTCTGAAACCTTTGAAGCCTGCGGTGGGTAGGAATCCCGCCTGCGCAAGGCGGGGCCGAGGGTCACAGCCAATGTGCCAGCATACAGGCAAGAGTATGTCAAAACGTAACGGACATTAAAAACCTGTGGCATTTGCCCAAGGGAAAACCCGGAGCCCTTCGTGCAGCACGGCGATGACCGTATCCGCCTGGGCCAACGGGCTCCGCCCTCAGCCGCATGCAGTGCAGGCCCGTGGAGCGAACTGCTACAGTCCACGCCTCATTTCTCGGCCCCCAGCATGTCCGACACGCTCGAACACCACACCCCCATGATGCAGCAGTATTGAAAAAATTGAATTTTTCCCTGTGAAACGGGAGATTTTTGAGTTTTCTTGCTACATCCTGGCTACACAGGAATTCCGGTCCTTTCCGTTTCTTCACTTTTAGGACCCGCAGGTCAAAACTTCATCCTGTCATTAACTTGAAAGGATGAAAACATGACAAACAAAAAAGCTCTTGCGACTCTTGCCGCTCAACCGTGGAAGATCAGTGACATGCGCAATCCAAGCGCTGAGATGGAGGCGTGTGCACTGCGCCGTATTCCATGCATGGTGTACAGGAACCGACAGTGGAAAATCGACCCAGAGTACGTGTGCCCAGGGATTACTGTCTGGTCAAAGACATTCAGAGACCCAGACGTGACCAAGAACCCAGACATGACGGACCAGGAGCTGCTGAATAGCATTGCAGACTGGATGCCTTTCGGTGCACTCGCTTTCATGCCACCTTCTCACATCCACAGCACGGTGAGAGCAGCCCTGCGGACATCCGACTTTGAGGCAGCCAAATTGACTGCCACCAAGCTGGGCATGCTGTATTGGGGCGTCGATTTAGCGCTAACCTATACCTTTCCGAAGGTGGACTACAACCCATTGCCTTAATGTTGTGTGCCCCCTGTACTGGGCCCTGGTGCAGCATGCTCCGCTAGCGCCTCGGACACGGGCACAAAACCATGTCGCCGTACGGCGGTACCACGTCGTGCGGCCTTCCGGGCACTCAATAGCAGGCCTTCCACTCCCGAAGCCACCGCTTTTGGACAAAGGTTTGCTGAAAGCATGGCGGGTGCTGAATCAGATGCAGGCGCTGCTATCACTGGGGCACCGCCCCGCCCCATTACGAAATCCACCATCCGACGCGCATCTTTGGCGGCCCGGAACACCTCATACTTGTCCTCCCGGAGCTTTTTCAGCCAGGCGCCTACATGCGCCGCGTGATTGTCCATCGGAGTGGCGACGCCAAGCTCGGCACAGAGGCAAGCGCTAAAAATCTCGGCCCTCAGCTCCTCCTGCATATAGGCTTCTGTACCCCACACGCCGAACTTGCGATTGAGACGGTGCTCAGCACCCGTCCAGTGCCCCAGTTCATGGGCTAACGTCCCAGCAAACTCCTCCGCACTGGCAAACGCCCCTTCTGGCGGCAGCTGGATGAAGTCTCGGCCTGGGCCTGGCGCGTAAAAGGCCCGATTGCCACCATAGCGAATGTCCGGCTGCAAGCGTTCAACCAGCTGCTGCACGGCTTGCAGCGGGGTCCACGGGCGCTCTGGCTGAGGCAAAGGCGCCAAACCCTCCAATTGAGTCGCATGGAACACACGGTATTCCGTCAGGAATGGAATCTGCCGAGGGGAATCGGTGGTGCCCCCCTGCCCCTCTCGGGGCGCAGTGCCATCACCCGGCACTTCACGCCCCTTGGCATCCAGCATCTTGAAGAAGTACACGGGGGTGGACTTGCTTCCCTTCCTGACCTTGGCGCCCATCGCGTTGGCTTGCTTGAACGTGAACCAACGGTTGTCAGAATAGCCTTCCGCTTGCGCAGTCATCATCAAAAGCAGGGCGTTGACCCCGTTGTACGGGCGCGAACTGCTGCCGTTCATGGGTACGCCCGCCGCTGCCACGTCTTGCCAGGGGCGTTGCCACGGTGCAGTGCCCGCCTCAATGGCAGCTATCAGCTTGTCCGTGACCTCCTGGTACAGGTCCCTCCTCACCGTGGGCTTGGAACGTCGAGAAGATTTGGCGTCACTCATGGTACGGCCCTCCTTCCTCCACAACATCCTCTGGCCCCGACAAGTGCACTCCGACTTGCAGGCCGGAATCGGTCCACAGCTCTGCATGGAAATAGCTGGCCTCACCATCCAGCACGGCCTGCATCTCTTCTATGAGTGCTCGCGCCAGGTCAGGGGTCAGCGAGATAAATTGGGGTCTGCTATTCATAGGACACCTCCCGCACTGTCACCGCCCAGCGAGTCCAGGAACCGCATCAAAGCATCGTCGTCATTCACGCGCATGCGCAACCCCAGCGTCCGACTGCCAATGGAAACCTCCATCGCGGCGGTCTGCGGCAAACTGCGCGGCGTCAAAAGGTCTGCAAGACCGAGGGGCGCTGCTGGTGCGCTGCCCATTGCGGCCCCCTCACTGAGACAGAAATATTCCTGCGTAGCAGGACTCAACCGCTCGTAGCGGATAGGGCGCTGATCCATGGGGCACAGCACTGCCGCGTTCGGGGCCAATGAAAAGTCGCGCCCACATGTGACGGCTTCGGTGGCTGCCTCGATATGGGTTTCGCGCAGACCAAGACCTGCAATAAGCAGCACCGATGGGTCGATATCGAAAACGAGTGCACACGCTTTCTCGGCGCGATTTCGCAGCACAACAAAACACCACCACCGCTGTCCACCAGAACTGCACACCAAAAAGTACTCTGGCGGCACGGCTTCCAAGAACGGGATGGCCAACACGGTTTCGCTCGGAAACCAGTGCAGTAGGTCGAGTGCCAGGTAGGCGACTTCCATCCCAAAGCAATTGCCAAGGGGCGGCGACTGCGTGGCGACCGTAGGCGACAAGCGTTCAAGCCAAGCAAAACTGGCTGGATCGTGCACGCGATGAAAGTAATGCGCAGGCATCCAGACCTTGGGTGCCGCAGGCAGTACCACAGCAGCTTGGGGCTGCTCTCTTGTTGGAGAAAGTGTGCTCATTACTTGCATGTCCACTCTCCTTCCACTTCCGGGGTCACCGGAGCGGGTGCACGCACCCAATCCCGACGGGTCGGAGCACGCGACACAGGCCGTGGAGGAATCGGAATGCCAAAGTGCCTGCGCTCCAACGTACGGACAGCATCACGGGCGTGAGGGCTCCATTGCCCCGCTTGAATGCCTGGCGGTCGGGTTACAAAAATTGCGGCGATGAGCTGGAACAGAAGTGATATCAGCATGGTTTGTCTCCTTGAATAAAGCCGTCCGAGACATGCGAGACCTCGGGCTGCGGGGTTGAACGGTGGATGGGACTCGTGGGTCCGCAGGCGCCGGATGAGCGCCGGGCGATGACTCCCGCGACTGAAAAATCCCGTGTCAGCACATCGCTGGCGGGCGTCCAGATACGGGGTGTGATGGGGGTGGCAGGTGCCGTGGGCACGATGGTGGCGCTGGACGCACTACCCGCCCGTTTGGCATCGCGCTCTGCCAAGGCTTCGGTAATGGTGCTGGTCAAGTCCACAATCTGGGACTGCACCCGCGCCACATCGGCGCGAACCTTGGTCAGTTCGACCTGGGTCTGCACCCAAGCGTTGTATTCCGCGCGCGCATTCCAAGCTTCTGCGTTGGCATGGGTCCGACGCCCCTGGTGCACCGTGGCGGGGAGGTCAATGCCTCGGCCCAGATTGCTGCGATGGTCTATGCGCTCAACGCGCCCAGCACTCTCCAAGGCCGCATTGCAGGCATTGGCCCAGGCTTCGCGCCATCGAGTCACCAAGGCGGGACTGTTCCAGTCCCGACGCTTGCCACCAAAGCCTTCTGCCTCTACGTCGCGCAGCGTCAGCATGATGTGGGCATGGGGGTTGCCGGTCTTTGCGTGCAGCGCAATGTCCGCGACCATGCCCAAACTCACAAAGTGCTCGTTCACGTACCCGTGAAGGAGCGCAATGTGCTGCGCATGGGTAAGTTCGATGGGGAGTGCAACCTCGACCTCGCGGGCCAACTGACTGTTGGCCCTTGTCTCTATGGCTTCGACCTGATTCCACAGCTGTGGGCGGTCAAAAACCCAAGCGGCGGCACCCTGCGGTGCAAGGATTGCGCGGTATGCCACTTCGCGTTTGCGGGTGCTGTTGAACACAAGCCCCGTGCGGGCACAACTGAACCGCATACCTGCCCGATAGGCCGCTGCGGCGACCGCGTTACCGCCGTCGCTGCGCGTGATGACCTGTGCTGCAAAATGAAATATCGCCATCGCCCCTCCTTTGCCGACGATCGGGCAAAGGTGGTGGCGATGGCGCTGCGTGTGTCCGCGATTGGCGGCACAGGCTCTTGCAGCGGCTGTTTTCAAGGCCCCGCCGGGCGCACACAAACGGAGTTTGTATAAGTGCGCTTGTGGGGCTTGCCTTCCCTGTAATGCTTGACTGTCTCCATCTCAAACTGCCAGATTGAATTGCCCTCTGCAATAAGAAGGAGGGCAGAACAATCACAGGGAGACAAACATGACCGTTCAACATCAAAAAACAACCGCTCAGCCAAGCGCCCCGCACTCACTGGCGCGGTTGCGTGTGCGTGAAGCAGCACTCCGGCATCAAGCTGCGCAATTGCAGGCTCGGGCTGAGCATCTGGACCGCGTGGGGCGAGCACATGCGCGGCACTTACAACGGCGCATCGACGCTCACGAAAAAATCGTTCTCGGTGCCTTGGTCAAGAAAGCAGGGCTCGACATCCCGCATTCCGAAGCCCATCAACCACCAAACGACGACGATTCGACGCCGTTGCGTGGTGGACTCGCCGCCCAATCGACGGCATACGACCGCGCCCTGATCCTCGGAGCGCTGTTGTGGCTGGAATCAACGCTGAATCAACCAGAGAACGACGTCGTTTCAGTGCCGAATCGGCAGCGTCTGCGCGACGACGGGCTGCAAGCGCTGAAAAAGACCAAGCGCTGACAACCTTCGCCGGTTGAAGTGCCAATGCTCCGCAGGCGACCAGGTGGTATCAAAGTGATATCACCTCTATTCCTTGGCTCGTACGACACACCCAAAATCACAAGGCGTGTAACCCCCGGGCGATGCACCGGAGCATAGGTGCGACGGGGCTTCGCCCCACACCATGGAAAGTCTTGAACTTTCCTGATGGTTCTTAGAGCGCGAACTCCATACCCTCCAACTCCGCACTGGGCGCCGGTTCCTGCCGATTGGCGGTGGGCGTGGCAACGACATTGGTGGGCGTGGTAGCGACTGGGGGGGTGGTGCCAGCGGGCGCGGTGGGGGTTGCAGCGGTGTGCGCACCGCTCACACTCTGAGCATCTTGCTCGGCTTGCGCAAGGGTGCCCGCGAACCGGGGCTTGCGAACCAGCAGTTGCTTGCCGTCCGCAGACAGGTCACAAGACCATCCCCGCAACTCGCCAACTTCCTTGATAGCCTGACGCAAGGTGCGCATCCGGTCTTTTCGGGCATCTGCATGGGCTGGTGGGCCTCCCCACACATTGACCAGCAGTTTATCGAGACCGATGGACTTACGCTCCACGGGCGACGCCCACGCACAAAGCCAAGCATGCAGCCGCTTGGCCGGTTTGCTCTTCAATGAGCGATGCTCTCGCATGTTGACCCAGGCAACGCCCTGGCGCCGCACGGCGAACCAAGCTGCTTCAACGCTTATCGCTATCCGCACATGGGTGTCTGAACATGTGAACGCCAGGAACCGACTAGCCCCCTCCCCCGTATGGCTGGGGCCATGCATCTGTCGATGCACGGTGAGCTGGGAAAGCCTATTGAGAGATGCGAGCACGCTCCGCGCATTGGTGCCGGTGCGCGTCAAGCCTATGCCGTGCGCAACGTCAGACAGTTTGACCACCACCAACGAAATGCCTTGGTCGCTCCACAGCCCCGAAGCGCCAAGCGCTGCGCAGTACACGGGGTATCTCTCATGGTCAGGCGCCAGGTGCACCCGATTACCAGCAGCCATCAACTGGCACAGGTGCAGAAACACCGCCTGGTCAACGATGTTCAAGGCCTCTGGACTGCGGAAGACGTACTCCACCCGCTGCTTTTGGATGGTCGTCTCGTACTCGATTTCCAGTGGGACAACCGGCGCCCCATTTTGGGTTGGCCGAAACAGCCCCTGCGCGAAGATGACTGCGGGCCACACGGGGGCGTGGTCCATGTAATCGACCACGTAGCGGCTGGCGTCGCTCGGACAACGCGGCTGGGGCGATGTGGTTTTTTTTAGTTTGCTCATGCTTGCTCCTTTGTGCTGATCCAAAGTAGCAAGCAGATTTAGGTTCACGCAAACATTCCGCCCCAACGCATCGTCATCGCCCCCCCGCCAGTGACCGCAAGCTATTCCTGCTCGAAGTTGGCGGAGCGGAATTTCAGCACCCCGCAGTTCTCCTTGATGGTCCGCTGCAAGCCTGCCTCAAAACCATCGCGCGTGCGGGCCTCAATTTCGACGGTGACGGTGACATCCACCCCACTCTGAGCCGCAAAGTGCTGAATCACCTCGTTCACGATGGTCGAAAAGTCCATGGTTGCCGTCGTGGCATCCACCTCCACCAGTCCAAAGAACCGGTTGGGCAGTGCCACCGCAGCCGTAGCCGCAGTGGTTCCCTCGGACTTGGAGGCCACCGGACGCTGGCCGGGCAATGGCGTGCCAGGCACACCGCTGCCGACATTGGCAGGCACCGCTTGCTGTGCTACACGCTCGCGCTGCTCCGCATCCAGCTTCTGTTGGTACTCGATGGCCGCCGCCTGGCTAATGAGCACGGTGTCGGCATCCATGGTGACCAACGCAGAGTGGCCGAAGGAAAACCCCAGCCAACGGTCACCATCCTTGCCTGCCGCGTAGCCAAACCCGTCACGGCTGGCGCAGCCTGCCGTCACTGCCTGCACAAACACATCAGAGTTCAGCAGGCGTGGCAGGTACAGGTACTGGCAACTGTCTTGCCACACCTTCAAAGCCGAGACCTCGGTGACGCCCTCTTTGAAGTACCACTGGTTCAACACCCGGTTCAGGTGGACGGGCGACCACGCACTCACCAGCCATTCTTCCTCTTTGAGCTTGCTTTCAATCGCATCGACCACGCTCGGTGCAGACGCCGACAAGGCCACGGCCTCCCAGCGCAAAGCCAGCTTGCCCCGCACCATCTCTTCGGTGGGCACCATCAGCCAGCGATAGGTCTCGCGCACCATCTGCTTGACGCCATCCTCAGCACCGTCCATGGCGCGCTTGGCCTGATCGGCCTGGTAGGTGCCCAGGTCGATACGGCGGTTTTGCACGTCTTCCACGATGGACTTCCATGCCAGATAGGTTCGCACCGCATCGCGCAGGCGCTGCACGGCGTCACCATCGGGCGCCAGGAATATCAGGCGGTTGCGTTTCAGCCGTGGCGCATCGCCCCGCTTTTCCAGCACCTCGGTGGCAGCCAACAAGGCCAACGATTCATCTTGCTTGCGGTAACCCGCATTGGGCGGCAACACCACCAGACGCGGCCCCAAGCCAAAGTCATCTGGCACGTCGGCAGACGGCGTAAACACATGGATGGCCGCAAAGTGGTTGCCCTTGGAAAACACCCTGCCCACGCGGTCGCGCAGCAGCGGCATCACGTCGTCAGCGTCTTTCAGGTTGGCCTTGCGGCTTTCCATCTCGCGGCGCAGGTTGGGGCGCGTGTCAAACCAGTAGCTGTCCTTTTCACCGTAGAGGTAATGCAGCCGATCACGCAGGCGCTTGATGACGTCCTCATACGTGCCCACAGCCTGCCCCGGCTGCACGGCACCCAGCAAGATGCCATCCACCCGAATGCCTCGTACCGCCTGCGCAGCGTTCGATGGCGCACTGCCCAAGAAGATGGTGCGCGCCACGCGCCGCGCGGCTTGCAAGCTGCCAAATCGGGTGTCGTGCCCATCAATGTCCGCCGCTGCTGAACGCGGGCCATCCATTTCGCGCTCAATCACCGGCTCCCAGCCATTAGGCAGGTAGTGGATGCTCTTGTTGCGCACCAGCGCATCGTCCAGCGGTAACGAGCCCGGCATGATGAGCGGGTCTTTGTCACGGCTGTCCCACAGCCTGTGGATGACGATAGCCATGTACTGCAACACACCACGCGTGCGCTGAAACTTGTCCAGCGTGGACCAGTCCTCGTACAACCGGTCAAACACCTCCGGGTGAATCGGGTAGGCGTGCGCAATGCGCTCCTCGTAGCGCGCCTCCTGCGTCTCGCCAGGAAACTTGGTCGGGTTCTGTCGGTACAGCTCGCCAAAAGCCCGTGCCGTGGCGTTCACCTGCGCTGGGTCGCCCACGGTGTCAAACAGCCGCCTGCGCACAATCTCGAAGGCCTCTTCCGCCGCCACCGGCTTCCAGACCGATTCGACGCGGCCAAAGTATTTTTCCAGCACATCCAGCGCGCGCTGCCCCTGCGTGCCTGCCGCCTCGGTTTCTGACTGGGGAAGCGATGCCAACAAGATGGCGTTGGGCACGCTCTTCATCGCCTCGGTCAGCGCCTGGATGAAGGTGATGTTGCTGTCAAACGTGCCGCCGGGGTAGCTCTTGCCCGGCTCCAACTGGCGCACATAGGCCACCAGCTCGTCCAGCAGCACTACACACGGCGCCGCGCGTTGCAGCAGCGTCGTCAGCACGTCCTTACCGGGGGACGTACCCGCCTGATCGGCCTCGGCCAGCAACGCATAGCCCTCGGTCCCCAACAGCTGCACCGCCAAATCGCCCCACAGCGTGTTCACCGTGGTGCCCGCATGCGAACGCGGCAGGCTGGGCGAGAACTTGATGCCATCAATCACCGCCACCCGTGCCTGCGGCAGCGACGTCACGCCTGCGGCATCCAGAATGGGCGGGATGCCTGCCAGCTTCTCGGTCGGGCACTGGCGGCTGCCCAGGTGGTACACCGCCAGCAGCGTATGGGTCTTACCTCCACCAAAGGCCGTTTGCAGCTGAATCACCGGGTCGCCGCCCCGGCCCGACAGCCGCTCGGCCACACTTTGCAGCAGCAGGCGCATGCCCTCGGTGATGAAGGTGCGGGCAAAAAACTTCTCGGCGTCCTGGTACTCAGGCTCCGCCGTGCCTGCATGCACCTGCGAGATGTCAGCCGCGAATTCGCTTTGCTTGAAGGTGCCTTCCAGCACGTCCTTGTGGGGGTGGGCGACTTCGCGCCAGGGCTTGATTGTCATGAGGTGCGTATTTCAAATGGCAACCGTATTCCACGGCAGCATGTTGTTGTGTTGTCCCAAGCTACCAACGGCACAAACCGGTGCCGCGTCCACTTGCTTGACCGCTCTACGCAATTGGAGACCCGCATCGGCGGGCTCTACCACTTGCGGAAACAGCCGGTGGGGCCGCGCTGATTGGGCCAATTGCAGCGCCACACGAATTTCCCTGGACCCCAGCGCCTGCTGCGCCAACGCGCGCTCCTGCTGCGCCTGCGCACTGACGCGCGCAACCGCCAAACCTGCCAAGGTATCGCGTGCCTTGCCCGCCACTTCGGCAAATACGGAGCTGGGTTTTCGCCGCTTGTTCTGCCGGTAGTCTTTGAGCTCGATCAGCCACAAGGTTTGTGCAGCAGGGTCGAGCGCGATGGCATCCATGGCCTTGACGCCACCCGCAAAGTTCTGGAACTGCGTCTGGTGAAAGTCGGAGTCGTCGTACTTCCACACCCACCACCCCGCCGGCATGGTCAGGCGCATGCCATCCACATCTGCCGTCTGATTCATGGGTTCGCCTCCATGTACCTGTCGCTCTGCTGCAAGCTCTCGTCCAACAGAACCAAAGGCTCGATATCGGCGATGTCCGTGCTTTGGGTCACGGAAACCGGGCCGTCTTTCTTCTGGCGACCCAAGCCAAAGTATTTGTTGGGAACCTGGTTAACAGGTCCTTGCGCTGACTTCATCTGCAAAATCTCGAACTCGCGCAGTAAGAAGAGACTGTGCGTAGCCACAACCACCTGAACCCCAGCGCTACCCAGTGCATACAAGGCTTCGGCCAGCAGCTTCAACGCAGCGGGGTTGAGGTTGGCCTCTGGCTCGTCCCAGAACAAGGTAGAGCCACGCTCCACCACACCATAGCGCAGCAGATAAATCAGCATGGCCAGCTTGCGATAGCCCTCTGCCATCAGAGAAATGTCCATCTGCGATCCGTCAGCGCGCTCGAAGACCAACTCTCCCTTTTCCAGCTTCAAGTCTCCGCCCAACAGGCTCTGCATGCGCTGGGCCACATCCGACATCAAAGGCGGTCTGTCGCGTGGCTCCAATGTGGACATGGCGACGGCCAAATCGCGGTAGCTGATGTCCAACGGGAAGTCACGGTACTTGTCGAACAGTCCAATCAACCCCTTAAACAGGGAAACCATCTCCTTACTGGGCACCAGCACCTGCTGCGGCAAAAAAGCATTCCGCGCTGCGGCGTCTGGCACTTCGTCTGGCAGCACCGTGGCTTTGAGCAGGCCAGCCTGGTCCTTTCGTTGAATCTGCACCTTCCACGGCATAGCCTCCGGCAACCCTGGTGAGGTGAACTCAGGCTCATCTGCCATGCGAATCTGCACGGTGGGAATGTGACCATCGACCTGTGCTTGCAGCACCGCGCCGCCTTTGGCATTGCGTCGTATCAAGGCCGAAAGATCGGACACTTGAAACAAGTCGGCCAAGCGCTCCGCCAAGTACGCCTGCGCACGCTCCTTGTTCACAGCAAGCCGTTGGGCGGTTAGATCGGGCCACGCACGGGAGAACAGGTAGCCCAGTTTGAGCACATGGGTCTTGCCCGCACCGTTCTCGCCCACGATGACGTTCAAGCCTGGTGAAAACATGAACTCCACGTCGCTACCAAACACCGTGAAATTACTGACTTTGAGTGCTTTGAGCATCTTTGTTCCTTGCTGCGCGTTCAGGCATCAAACCCCAACTGTTCCCCACGCGGCCCCTGCTCGCGGCTGGCTTCCAGCACGGCATGCCAGGCGGTGATGAGTTCGTTGTAGGCCCGCGCGTCCTCGGCCCACTTCTTGCGTTCGCACAAGGTGTAGAGGTGATAGGCAAGTTGGCGAATGGGCTCGGCCTTGTCAGGCATGGCGGCCAGCAGGGCACCGGCTGCGGCTTCGCCCTGGGTGTTGAGCGCGCGAATCAGGTGGTGCGTGGCCTCCCATACGGGGTTGCGGGCATCCAGCTTGGGGTCCCAGCCAGCCTGGTAGTCGGCCCAGCGCAGCAGGCGAACCTTGCCTGCACCGCTGTCGGCAATGCCTGCTTGCGCCACACCCTGCACGCTGGTGCCTTTGCCACGGGCCAGCACATCGGCCTCGCCAAACGGCCCCTCGGCCCAGCCGTATTGCTCGAACCAGCTGTTGCAAAACAGCGTATCAGCATCAAAGCTGCCCGCGTCGGGCGTCAGGTACTCAGTGATTTCGCGGTTGATGAGCACCAGCGCGTCGTGCACGCGCATCGGCGTGCCATCCTGGTTGAGCACGCCCGCGTACTGGCTGTAAATCGCCATGCCGGGGCCAATGGCGGCCTGCGCCAAGTCCACGGGAGCAATCGGGCTTTGGCCGCTGGTGCCGCCAATCATGGTTTCCAGCGCTTCGGGCAAGTGCTCGCGCAACTGGCGTTGAAACTCGCGGCGGCTAATGGTCTCGGCGCTGGCATCGCGCTGGCGGCACACCAGAACGATGCTGGATGCCAGAGCATTTGTGCCCGATCCAATCATCCGATTGCCCAATTCAGTGCGCATGGGCCAAGTGCCGGTCAGCGTAAATCCTGCACGCAACACAGCCTCCAAGAATGTCTCCCAGCCGGTGCTATGGGTGCTACTGCCTTCGTCCTTGGTGTCGCTTTGCTTGAAAGCGTAGTAGATGGTGACGGGAAACGCCGAGTGCGCCTGTGCTGCCAGGTTGTGCATGGCTGCGGTCATGCCATCCAGGAAAAAAATCTCTGCCTTCTCTTTACTGCCGTGGCGATATGGCGTAGCAATCAGCTCTTCGGCCTTGGGCACGGCCAGTGTGGCATAGAGATTCGGGAAGATGGGCCGCAGACTGCGGCGCAGCCAAACATAGAAAAAATCGGACAAGTCGGCATAACCGATGTTGTCGTAATACGGTGGGTCGGTGGAGATGACTTTGTTCGCGCTAACCGTTTGGGATTGAGCGTCAGATTGGATGGCCAAACCATCACCAACTGCTGGCAACTCCAAAAGCGCACGAACCATGTTGCCAAGGCTCACACCGTAATCCCCCGCTGCCTCCGCAAAAACGTTGTTTTCCGCGAAGTCCCACATCATCGGAATGGATTGCCTGCCGAACAAATTTCGTACCTGGGTTTTGCTGCTTTCCCAACGGCACAGCGCATTGCAGATATCGGTCAAACGACTCAACGCAATCCCCAGATAAACCCCAACCGCCTGGGCATATGCAGTAGCTCCGTTGCCCCCAGCATCCAGCCCTCGTCCATCATCGGGAATGCCTGTGGCCAGGGCGTCGGCGCGGATACGAGTGATGGCTTCGGGCACAAGATCGGAAAATGTGTTCAGCGCCATCAATTGGCGGGGCGTGAACAGGTCGCCATAGGTTGTCAAGCCGTAGGCTGGCGTCCAAAAGTTGCGCGGGTCATCGGGCAAAGTGGTTTCAGGCTTCCACCCCCTCTGTGCCTGCTGAGCAGCGGATTCATGTTCTGGTGTGGGTGCGAGATATACGCGGTTACGTGCACCCTCAGCCACGATCGCCATAAGCTTGATGCCAATGCGACCGGCAGTTCCTTCGGCCTTGATGTAAGCGGGTTCAATCGGCGTGTTTGACATGAGGCAGCGAAAATTTGCGCCGCGCCCCAGCTTGGTGCCGTCTTGTGCGCTCTCTGGTGGCAGCCCCGTACGCACCTCAAAGCGGTAGCGGTCGCCTTCCATGACCGGATGCACATAAGCCTCCTTACCCGCTTTGCTGCTCAAAATAAAGCTGCTGGCCAAGGGCACATCCACATGACTGAACGCAGGGTTCGGACTTTTGACGGTGCGCGCCCACAGCCAGGCAATCACTGTCAGCTCCTGCCCCGGCTGCAAGCCAGCCAAGCCACCGTTCTTCAATTCTTTTTGGCCGTCAGCGCCTTCCTCAAAAGCGTTAGCAGCTATCAATTCAGGAGTTATGCGAATCGTAGGATATAGGTGGCCGATGCGCTGCTGGGCTTGCTCGCGCATCCACGCGCCATAGCGACGCACATCTTCGGCCAAGCCACGGGCACCGCTCCAATCCTCGAAGGCATTGCGCGTTCCCTTCTTGGTGCCGCGTTCGGCCTCAATCTCCGGCCCCACCGGGGCACGGCCCGCGAATTTGGGCGGTATCTCGATCATGGCCTTGTTGATGGTGACGGCCACAGGGTTCAGGTCGCTGGCGTAGCTTTGCAGCCCCAGGCGCTGCGCTTCCAGCGGCAGTGCACCGCCACCAGCAAAGGGGTCGTGGAAGGCGGGCAGCACTTCGGGGTCAAAGCCGGGCTTGCCAGGGTTGAGCGCACAGGTTTCGCGCCAGCTCTTGGCAATGGCGGCGCGGGCGCGGCCCAGCACCTCTTCGTTGTTGGTGTTCTCCCACAGCACCAGGTCGCGCATGATCTGGAACAGCTCTTCGCGCTCAGCATCGGCCTGGGCCTTGGTCTTGCCAGCGTAGTAGCCCCGCTCGCCACCGGGGTCGTTCACCATCTGCGCAAAGATGACCGCACGCGCGGCGGCCAGCGGGCGGCGCGCCCACCACAGGTGCAGCGTGCTGGGGTGGCCGTGGCGGATGGACTTTTCGCGGGCACTGGCCACGTTGATGTCGTCCAGCGGCAGGGCGACTTCGATGAGTTTCTTGGGGGAGCGGATAGACATGTAGAACGCAGATCGGGCTTACACCACTGTGGCCAGCATGTGGCGGTACGGTGCGGATTGCAAAAAGGTATGGATGTCGCCGGGCGCCTGCTGCAACACAACCAGGGCATTGCGAAGCCAGCGTTGGCGTTCATCGACGAGATTGGAGTCGGCGTTCAGGCCCAGCATATCCCGCGTTTGACGAACGGGATGCAGTTGCTTTCGGGTCAGGCCGACAATGGGCTCGATAGTGCCGTCAGTGGACAGGGTCCACTGGGTATTACAGCCAGGGCCAGGCTCGATGGGGAGCAGACCATTGCCCTTTCTTTGGCCGCAGGTCTTTGGGTTGATGCAACTGTGGGCGTAGTTGGTGTAAGCGAAACACAGGTGCGGGTGGCCATTGCCCCCCGCTTTGGGCTTGATGTGTTCAACCTGCCCGCCTGTTGGTTCCAACGGGCTTTCGCAATAAACACACAGGCCATCCTGATCCTGATTCAGATCGGCTTTGACTGCGCGCTTGACTGGGGCGAATGCCTCACTGTCGAAGTCGGCGACAGCAGCGCCTGGGTGGGCGGCGACAAAAGCAGTAAGCGCAGGCGTGGGAATTGCGCGGTGTTGCAGCTCCACCATGGTCAATTCGCTCCGCCTGCTTTTCGTGCAGCTAGAAAGCGCCAGGTGGTGAGGTCGCTTTCATGGAATTGGTAGCCCGCTGCGTCCAACGCCGCTCGGAGGGTTTGGCCCTCTTCGGTCTGCTCTTGGCCAACACGCACCAATTGCTCGTAGCGCCGAATTTCCTCTTGCAACGGCAAGGGTGGCTCCCGATGGGTGCCCATGATTTTGGCCAAGGCGTCACCCGATTCATGGGCCAGCGGACTGAAATCCGGTGTGCGCACGCGCATGAGCCCGTTTTCGTCCTGATCAAGAACGCGGATGTTTTCACGCGGTACGGTGGTCAGCACCTGTGGGCTGTGCGTGGTGACGATGAACTGCGTCAACGGAAAGGTACGCATCAAATCGCCCAACACGCGCTGTTGCCAGGTAGGGTGAAGGTGCAGGTCGATTTCGTCCACCAGCATGATGGCGGGAGCACTCATGGCCAAAGCATGCTGGAAGGGCTCGAAGATGCCAGGGTCTTGCCCCTCCAATACGGAAACCACCTGCATGAGCAATTGCTGGCTTGCAAACTGATTGCCATATTCAAGATGGGGGTTGGCAATGGCAAGCCGTCGCGCAAAGTCCATCGCCAGTGCCAGCATGCTTTGGTAGCCCTGGCTGAGTTGGTTCACCAGCAGCTCGGCACCATCGCTGGAACGCTCCAACATGAACTTATGCCGTGCGTTGAAATGTGGGTTCCGGTAGGCTTCCCCTAGCAGGGAAACAACAGTGGCCCGCAACGCTTCCAACGACTCCAAGGGGGTGTAGTCCTCACTGGTGACACCCTTGTTTTTCCGAAGCTCGGCGGATTCTTCCTGATCAAACCACGCAAGCATCTCCCGGAAATCGCTCCGTGGGTTGAAGCAATCCACCAGTGCGGCCGTGGGGTGCTCGTAATTGTGCTTCGCGGAACGCAGGCGTTCAGGAACCTCGATATGACCTCGGCTCGCACCATAGTAGGCAAAGACGGGTGTGAGTGCCGGT
Source organism: Acidovorax facilis (assembly GCF_023913775.1). GTDB lineage: Bacteria > Pseudomonadota > Gammaproteobacteria > Burkholderiales > Burkholderiaceae_C > Acidovorax > Acidovorax facilis. The sequence goes on from NZ_JAMXAX010000012.1 coordinate 16,891, forward strand.
GCGTCCGTCTTGTAGCTGGCCGTGATGGCGTGCAGATGCTCTTTGAGCGCCGTCTCGCCCCATGTCTCGGCAGGCTTCTTGCCTTTGCCACCGCCAGAGGGACGCCAGTAGTCCCATTGGAGGTCACCCCAGGTAGTGGACATGATTTGCGCGAAGTCAGCAGTGCTCCACTGCTCTCGCCCTCGCACTCCCGTCGAAGACTGAATACGAAAATCTGCGTCCTTGATGCCGCGACCCGTTAAGCGCTGATCGGCAGAAGACAGGTGGGTGAGGACCGGGGTCAAGCCACTGGCAATACCATCTAGCACTGCCGTTTTACCCGCCCCGTTTTCACCCACAATCACTGTGAGGCGTGGGTGCAGATCCAGCGTGATTGATTCAAAGCAACGGAAATTTTTCAGTGTGACGGTCTTCAATCGCATGGCGCAGCCCTCAGTTCAAGCAAAGTTGCGGCCCCCGGATTGCCTTTGGCCTATTAGAATTTGCATAGCCTCATACTCTAACCCCACCGGAGATAGCATCTCCGGTCCGATGCCCCAGCAGCGCAAGCTCTGGGGCATCTCTCTTTGTGGCGCCCTTGCTTACCCATGGAACACCTTGGGCTCCAAGGCTCTGCCCAGCAGCAACCCAAGGTCAAGGTTCTTGCTCGCCTCGGCCCAATCTGGCTCCTGGGTGAATGGCATGGGGACGTAGTTCACCGATTCGGCAGTGTCGCCGTCCACCACCACCACAGCCAGCACAAACTTGTCCTTCTGGTTCAGCCCGTGGCGAATCTCGTTGCTGGTGACGGTGATGGTGTCCTGCCCCTTGGCGCGGCCTTTGACTTCAATGTGGTGCTCCAACGCCAGCCCCTCGGGCTGCTCGACGTAGGTGGTGATGTCCCAACCGCACTTTTCGGCAGATACGTCTTTGGTGCGGTGGCCCAGCGCGTGTTCGGCGTCAAACACGGCTTGCATGGCAATGCGCTCGATGCGGGCACGGGCTGCTGCGTCCACACTGAAATTGGGCACGCCACTGCGCTGCGCCAACAGCCCTGCGGGGATGACGAGCGCCCCGCCGATCACGTTGGGTGTGCCAGACGCCACGCTGCGCATGGCTTGGAGTTCAGCGGTGCGCTGTTTGAGGCGCGCGCTCAACTCCTCGGCACGGCGGCGGGCGTTCTCGGGTTGCAGGCGGGGTTGCTTGCCTGCGCGCACGTCCATGTCCAGCCGGATGGCACGGTCTGACCAGTATTGGATTTCTTTGACCAGGCGCTCGCGCACGGCGGCCAGTTGCTTGTCGGCCTGGCGTTCGCGGCGGCTGGCAACTTCTTGCGTGTGCTCGGGCACCAGGTGTTCCACGGCATAGGCCAGGGCACGGGCTTCGATGTGGTGCGTCACCCAATCGGCCTGCAACACGTCGGCCACCTGGGCGGCCTGGGCGGTGGTGATGGGTACCAGGTCAAGGTGGCGGGCAAAAGGCGCGGGGGTGGCATCGCCGTCCGACGTCATTTCCACAAACTGCAATCGGCGGGAGACATCGCGTGGAGTGCTGCCGTTGGGTGCGGCGGTTTCGCGCACGCTGTGGTCCAGCATGAACAGCACGCGCGGCTCGGTGCTGTCGTCGTGCGGGTCCACCAAAATGGCGCCGCGTTTGAGCAGGCTGCGGTGGCTGGACAGCACCAGGTCGGTCACGGCGGCCATGAGGGGGTGGCCTGGGTGCACCAGGTCGGCGGTGGGTTTGCCGTAGATGGTGCGGTGCTCGCGGTCGAAGCAAATGCGCTCGTACTTTTTCAGCACGGGGGTGCGGGTGTGGCCGATTACGCGGTCGCGTTCCATGACGTCGGCAGGAACGTGGCGCACCTCGTAGCGGCCCGCCTCGCGGTCGCGCAGCTCGCCCCCCACCACCCGGAATGCTTCGCGGAAGAATGCGCTGATGAAATGCGGTTGGAGCTTGCGGGCCTCGGCCTTGTCCATCTCCTCGCGGATGGCATAGAGGTCGTCCAGGCTCATGTGGTTTTCGACCAGGGCATTGCGGGCCATCAGGTCTTTCAGGTGCTGGGTGTCCAGCGCCTGGCCGATAACCTGCTCCATCCGGGCGCGGGTTTCGGGCTTTTCGCCGTAGCGAATGGCGTCGATGAGCAGGTCTTTGAGCGAGATGTTGTCGAAAGCCTCGCCCAGCACGTTGAACACCCGCCCGCCCAAGGCCTCGCGCTCCACGGCCAGCTTTTCAAGCAGGCAGTTGAACACCTCGCCCTCACGGGTCTGGGCCGCCACCAGATTCCACAGGTGGCACACCTCACGCTGGCCAATGCGGTGGATGCGGCCAAAGCGCTGCTCCATGCGGTTGGGGTTCCAGGGCAAGTCGTAGTTGACCATGAGGTTGGCGTTTTGCAGGTTGACGCCCTCCCCTGCCGCATCGGTGGCCAGCAGCACCAGCACGTCGGGGTCGTTGCGGAACGCCTCTTGCACCTTGCGCCGGTCGTCGCGGTTGATGCCGCCGTGGATGGTGACCACAGCCTGTTCGCTGCCCAGCGTGTCGCGGATGCGCAGCAGCAGGTAATTGAGCGTGTCGCGGTGCTCGGTGAACACGATGATTTTGCGGCGGCGGCCATCGGCGGTGCGCATTTCGGGCTCGTCTTGCAGCAGGCGCGAAAACTCTTCCCACTTGCGGTCGCTGCGCGATTGCACGACGGATGCGGCGGCACTTTCCAGCTCCCGCAGGATCAGGATTTCGGCTTGCAGCTCAGGAATGGTCTCGGCAGCAGTGGCCTGGTCCACCACCTGGTCGGCCACTGCTTCGTATTCCTCGGCGCTGAGTTCGTCGGCGGCGTCATCAAGGTCTTCGGGCAAGTCCAGTTGTCGCTTGACGACGTATTCACCCAGGTTCTCGCGCAGCACGTCAGCGCGGGCTTTGAGTTGCAGCTCGTCAAGACGTGCTTCGAGCTTTTTACGGCGGCGCGAGAGCGATGTGTAAATGGCCTGCGGGCTGGATGCCAGTCGGCGCTGCAACTGGGTCAGGGCAAAGCCGACGGTGCCCTTTCGCTTGCCGTCCAGCCGGTCCGCGCGGTCCATTTCGTTGCGGACGTAGTCGGTGACCTGGTCGTACAGCAGCACCTCGGCATCTGACAGCGTGTAGTTGACCGTGTACGCGCAGCGCTCCGGGAACAGCGGCTTGCCGTCAAAGCGCAGCAGCTCTTCCTTGACCATACGACGCATCATGTCGGTGATGTCCACCTTGTGGGCACCCTCGCGGAACTTGCCGTAGAAGCGGTCGCCGTCCAGCAGCGACATGAAGAGCTGGAAGTCTTCTTCCTTGCCGTTGTGGGGTGTAGCCGTCATCAGCAAGTAGTGGCGGGTAAGGCCGCCCAGGAACTTGCCCAGCTTGAATCGGCCTGTCTCGTTGACCTTGTTGCCGAAGTAGTTGGCCGACATCTTGTGGGCCTCGTCCACCACGATCAGGTCCCACTCGGTCTGCGCCAGCAGCTGCTGGTATTCCTCGTTGCGCGAAAGTTGGTCCAAGCGGGCAATCAGGCGGTCTTGTTCGGCAAAGTAGTTGCGGCTGTGGCACTGCTCCTGCTTTTCGCGGCTGAAAAGCTCGAAGTCCAGCCCGAATTTCTCACGCAGTTCGTCTTGCCACTGCTCCGTCAGGGAGCCGGGCGAGACGATGAGCACGCGCCGGGCGTCGGCACGCAGGGTCATTTCTCGAATCAGCAGGCCCGCCATCACGGTCTTGCCTGCTCCGGGGTCGTCGGCCAGCACGAAGCGCAAGGGCTGACGCGGCAGCATGGTTTCGTAAACAGCGGAAATCTGGTGCGGCAGGGGCTCGACGTTGGAGGTGTGCACCGCCATCAGGGGGTCAAACAGGTGGGCCAGGCTGATGCGATACGCCTCCAACGCCAGCTTGAAGGCAGCGGGGGCCGCATCGAAAGCCCATGCCTTGCCTGCTACGGCCAGAGACAAACGATGCTCGTCGTGACGGAAGATGGTCTGCTCATCAAGCTTGCCTTGGGCGTTGCGGTAGGCCACAAGGCGGGCACTGGGGCCTATCTCTTCGACGTTGACAACCTTGACGACTTCATCAGGGACCAGCCCGGTGATTTGCGCGTCCTTAGCGATTTCTTCGAGTTTGAGCATGCGCGCCTGAGTGCGTTGAACGGTGGTTACATCAGGCACTGACTCCTGGGTCGGGACGAACAAGGCACAAACCCAATGCACTCCCCCAAGCGCCTGATCGGCGGGTCAGTCTAGCAGGCAGAACGCGCCATTCGGGCGTGCCAGGATGCACTCCGCCAGCGAGCCTCCAACTCACGACAAAAACAGGTTGGCCATGTTCGTGGTTCTGTGGCATCGGAATCCGCCGAGAATGGACGCACAACGACTTTTCAACCGCAACTAACATGTCAAGCAGCGCACCCTCCCCCCGAATTCGCCATGACTACCTGCTGCTGCACAAGCCTCTGATTTCAGCGCGCACCGCGCTGGAAGCGTTTGCGACCCCAGAGGGTGTTGAGGCGTATCGCAGGTTTCCGAACCTCGTTTCCAAAGCTCAGACACTGTTGCCGGACTTGCAGCAACTCATCGAGACAATGCTTCCGGAATTGGTGGCTGCCAGGGTTCGCATGGCACTGGACGGGGTGCCACTTATTGCACCGGTAGACCACGACATACCCGCTGGCCTCATGGGGGATTGAGGAGCAACCTGTCAGAGAGCCAGGAGCTTTGCACGCCTGGACTCGTCCACGCGTTGACACAGGCCAGGAGACTCTTCCTCGGCAACCGTCAACCAGTGGCCTCGCGCGGCTTCATCGACCCAAACGCCTGCGAGAGCGGCCACCCAATCCATCCAAACCACTTCAATGCGGTCATCCATGAACATTTCCGCAGTGGTTTGGACGTTTTCCCAGCAAGGTGCAATGACCAACCCTTGCTGCTCCACAAAGAACGGCCAGACAGCATCGTCATCAGCGACTTCCGTCACGGAGCCGAACTTCATTAGATGGCGCCTGATACCGAGGATGCCCAGGCCGTTTTTGCGTGAGGCAGCTGCGTTCTTGGCAATCGGCAGGTGCTCCATGGACGGGTACGGATTGGGTTGGCTGATCGGCTCTCCCGCGATGTACTCCACCAGGGTGCTCGCCAGGTACTTCACCTCTTCGCCCTTTTTACCGCCAGCCCAGTTGGGTGCTGGTGGCGGCGGCTTCGACTGCTTGCGCCTCTTTTCAAGCGTGCTCACAGACATATCGAGCATCAGCGCGGCTTTTGCGGCTGAGAGCAACTTGACCCGCCGCACTTCCGGCGAAAGCGCCATAACCTCGGCCAACAGAGCGTTTTGCCCCGCATCCAATTCCTCAATGCTCACTGACTGCCTCCCCGTCAAGTCTCGGCAGCACTGTGGCATGCCGGAGTATGTCGTCTTCTAGCTTCTGCATGTATCGGCGCAGGGTGTCCTGACTGGGCTTACCGTATCGCGCGGTCACGTTGCCCATTTGCCCGTGATTCATGAGCTGCTGGACAACAGCATAAGGCATGCCCTCGATATTCACGGCGACGGTGCAAAAGGTCCGTCTGAGATCGTGCATGGTGAACACCCACTGGGGTCGGTATCTCCGCTCAAACTCCTCTTGGGCTTCTACTGACGCGGCAATCTCCGCACCCCGGCTTGCGGCGTAGTCACTCCAAGCCACCTGCATGCTCTTTTTTTCTAGCGTTGACCGAAGGGATGCGACGAACTCACGAGGGCTGTTGTAGTGGGCAGACTCGGTTTTCGGGTTTTTGGACGACGCGGGGAAAACGTAGAGCTGGTTCGGCTGCTCTTGCTGGCGCAATCTCATCAGCCAAGTGGCAAAACGTCCAAGGGGAACACTGTGGGTGGTGCCAGACTTCGTTCCCCTGAGAGTAACTTGGCCGCATTCCACCCCCTCGGGTAGGGACAGCACGCTGAATTCCGTCTCGTCCATGCCCTCCGCCAAAAGCTGATCACGCCAAACCAGCTTGGCCGTTTCACTCTTGCGTGCACCCAGTAACAACGTCAGCAGCATGTAGTCCACCGCATCGCGGTTGCGCTGGCGCTTTGCCCAGAGCGCATCAAGCCATGTTCCGAGCTTCTCGGGAGTGTTTTCCAGGGGGTTGCGGACTTTCCGGTCTTCGTACTCAGCTTCTAACTCTGCGCGCGTGCGCATGTGTCTGCGGGCAATGTTGAACGGGTTGACCAACAGCTCGCCATCGAAGGATGCCCGGTTTCGGTTAGCCTGCTGGTCTTCGATGTGCACGTTAAACGCAGCGCGGCACCACATCAAGGTCTGTTCTGCTGCGGTGCGATGTCCCCGCTCCTTGGCAATGCGTTGCCAGATTTCTTGAACAGACTTCACGCCGATCGTGCGCAGTGACTTTCCAAGCCACGGTTTCAGTCGCCGGATGGCCGCCTCTATGGCTTTCACGGAATTGGGCCGGGGGTCTTTCCCCTTCTTGTACTGCTCCAAATAATTCGCCATGACGTGGCCCAGGGTGGTGGCCACAATTCCCCGCTCTTCGGCACGGAGTTCCTGAATGTCTTCACCCCGCTTCATCGAGAAACGCACATCCCCAGCAATCTGTCGGACATCAGTGAGGGGGTCGTCGGTGTTCACATTCAGCCGGGGATAGTCACCCAAGGCCACCTTCGTGACCCTCCCCCCCACGCGGACTTGGAGGTAGAAGGTCTTGCGCTTCGTCCCCACATACAAGCACAGGCCTGGCGGCGTGTTGGGCGCACTGTCGGAGACAATGTAAGCCTTGGGCTCGTCAACGTCAGTTAGGCCGACCATCCTGCCGTTTTCCACCACAGGGCGCACGGACGGGGCCAGCTTTTTGAGGTTGTCGCGTGTGAAGATGAAGCGCATATACCCACCCTAAATTGCGTGATGCGGGTCTCTATTTTGCTACATTCTTGCTACGCAAAAATGGCGGTTCTGTGTGGTTCTATGCGATTCATGGCAAGACAAGAAAGCTGAGTAGTGACAAAAAATATAGAAAATTCAACAGCTTACGTACAAACACAAGCCATGGAGAATGACTCCCCAAATCACACCCCCATGATGCAGCAATACCTGGCCCTCAAGGCCGGGTATCCCGAGACGCTTCTGTTCTACCGCATGGGCGACTTCTACGAGGTCTTCTGGCAAGACGCCGAGAAGGCCGCGCGGTTGCTCGACATCACGCTCACGCAGCGCGGCCAGTCGGGCGGCCAGCCGGTGGTGATGGCCGGTGTGCCCTTCCATGCACTGGAGAACTACCTGGCGCGCCTCATCAAGATGGGCGAGTCGGTAGCCATTGCCGAGCAGGTGGGCGAGGTGGGCGCCAGCAAGGGCCCGGTGGAGCGCAAGGTGGTGCGCGTGGTCACGCCCGGCACGCTGACCGACACGGAGCTGCTGTCCGACAAATCCGAATCGCTGCTGATGGCCGTGCACCAGGCGCCGCGTGCGCGCTGTGGATTGGCCTGGCTCAGCGTGACGCAGGGCCGCGTCTTCCTGGCCGAGTGTGCGCAGGACGAACTGGGCGCCTGGCTGGCGCGCGTGGCGCCCAGCGAGCTGATCTACAGCGCGGGCGTGACAGAGCGCTTCGAGCAACAACTGCAGATGCTGCGCCAGGGCGGCGCCTTCACCTGCCCCATGAGCCCCCGCCCCGACTGGCAATTCGACAGCGCCTTGGGCGAACGCAAGCTGCTTGAAAATCTGGGCGCCGCCAGCCTGCAGGCCTGGGGCGCGCAAGACCTGGGCGAGGCCCACGCCGCCGCCGCCGGGCTGCTCACGTATGCCGAACACACACAGGGCCGCACGCTCACCCACGTGCACAGCGTGCAGGTGCAGCGCAACGACGACCTCATCGACCTGCCCGCCACCACGCGCCGCAACCTGGAACTCGTCAAAACCCTGCGCGGCGACGATGCGCCCACGCTGTTTTCGCTGCTGGACACCTGCATGACCGGCATGGGCAGCCGCCTGCTCAAGACCTGGCTGTTGGAGCCGCGCCGCGACCGCGCCGAGGCGCGCCAGCGCCTTTCGGCCACCACCGCGCTGCGCGGTGCGGGCGGCGCCGGTGGCGGCAGCGGCCCCTGGGCCTTGCTGCGCGGCGAACTCAAAGGGGTGAGCGATGTGGAGCGCATCACCGCCCGCATCGCCTTGCGCCAGGTGCGCCCGCGCGAATTGGTGGGCCTGGGCAAAACGCTGCAAAAAGCAGAGCTGCTCGCGCTGAATGGACAAGCGCTAGAGCCCTATTTGATTCAAATCTTCGGCCATCTGCAGCCGCCCGAGGGCTGCACCGGCCTGCTGCAGGCCGCCATCGCCGAAGAGCCCGCCGCCCTGGTGCGCGACGGTGGCGTGATCGCCAACGGCTTCGACACCGAGCTGGACGAGCTGCGCGCCATCCAGACCAACTGCGACGCCTTTCTGCTGGACCTGGAAACCCGCGAGAAAGCCCGCACCGGCATCCCCAACCTGCGTGTGCAGTTCAACAAGGTGCACGGCTTCTATATTGAAGTGACCGGCAGCCACCTCGACCGCGTGCCCGACGACTACCGCCGCCGCCAGACGCTGAAAAACGCCGAGCGTTTCATCACGCCCGAGCTGAAAACCTTCGAGGACAAGGCCCTGTCGGCGAACGAGCGTGCGCTGGCCCGCGAGAAGTGGCTGTACGAGCAAATCCTGGACCAGCTGCAGCCCCACGTGCCCGCCCTCACCCGCCTGGCCCAGGCGCTGGCCACGCTGGACGTTTTGTGCACACTCGCCGAACGCTCGCTCACGCTGAACTGGTGCGCGCCGCAGTTTGTGCCCGAACCCTGCATCGAGATCGAAGGCGGCCGCCACCCCGTGGTCGAAGCCCGTCTGGCCGAGACCTCCAGCGGCAGCTTCATCGCCAACCACACGCGCCTGAACGCCAACACGCGCCTGAACGCCAACACGCGCATGCAGGTCATCACCGGCCCCAACATGGGCGGTAAATCGACCTACATGCGCCAGGTCGCGCTCATCGTGCTGCTGGCCAGCATGGGCAGCCACGTGCCCGCCGCGAGCTGCCGCCTGGGCCCCATCGACGCCATCCACACCCGCATCGGTGCGGCGGACGACCTGGCCAACGCGCAATCGACCTTCATGCTGGAGATGACCGAGGCCGCGCAGATATTGCACGCCGCCACGCCCCACAGCCTGGTGCTGATGGACGAGATCGGCCGGGGCACCAGCACGTTCGACGGCCTGGCGCTGGCCAGCGGCATTGCCACGCACCTGCACGACAAGACCCGTGCCTTCACGCTGTTTGCCACGCACTATTTCGAGCTGACCGAGCTGCCCGCCAAGGCGCGCCATGCCATCAACATGCATGTGAGCGCCACCGAGAGCGGCACCGACATCGTGTTCCTGCACGAGATCCAGCCCGGCCCGGCCAGCCGCAGTTACGGCATTCAGGTGGCCAAGCTGGCGGGCATGCCCTCGCCCGTGCTGCACCATGCAAGGCATGCGCTGGCGGCGCTGGAAGAGCGGGCGGGCGAAGATGAATTGCAGGTGGACCTGTTCGCTGCGCCCGAGGTGCCTGAGAGTGCGGGCGCCAGCCCGCTGGAAGCTGCGCTGGCAGGCATCAACCCCGATGCGCTGAGCCCGCGCGAGGCGCTGGATGCGCTGTACCAGCTCAAGAAGATGGCGGGCTGACGCAGTCACGCAACCCAGCGGGTAGCACTCCCCACCAAGGCGAGCCCCGCCACCTGCCCGGCTTAAAGATCCTGCGCCACCGGCGCCAGCTGCCCCAGCATGAAGGTGATGAACGGCGGCACACAGGGCAGGTGCCCGGCCACCGGTTGTGCGCGGCATTCAGTCAGGCTGACCAGATCGCCCGCGCCGCGACTTTGCATCGCGCGCACGGTGCTGACCGAGCTGGCGTAGGGCACGGTGCGGTCATCGCGGCCGTGGTACAGGCGCATTGGCACATTGGGTTTCCAGTCGTAGACGTTGCTGGCGCTGGCCACGGCCAACACGTCGTCGGCCAGGAAGTGGTCGATGAAACGTGTGTCGTAGGCCACATCGGCATCGCCCGGGATCAGCGCGCGCAGCAGCAGGCGGCGCACCTCACGCTGCACGCTGCCGCCCAGGTAACGCAGGAAGCCCGGGTTGATGAGCGCGCCGATCACCGGCTGTTCTTGCCGCACCAGGTCCACCAGGCCATCCATGGTGGTCTGCACGTTGTAAGGCCCCGCGCCCGGCACCACCATGCGCAGCTGTTGCAGGTGGGGCGAAGCGCTTGCTTGCAGCGCGCGGTGTGTTGCCATGGTGACGTAGCCGCCTTCGGAATAGCCGGTCAGAAAGAGCTGCCCGTTGTCCGCCACGTTGGCCTGGCTGCGCCAGGTGCGGGTGGCGGTCAGAAAATCCACCGTGGCGGCTGCGGACGGCGCCGCCAGCAGGTAGGGATGGGGCGTGCCCTTGGAAGCGCCAAAGCCCACGTAGTCGGGCGCCAGCACGATATAGCCCAGTGACGCGAGCACCACCGCCACCTCGGACGCCACCGCGTTGTTGCTGGGCGCCTCGGCATCGCGAAAGAGGGTGCCATGCTGGTAACTGAGCACCGGGCTTTTGGCGCCCGCTGGCTTTTGCGGAACGCTGACCAGCCCCGAGGCGCGCACCTCTTTGCCGTCGGCATCGGTGGTGAGGTACTCGATCCGGTAAGCAGTGACGCTGTAGCGCGGCACCACGTCCTGGGCCAGCGACTCCTTGGCGGCCAGCGCTGCAGCGATATCAGCGGCCGGCACGGTGCCAAGCAAGGCGGCGGATTCAAGCTGGCCGGAACGCGCCGGTGCGGGAGGTGGCTCCGGAGTGTTGCCGCCATCGCCGGGGTCTTGCGCGCTGCCCCCGCCACAGGCCGCCAGCAATGCCGCCAAGGCCAGCGCGCAGGCGCGGCGGGTTACAGACAAAATCAGTGGGTTCAACACGGCAAGGCCCCTCCAGGTGAAGCGGCGGATGATAGGAGCGACGGGCACACACTGCCTGGCCCGTAAGCAATAGCCCTTTACCCCCGGGGCGGCAGTTGCCTTGGCTGCCGCCGGAACTTCGGGTGAACGCAAAAGGGCGGGACCTTCCAATTCTTGAGTAAAAATGGCCTCCAGCGCTTATCCACCAAGCGTTGGTTGCTATCAATACAGGATACCGACTACGGCACACGCGATTACTGGCCCGCACTCTGCCCAAGGGTGCCTTCCCACGCCGGACTAAACTCGCGGGTTCCCCTCTTACAACGACCCCACTTCTTCCATGACGTATTGCGTCGCCATCAAACTCAACGCCGGGCTGGTTTTCCTGTCCGATTCGCGCACCAATGCCGGCCTGGACCAGATCAGCTCTTTCCGCAAGATGATGGTCTACGAGAAGGCGGGCGACCGCTTCATGGTGCTGCTGTCGGCAGGCAACCTGTCCATTTCACAGTCGGTGCGCGAAATCCTGCAGACCGAGCAGCTCAAGGACGGTGACTCGGGCGAGACGATCTCGATCTGGAACGCCAAGAGCATGTTCGACGCGGCCCGCGTGCTCGGTGCTGCGGTGCGCCATGTGCACGAACGCGACGGCGCAGCGCTCAAGCGCTCGGGCGTGGACTTCAATGTGTCCATGGTGTTCGGCGGCCAGATCAAGGGTGAAGGCATGCGCCTGTTCCAGGTGTATTCGGCCGGCAACTTCATCGAGGCCACGTCCGAGACACCGTACTTCCAGGTCGGCGAATCCAAATACGGCAAGCCCGTGCTCGACCGGGTGCTCACCCCCGAAACCCCGCTGGACGAAGCCGCCAAGTGCGCGCTGGTGTCCATGGACAGCACGCTCAAGTCCAACCTGTCGGTGGGCCTGCCGCTGGACCTGGTGGTGTACGAGGCCGACAGCTTCTCGACCTCCAAGGTGGTCTGCATCGACGAGAACAACCCCTACTTCCGCATGCTGCACGACAGCTGGGGCCAGAAGCTGCGCCAGGTGTTCGACAGCATCGAAGACCCGGCCTGGGGGGGTGGCGCCACCACCGTGCCCATCATGGTGAACCCGGCCCGCAGCAAGCCGCTCAAGAAGATCACCAACCACACCGACAAGCTCATCTGATTTCTCTGACGGCGGGGTTCGCCCTGCCCCGCCGGTATCCCCATGCTCCCCATCGTTTTCTCGCACGCCAACAGCTTCCCGGCCAGCACGTACCGCGTGCTCTTCCAGCACCTCAAGGCCCGGGGGATTGAGGTCAGCGCGGTGGAACGCTACGGCCACGACCCCAAGTACCCGGTGACCAACAACTGGCCCCATCTGGTGCAGCAGCTGGCAGACTTCGCCACGCCGCAGGTGGAGCGCCTGGGCCAGCCTGTATTTCTGGTGGGGCATTCGCTGGGCGGTTTTCTGAGCGTGATGGCCGCCGCCCGCCACCCCCACCTGGTGCGCGGTGTGCTGTTGATCGATTCGCCCCTGCTGGGCGGATGGAAGGCCAACGCGGTCGATGTGGCCAAGCGCACGCAGGTCGTGGGCTCCATCTCGCCGGGCAAGGTCAGCCGACAACGGCGCTTCAGCTGGGCCAGCAACGAAGAGGCGCTGGAACACTTTCGCAAGAAAAAGGCCTTTGCGCACTGGGACCCCGAAGTGCTGGGCGACTACATCACCCACGGCCTGGTGGACCACGATGGCAAGCGCGTGCTGGGCTTTGACCGCGCGGTGGAAACCGCCATCTACAACACGCTGCCGCACAACCTGGGACGGCTGCTCAGCACCCACCCCCTGCAGTGCCCGGCCGCCTTCATCGGCGGGCGCGATTCGGACGAGATGCGGCAGGTGGGCATGGCCATGACACTGCGCATCACCAAAGGCCGCACCATGATGCTGGACGGCAGCCATCTGTTTCCGATGGAGCAGCCCGTGGCCACGGCGGCGGCCATTGAGGCGGCGCTGCTCAATCTGGCGGCGCTGAACCCGGTCAAGCACTGACGACCCACCCGCAGTGTTGGGGGGCTGCGGGGTTTGGGGCGGCATAGCACCCAATACCTCCTGCAATGCCCCGAATAGCGCCGAAAAGCCCCGCCAAGACGGCCTTCGATCAGGGCAAACAAGGTTCGCCCGGAGTGGAGCAATCCCCTACACTGGGGGAGTTGTTACAGTGTGATACACCCCCATGCCCACCCTGCCTCACTTTGCCTCGCGATTGCCTGTGCTCAGCTATGTGCTGCTGGCCGTCTATCTGGTCATCCTCGCAGTCCGCACCCACAACGACACCACCATTGCCCTGGTGATTGCCTCGGTCGTGATGTTTGCCTGCTGCTGGGCCAGTGCCACCCATTTGCTGGGCGCGCGGCCAGCGCTGCAGTTTGTGCTGATTGCCGTGAGTTTTGGCTGGTTTGCCGAGCAGATGGGCTCCTCGCGCGGCTGGTTCTTTGGCCAGTACACCTACACCGACGTGCTGGGTCCCCGTCTGGGGGACGTGCCCCTGGTCATCCCGCTGATGTGGTTTTCGCTGACCTATGCGGGGTATGTGATCTGCAACCTCATCGTCTGGCAAAGCGCGGTGGACGGCGCGCGGGGCCTGGGCAATGCCGCCATGCTGTCATTTCTGGCAGCGATGATCGTCACGGCGTTTGATCTGGGCGCCGACCCTTACATGGTGTACACCCTCAAGGCCTGGATCATGACCAAGACCGATGGCGCATGGTTTGGGGAGACGGTGCAGGGGTTTTTTGGCTGGGTGTTCGTGTCCTTCGTCATCATCTTCGGTTTCCGCATGTCGGTTCGCAAACAGGCCCTGCAGCCATCCAGCCCGTTCTTGCGCCACCATGCCCTGGTTCCGCTGGCACTGTATGGGAGCAATATGGTGTTTCAGATGATCCTGGGCAATCCGGTGGAAATCCGCTCCATTGCGCCGTTTGCGATGGGCATCCCCTTGTTGTGCGCGCTGGCCGGGTACCAGCGCTGGGCAGCCCCCGCAAAGGCCAGCGTATGAACCAGAACACGTCACACTCCAACACCATCTCGGACGCCGAACTGGCGGGTATGCAGCACCACGCCGACCCCCTGGCCGACCAGACCATCGCCGACATCCTGGGCGACTGGCCCGCAGGGGACGTCGCGGTGGATGCGCCGCAATGGGCGCGCATCGACACCGTGAACCGCCTGTTCGGCGAGTGGACGGACAACCAGAGTCTGGTGGGCTGGACCGCCCAGGGCGACGGGGTGGACGCTGCCATGGCCCGGGCGCTGAACCACTACGTGCAGACCGCGCAAGCGCTGCCGTCCTGGGCCGATGCGAAAAAGATCGAGCGTGCCGAGAAGCTGTTCATGGAGCATGGGGCGCTGTCGTGCATCCTGCTGTTTTGCGCCAGCCTGCCCGAGTGTTATGTGATCCCCGACCTCTCCAGCGTGCTGCACACCTCGGGCCAGCTGGAGCAGAACGCCGAGTACCGCATCCGGTCCACGGCCGCGATGATCTTCCCCGTGATGCTGCACGGTGGCCTCAGCCAGCGCGGCGCGGGCGTGGCGCAGGTGCTCAAGGTGCGGCTGATCCACGCCACCATCCGCAACCTGATCCTGCACGGCAGCCCGCAAAGTGCCGTCAAACAGCTGCTGGCCGGGGGCAGCGGGCAGGTGGCACCACAAGCCCTGCCCAGCGGGGGCGGGCGTCAGGCCATGTTCCAGACGCTGTACGCCCGCGGCTGGAACCTGAAAGGCGATGGACTGCCCTGCAACCAGGAAGAGCTGGCCTACACCTTGCTAACGTTTGGCTATGTGTTTTTGCGCAGCTTGCGCCGCTTGGGGCTGAGGTTGCGCACGGCCGACGAAGAGGCCTACCTGCACGCCTGGAACGTGGTGGGCCACATCCTGGGCATCGACCGGGCCTTGATGGTGGACACCATGGACCAGGGCCAGGCCCTGATGGCGCGCATGCAGGCCCGGGGCCGCGCCGAACCCGTCACACCGGACCCCCGCCCTGCCCTGGGCCGGGCCTTGATGCAGACCATGGAGAACTCGCTGCCCTGGAACATTGTGAAACCCTTTCCCGAACTCATGACCCGCTACCTGTGCGGGCGCGACACGGCCAGCGACCTGGGCCTGACCCAGCCTGTGCCGTGGCCATCGGCGCTGCTGTTCTGGGGGGTGTTGCTGCTCGCCCGTGCCATCGACACCGTGCTGCGCCTGGTGCTGCCCCGGTTCTCGATCGTGAGGACACTCACGCGCATCCTGGGCTACCACTTCATGAGCCGCGTGCTGATGAGCCAGACCCGCCCCTCCAACTGCCCACCGAGTTGCTCAACCAGGTGGACGAGGTGGTGCACAGCTGGAGCGATGACCCCCACGCGCCGGGCTGGATCAACCGGATCGAAGACCGGCTGACGACGCACGGCAGCTGGAGCGCGGGCCTGGCCGCCCAGGCCCCTGCCGCACACCCCGCCCAGGCGCAGCAACCCACATAGCCGTTGTTCCCACGCCAATGTCCCCGCTGGTCTGCGCCCTCCTGACGATCACCCGGCTTGGTCGTGCGCGCTGCGGCGTGGCGTCCAGCCTGCTTTGGCTGTTCGTCATCATGGCTCTGCCTGCGGGCGTGCAGGCGAACGCGCCTCTGATGCTGACGCAGGATCGGCCACAGATGAATGCCTGGGAAGCCATCACGCTCAAGGCCGATCCCACGTACCAGCTTTCGGTGCAGGACATGCTGGAACGCCTGGATGAGTTCGAGGCGCCTGCCCGGCGCGGTGGCTCGCTGGGTGTGCACAAGGCAGCCATGTGGCTGCACATTCCCATCGTCGCGCCCAAGACACCGCGCGCCCCCTGGATGGTGGATATCGGCTACAGCTCGCTGCAGGCCGAGATTTACCTGGTCCGTGGCGGCCGGGTGCTCCAGCAGATTCGTACCAGCCAGCGTGATCAGATGCAGCTATCCAGCCGCACGCCAGCGATGGCATTCGACCTGCAGGCCGGACAGGCTTACGACCTGCTGATACGGGTGCAAGCCACCGGACCACTGATCCTGCCCATCACGGTCGGCGAAATGCCCTACCAGATGCACCAGGCCCTGCGCGAGCAGATGTTGCAGGGTCTGCTCAACGGGCTGGCGTTGTGCCTGCTGGCGTACAGCCTGATCCAGTGGTTCACGCAGCGCGAGCACTTGTTCGGCTTTTATGCACTGGTGGTGCTGGGCAGCGCGGGTTTTTCGCTGCAGTTCTTCGGCATTGGCGACCAGTTTTTATGGCCGGGCAATCTGTGGATGAGCCGGTATGCAGGACTGGCCGCAGGGCTGATTGCCCTGGCAGGCTCGTTCCTGTTCCTGAGTGCCGCACTGGCAGACAACCCGCAAAGCCGGTACGCACGCGCCATGCGCGCAGGTGCAGCGATCACAGCAGTGGTCTGCGTTGCCGTCACGCTGGGCTGGCTGAGCATCGCCATCGCCATCGCCTTCATGAGTCTGGTAGGCCCCCTGCCTTCTCTCATCAGCGTGCCTGCTGCCATCACGCGGGTGCGGCAAAAAGACCCCATCGGCACCACCCTGCTGGCGGCCTGGATTGCCTACGGTGTGGCTGCCGCACTCATGGTGTGCCTGGTGCAGGGCTGGGTGCCCGCGAACTTCTGGACGCTGCACTCATTCCAGTTCGGCGCCACGCTGGACATGCTGCTGTTCTTGCGCGTCATGGGGCTGCGTGCCAAAGCCATGCGGATGAAAGCACAGGAGGCGCTGCGCGAGCGCGACATCATGCATTCGCTGGCGCACAGCGACCCACTGACAGGTCTGAGCAACCGGCGTGGGCTGCAGCATGCGCTGCAACTTGCGCTGTCTTCCAGCTCACCAAGCCATCTGGTCGCGGTGTATCTGATCGATCTGGACGGGTTCAAGCCCATCAATGACTCACATGGCCACGATGTGGGCGACGACCTGCTGGTGGCTGTGGGCAAGCGGCTGCAAGCCAGTGTCCGCCAGCAGACCGACCTGGTAGCAAGGCTGGGCGGGGATGAATTCATCGTCATGGCCTGCCATCTCGAAAGTCCGCACCATGCCGAAGAGCTGGGCCGATCCCTGCTGCACGCTTTCGATGCGCCGTTCTCCCTGGGCGACCTGAACCTGAAGGTGGGACTGACCATCGGCTATGCCCTGGCCCCCCTGGACGGCAACGACTCCCATGGGTTGATCCGTCTTGCAGATGCAGCCATGTATGCCGGCAAGCAAGGGGGCAAAAGCTCCATCCTGCGCAACAGTGGCGAACTGGCGCTTGCGCCATGAAACAGGCCTCTTGCACCGTGGCGCCTTGCCTATACTGAACCAGCCCGACCATGCCCCGCCGTCACCCCATGCCGAACCGGCCCCGGCCCCACCACCTCCCTTGGCTGGCTTTGCTCTGGGTGTTGATGGTGTGCCCCTGGGCGTGGGCAGGTAGCTCACCCTTGCTGCTGAACGACGAGCGGGGAGCCACCGATGCATGGCCCGCCGTCACGCTACTGAGCGATCCCAGCCTTCAGCTTTCAGTGGAAGATGTACTGGCGCAGTCCGACAAGTTCACCCCGCCCCCCAGCGTGGGCGCCACGTTGGGGGTGAGGCCCGATGCAGTCTGGCTGCGCATCCCGTTCGAAGTGGCCTCGACGTCTGACGCCCAGTGGATCCTGGATGTCAACCACTCCGACCTGAACCACATCGGCGTCTACCTCACGACCAGCGGCTATGTGGTCCAGCAAGCAACCCTGGGCAGCCTGCACCCTTACGCACACCGTCCATTGCAAAGCCGATCCCACGCGCTCACGCTGAATCTGAGGCCCGGGTTGCAGTACGAACTGTTGGTGCGCATCCAGACCCGGGGAGCGATGATCCTGCCAATCTCGCTCTACAAGCCTGCAGCCATGCTCAGCAAGGCGGTCAACGAGCAAATGCTGCAGGGCGTATTGACCGGGCTGGCCCTGTGCCTGCTTGTGTACAGCGTGGGCCAGTGGCTGAGCCTGCGCGAGCCCCTGTTCATCTACTACGCATTGCTCACATCCGGCAGCCTGCTGTTTTCGATGACCTGTTCGGCGTGGGTCGGCAGTTCCTCTGGAGCGACAGCCTCTGGCATGAAGTCCACATGGGAGGGCTCTCTGCCTTGCTCGCCACCTGTGGTTCGTTCCTCTTCATCGGACAGGCCCTGTCGGAGCCCGACTCCAACAAACGCTTTCTGCGCTTCATGCGCTGTGGAGCGGCACTGTGTGTGCTCCTTGCACTGGCATACGGACTGGATGCCATCTCCACCCGCGCCATTGCAGCCATTGTGAGCATCCTGGGCCTTGTACCCGCCCTGATGGGCATCCCCGGTGCGGCACGCCGTGCGATCCGGGGTGATGGGGTCGGCACCAGCCTGCTGCTGGCCTGGTTGGTCTACTTCATTGCGACCGCGATCGTCATCGGCGTCATCAACGGCTGGGTGCCGGTGAATTTCTGGACTTTGCATTCCTTCCAATTTGGTGCAACGCTGGACATGCTGCTCTTCATGCGCGTGCTGGGCCTGCGCACCAAGGCATTGCGGCTGGAGGCGCTGGATGCCAACCGCGAGCGCGACGCGATGCACTCGCTGGCCCATACCGACCCCTTGACCGGCTTGCCCAATCGGCGTGGCCTGAGCATTGCCCTGGCCTCCGCCCTGCCCCACAGTGGCCCCAACAGCCTGCTGGCCGTGTACGTGATGGACCTCGATGGTTTCAAGCCCGTCAACGACCGGCACGGCCACGATGTGGGCGATGAACTGCTGATCGCCGTGACCCGGCGGCTGCAAGGCCATGTGCGCCAAAGTGACGTGGTAGCGCGCCTGGGCGGCGATGAATTTGTGGTGATGGCGGGCCACCTTGGCAGCAGCCAGCAAGCCCAGGAGCTGGGGCTCAAACTGCTGGAAGCTTTTCGCACCCCTTTCTCTCTGGGCGATCTACAGGTGGAAGTGGGATTGACCATCGGCTACGCGATTGCACCAGACGACAGCAACGACGCACTGGGCCTGCTGAAGCTGGCGGATGCGGCAATGTACAGCGGCAAGCAAGGAGGGAAATTCTGCCTTCGCCGCAACACCGGGGACCTGGCGCTGTCGTCGGTCTGAGCGCTACCAGTGCACACCGCACCCTGCGGCTGAGCTCCAAGGGCCATTCCGAACTGGTCAAACGGCCTGGCTTCCGTTAAACACGGGGCTTCGCGTTACCACCCAAGGATTGTTCACCATGGCCCATCGCAAAAGTCCCGCCCGCATTGCCAAAGACGCCCGCATTGCGCATTTTCAGTCGCTGGCTACACGCCAGGCCGCACCAAACGCACCGGGCGCAACCCTGACCTGGGACGCCGTGGCTGCGCTGGAGGCCAAGCTGGTGGGCCGCATCGTGCTGCCGTCCAGCCCTGACTACAACGCTGCGCGGCAAGAGTCCAACCCCGCGTTTCAGGCTTATCCCGAGATCATCGTCTACTGCGCCTGCGAACACGATGTGCTCGAATGCCTTGCCGTGGCCCGCACCTACAACCTGTGGGTGGCCGTGCGCTGCGGCGGGCATAGCACGGCAGGCTACTCCGTCAACAGCGGCATGGTGGTGGACCTGAGCGACCTGAAAGGCGTGGTGCTGGACCCACCCCGCGAGCGCGTGCATGTGCTGCCGGGCACCGATTTCGACCATTTCAACGGCGCGATGAACCACACCGGCTGGCATGTGCCCACGGGAGCGTGCGGCAGCGTGTGCGTGGGGGGCTTCGTGCAGGGTGGCGGCTACGGCTATACGTCGCGGGCCTTCGGCATCCAGAGCGATCTGGTGGAATCGTTCCGGGTGGCGCTTGCCAACGGCAGCATCGTCACGGCCAGCGCGCAGGAGAACCCGGGGCTCTACTGGGCCATGCGCGGTGGCACGGGCGGCAACTTTGGTGTGTTGCTGCAGGTCACCTACCGCATGCACCGGCTGGACCAGGTGTGGGCCTGGGCCATCAGCTGGGACGCCGCGCATGCCGCCGAAGTCCTGACGACGATGCAAGCCCACTACATGAAAACCGGCGCACCCGATGCCCTGGGCTACATGATGAACCTGGGCTACCAGAACAGTACGCCGGTCTACATGGTGCAAGGCATGTTCTGCGGCACGCGCGATGAGGGCATGAAGGCCATTGCACGCCTCATGGCGATACCGAGCGCACAGCTGCTGGTGGACAAGACGGGCACCTACCCCGACATGAACATCTGGCTGGAAGACCACCCCTACACCTTGCCAGACAACCTGCCCGACGGCGTGGCGGAAACCAAGGCCTGCGGCTACATCAGCACGCCGCTGTCAACAGCCGACTGGCAACGCATCATCGATTACTTCAAGACCTCGCCCAACCCCTGGTCGCTGGCTTATCTGGAACCCTATGGCGGCGCCATCAACCGCTATCCGGTGGCCGACAGCGCTTTCATCCACCGCCATGTGGATGCCGACCTCGTGGTGGACGTGTTCTGGACCAATGACACCGAGCGGGCCCAGATGGAAGCCTGGCTCGATGGGTTCATGAACCTGGTCAAACCCTTCCTGAACGGCCACGTGTACCAGAATTATCCCGACGCAAGCCTGCAGGACTTTGCCCAGGCCTATTGGGGCCCTGCATACCCGCAACTTCAGCAGGTCAAGGCGCAGTACGACCCCGGGAACTTCTTCCACTTTCAGCAGAGCGTCCGGCTGCCACAGAAATAAGGAATGCAGGTCCTGAGAGAAGCCCTCTGGGACAAGAGCCCCAGGGATGTCCTGCCTCACCCTCGCGAGTCAGTGGTAGTGCGGATCGGGAAGGGCCGCAAGGCGTCTTTTTGCAGCCAATAGCCCCGCTATTGGCAAGAAAAGCAACGCAGCGGACCGCCCGAGCCCGCGCTATCACCGACCGCAGGGAGTTATGCAGGCCATCCCCTGCGCTCAGGAAGAGGCCGTTTCAGCGTAATGGAGCCGGCCTTTGCCCGCGCGTTTGGCCGAGTACATCGCCTGGTCGGCGCGGTTCATCAGGGCGTCGATATCCCCCTCCAGCGGGGGATACACGGCCACGCCAATGCTGGCGCCGATGAAAAGGTCACGCCCTTCCACAACCATGGGCTGGTGCAATGCCTCGATGATGCGGTGGCCGATGGTGTCGGTCACGTCGCGGGTGACATCGCGGTCGAGCATGACCAGGAATTCGTCGCCACCCAGGCGTGCCATGGTGTCGCCCGCACGCACCGTGCTGGCAATGCGTTGGGCCACAATGCGCAGCACTTCATCACCGGCGCGATGGCCTTCGGCGTCGTTCACCCCCTTGAACCCATCGAGGTCGATGAACAGCAAGGCCACAGACCCGGCATTGCATCGCGCCTGCGTCAGGGACTGTTCCAGACGGCTCTGAAAAGCCGCCCGATTGAGCAGGCCCGTGAGTGAATCGTGGTTGGCCAAATAGTGCTGCTGGCGGGCGATCTGGATCTTGGCCGAGACATCCTGGACCAGCGCCATGATCGATGTGACCTGCCCCTGGGCGTCGGTCAGTGCGGAGTTGAACCACTCGCAATGCACTTCGCTACCGTCCTCCCGCACAAAGCAGGTCTCCGCGCGGTTCTGGGACTCCTGCCCCGACTGCAGGCGCTGTAGCGCACTCTGAAGCCCATCGTCCTGAAGTGAGGGATCCACAAGTTCCGTCAGCAACCGCCCCTCCAGCCCCGCCACCTGCAGCCAGCCCATGAGCTGCACAGCGCGCTGCGAACAGTGCAGGAGCCTGAGGTTATGGTCCATCTCCAGCACCGCAAGCGGGCTGTTTTCCATGTGCGAGGAAAGCCGCTGGTTGGCAGCGCGCAGCGCATTCATGGTGACCTGCAGTTCATGAACGTCGAGCGCCGTGGTGATGAAGCCGTCCACCAGCCCCTGCCGGTTGTGCCAGGGGGTCAGGCAGATGGTGCGCCATTCATCAATGCCATACGGTGTGCGCAGAAGGCGCTGGTACTGCACCCGCTCGCCCTGCAGCACACGCTCGACGAAGGGCATGAATCGGGCGCAGTCGCTCTCGCCATACACCTCGACCAGGGTTTTCCCCACCAACTGCTGGGGCACGGCGCCGAACCAGCGGGCGTATTCCTCGTTGACATAGATCATGACCAGACTGCGGTCGATCACGGCCATGGTGGCACCCGCGCTGCGGGTGATCAGATCCAGCAATTCAGCCTTGGACCAAGAATCCTGATGGAAGGCTGTGGGGGGCTGCGACAACTCAGGCTCGTCTTGCATCATGCGGCGATAGCCCCGGCGGGGAGATGGTCATCGACAGAGGGGGCGATCCAACGCTGCACCTCCTTCACGGTGGCCGCTTTGCATCGCCCTGCTACAGGTAACAGTGTGTCAGCACCAGCTTATCACTTTCGGCCGATATGAGCCCCTGTGCAGGCAACCCGGGCCTTTCGCAAAGGCCAGCCCTCGCGCGGTGTTGCACGCTAGTCCACTGAAACCGAGAAATCGGCTGTGCGCCGAGGTGGCAGCGGGTGCAGCGCAAGGCGCGGGCTTTGCCAAGGCTGGACGCCTTGGCAAAGCCGCAACGCCACGATGCGCCTGCTGCCACCCCGGCCCGAAGGGTGAGGGCCTGGCAGGGCCGCCCTCGTCGTTGCAGTGCTCGCCGGGTATGCAACCCGCCTGCGCCCGCCGCCTAGAGGGCGGCCCTGCCAGACCCTCACGCACAGCCGATTTCTCGGTTTCAGTGGACTAACGGCAGCAGCGGTATGCCAGGCCGACGGACACGGAATACCCTGTGGGCTCGACGGTGAGCGGGCTGCGGCGGGCGTCGCCCTTGAGCTGCGATACACGCGCCGCACCCAGAATCACCCAGTGGCGATTGATGGCCGACATGACTTCCACCCCGGCATCCACGCTGTACAGGCCTGCGCCCGGATCAAAGGCAGGCAAGGCCCCGGAACCACCCGCAGGCACACCAAAATGACCGCGCAGATAGGTGCGATCCCCAAAGCTCGCGCCTGCGCCGAAAGTGACTTTGGTCTGCTCGGTCACGGGCCAGGTATAGCCCACGCTGGTGGACAACTGCGCGCCGCCGTCGCGCCCCAGAATGTCCTGCGAAAGCCCGGCGCCCACAGACCACCGTGGCGTCAGCGCATACCCAGCGCTCACCCGCGCGCGCAGCGTGGACCGGACCGAGGGCAACCCCACCAGGATCGGTGCGTCCGAACCGTCACGGCCTTTGTCGATGCGCAGCGAGGCGCTCAGGTTGAATTGATCTCCCTGCGCCAGCGTGGCACTGGCACCCGATTCGCGCGGACCCAGCCCATGCCCCATGAAGGCGCTGCCACGCGAGGTACTGAGCCTGAAGCGTCCATATTCGATGGCCCATGCGGGCCGCAAGCTGTTCTTGCGCCCATCACCGCCCGCGTAGTCCGGGCTGGAGCCCACGATGGCGCCCAGCGCGTAGTTGAACAACGGTTTGGGCGGCTCTTCGGCTGCAGGCGCATCCGCTGCGTGCGCCGCCGGCCAGGAGCACAGGCAGGCCAGCAACGAAGCACAAGAAACCAGGGGTGCAATGGGGGCAAAACGGCTCATGGGTGGATTATCAGTCCGCCCACTGCACCCATCCAGTCCATGCTGTCACCAGAACAACGATGCCAAACACGATGCGGTAGTACGCAAACGGTACAAAGCTATGGGTACTGATGTAGCGCAACAACCAGCGCACACACAGCCAGGCGCTCAGGAAAGAAAAGACCAGCCCGGTGATGAACATGGGCAGATCGGCCACCGACAGCAGCGCGCGCTCCTTGTACAGGCTGTACCCCCCCGCGCCAATGAGCGTGGGAATGGCCAGAAAGAACGAAAAATCGGTGGCTGCCTTGCGCGACAGGCCCAGCAGCATGCCCCCGATGATGGTGGAGCCGCTGCGGCTGGTGCCCGGCACCATGGCGAGACACTGCACCAGGCCCACCTTGAGGGCGTCCAGCGGCGTCATGTCATCCACCGACTGGATGCGGGTGGCCGCAGGAGATCGGCGCTCTGCCCACAAAATGATGAAGCCCCCAATGATGAAGGTGCTGGCCACCACCACAGGGGTAAACAGATGGGCCTTGATGGCTTTGCCAAACAACAGGCCCAGCACCACAGCGGGCAAAAACCCGATGAGCACATTGAGTACAAACCGCTGCGCTTGCCGCTGCGTGGGCAAGGCCACCAGCGTGGCGCGGATCTTCTGCCAATACACCAGGATCACCGCAAAGATGGCACCGGTCTGGATGGCAATGTCAAACACCTTGGCCTTGGCATCATCAAATCCCAGCAGAGAGCCCGCCAGGATCAGGTGCCCGGTGGAAGAAATGGGCAGGAACTCCGTCAGGCCTTCGACCACGCCCATGATGGCGGCCTTGACCAGCAATACAACGTCCACGCACACTCCTTGAGATAAATTTGAATCAAATTAGGCTCTACCGCTTATCTATCAAGCGCTAGCAGCTATCAAAACAGGAGTATATGCCGAGCAGCCCCGCGCAGCCTTCAGGCGGGGGGCTGCCACGGCGCCTGCCACCCGCCCCCCAGCGCCTGCACCAGCGCCACCACGGCCAGCTGGCGGTTGACCTGCAGCTGCAGCAGGGCGCGCTGGGCAGACAGCGCTGACACTTGCGCGGTCACCACCTCGGTGTAGCCCACCTGGCCTTCGCGATAGCGGTTGAGCAGCTGCTGCGCCGTGCGTTCGGCGGCCGATACGGCCTCGCGCCGCAGGGGCTCCTGTTCTCGCAGGGTGCGCAGCACGGTGAGCTGGTCTTCCACGCTCTGGAAGGCCGTCAGCACGGTCTGGCGGTAGACGGCCACACGGGCATCGCGTGCAGCCTGCGCCTCCTCCACGCGGGCAGCGGTGGCACCTGCATCAAACACAGTCTGTGCAATGGACAGCCCCAGCGACCACACAGTGCCCGACGCCTTGAACAGATCCGCCACGCTGCTGCCACCGCTGCCGAGGGTGGCGCCCAGGCTCAGGCTGGGAAAGTACGCCGCGCGCTGGATGCCGATCTGCGCGTTGGCAGCGGCCACGGCCCGCTCTGCCGACGCGATGTCGGGGCGGCGCTGCAGCAGGGTTGAGGGGACGCCTGGTGGCACCTGGGGCACTTGGGCCACCCACGGCGCACTGGGCACGACAAAGTCGGAGGGCGCCTGCCCCGTCAGCACCGCCAGCGCGTGCTCGAACCGCGCCCGGTTCTGGCGCGCGGTGGCCAGGTCGGCCCGCGCGTTTGCCAGTTGGGTCTGCGCCTGCAGCACATCGGTCTGGGCCACCACTCCGGCGGAATAACGATTCCTGGCGATCTGCAGGCTGCGCTCGTAGCCCTCCACCGTGGCCTGCAGCAGCCCGATTTCCGCATCGGCCTCGCGCAACTGGAAATAGGCAGAGGCCAGGCTGCCCACGGCGGACAGGCGGGCAGATGCAAGGTCGGCCTCGCTGGCTTGCGCACTGGCCTGGGCATTGTTGACGCCGCTTTCGAGCCGCCCCCACAGGTCCGGGGCCCAGTCCACCCCCAACGAGGCTTGGGTCGTGGTGCCGGACCGGCTGGCGCCCTCGCCACCCGAACGCGTGGCACCGCCCGACAGGCTGACGGAAGGCAGCAGCCCCGCGCGCTGCTGCCGCACCACTGCCTGCGCCTGGGCATAGGCAGCCACTGCTGCGGCAATGTTCTGGTTGGATAGCTGCACCTGCTCCGCCAGCCGGTTCAGCTCGGCGTCTCCGAACAGCTCCCACCAGGGTCCACGGTCCAGCGCGTCGGCAGGCGCGGCTGGCGCCCAGGTGGCGCCCGCCTCCTTGAACGTGGCCGGCACTGGCATCTCGGGGCGCTGGTACGGCGGAGTGACGGAGCAGGCAGACAGCAGCGTCAGCGCGAGCCCGAGGCTGGCCCAACGTGCGGCGCGTACACCCGGTGCGAGGGGGATGATGGAACGGGTCATGGTGCGCAATCAGACAGCGGCACCGGGGGCTCCGGCGCGGCTCAGTTGTTGTTCGTTGGGTGCGGGCTTGCGCAGCTTGTCGAGCAGCACATAGACCACCGGCGTCGTCAGCAAGGTGAGCAACTGGCTCGCAATGAGCCCGCCGATGATCGCCACGCCCAGCGGCTGGCGCAGCTCCGAGCCCTGCCCGAAGCCGATGGCCAGCGGCAGTGCGCCCAGTGCAGCAGCCATCGTGGTCATCAGGATGGGGCGAAACCGCAGCAGGCAGGCTTCGCGCACGGCCTCCAGGGCCGTGAGCCCGCGCGCGCGCTCGGCGTCCAGCGCAAAGTCGATGATCATGATCGCGTTCTTCTTGACGATGCCGATCAGCAGGAACACGCCGATGAGCGCAATGATGGTGAACTGCATGTTGAACAGCAGCAGCGCCAGCACGGCGCCCACCCCCGCCGACGGCAGCGTGGTCAGCACCGTGATCGGGTGGATCAGGCTTTCATACAGAACACCCAGCACGATGTAGATCACCACGATGGCGGTGAGGATCAGGAACAGCTGTTGCCCCTGCGACTGCTGGGCGCTGAGCGCCGTGCCCTGGAAGCTGCCGCGCACGTTGGTGGGCATGGCAATGTCGGCCTCGGCCTGCTCGATGACCTGGCGCGCCTGCGCCAGCGAGGTTCCGGGGTCGATGTTGAACGAGATGGTAGTGGCCAGCTCGCCATCCTGGTGGCTGATGGACGTGGGTGACGCCCGCTCCACCACGCGCGCCACGGCGCTCAGCGGCACCATGGTCGATGCCGCAGTGCTGATGACATTGCCCGTGGACGCACCGCGCTGGCCCGGGTTGGCGGCCGTCCCCGTGGCACCGGTCGGGTTGCTGGCCACGTAGATATCTTTCAGGGCCGGCGGGCCCCGGGTGTACTCCGGCGCCCACTCCATGATGACGGCGTACTGGTTGAGTTCGCCATAGATCGTAGCCACCGAACGCTGGCCGAACGCGTTGTACAGCGCGTTGTCGATGGCCGAGGCGCTCACGCCCAGGCGCGAAGCGCTGTCGCGGTCCACCTCCACATAGGTCTCCACGCCGTTTTCCGCCTGGTCGGTGTCCACGTCCTTGAGCAGGCTTTCGTCCTTGAGCCGGTCGGCCAGCTTGCCCGCCCATTGCTTGAGGTCCGCCATGTTGTCGCTCTTGAGCGTGTACTGGTAGGTGGAGTTGCTGGAGCGACCGCCCATGCGCAGGTCCTGCACGGGGTTCAGAAACACCCTGAGGCCGGTGATCTGGTTGAGCTGCGGCCGCAGCCGCGCAATGACGGCCGGTGTGCTGTCCGTGCGCTGCTTCAAAGGCTTGAGGTTCACAAACATGAACCCACCCCCGGCCCGGCTGCCACCCGAGAAGCCGACGACGGTGTCCACCGCTGGGTCCTTGCGGATGATCTCCACGGCCTGGCGCAGCTTGCGCGCCAGGGCTTCGGACGAAATGCTCTGGTCGGCCCTGAGGCCCGCGTTGAGCTGGCCGTTGTCCTGCTCGGGGAAGTACCCTTTAGGGATCTTCGCGAACAAGTACACGTTGAGCCCGATCACCGCCAGCAGGATGAGCACCACCAGGCCTTTGCTGGCCAGGGCCCAGTCCAGGCTGTGTCCATACCCGCGCAGCACGCCCTGGTAGCCGCGCTCTGCCCACCGCGCCAGGCGCGACGGGGGCTTGTCGCTGGCCGGGTCGTGCGCCCGCAGCAGCCACGCACACATCATGGGCGTGGTGGTGAGCGAGATCACCAGCGAAATCATCACTGCCGCTGACAACGTGATGGCGAATTCGCGGAACAGCCGCCCCACCTGGCCGTCCATGAACAGCAGCGGAATGAACACCGCCACCAGCGACAGGCTGATGGACAGCACGGTGAAGCCCACCTCCCGCGCACCCTGCAGCGCGGCCTGCATGCGGTCCATGCCGGCCTCGATGTGGCGCATGGTGTTTTCCAGCACCACGATGGCATCGTCCACCACAAAACCTGTGGCCACGGTCAGCGCCATCAGGCTCAGGTTGTTGAGGCTGAAGCCCAGGAAGTACATCACGCCGAAGGTTCCCAGCAGCGACACCACAGTGGCCACCGCCGGGATCACCGTGGCCCGCGCCTTGCGCAGGAAGAGGCCCACCACCAGCACCACGAGGGCGATGGAGACCATCAGGGTCAGCTCGATTTCATGCAGGGAGGAGCGGATGGAGTTGGTGCTGTCCGACGCCACGGCCACCTGGATGTCCTGCGGCAGCTGGGCCTGCAGGTCGGGCAACAGCGCGCGCACGGCATCCACCGTTTCGATGATGTTGGCACCCGGCTGGCGCGTGACCAGCACGATGATGGCGGGGTCACCGTTGAACAGCCCCACGGTGCGGCGGTTTTCCACCCCGTCCACCACGCGCGCCACATCCCCCAGCCGCACCGCGGCGTTGTTGCGCCAGGCGACGATGAGCGATTCGTACTCTGCCGCCTTGCGCGCGGGCGATGGCGTGTAGATCTGCAGGCGACGCCCGTCGCCCTCGATGGCGCCCTTGGGCCGGTTGGCGTTGGAGGCCTGGATGGCAGCGCGCACGTCTTCGGTGCTGATGCCGTAGCGGTTGAGCGCAAAGGGCAGCAGCTCCACGCGCACGGCGGGCAGCGAGCCGCCGCCAATCTCCACCTCGCCCACACCGTCCACCTGCGACAGGCGCTGGCTCACCACGTTGGAGACGGCATCGTAGATCTCACCCGGCGTGCGCGTCTTGGAGGTCAGCGCCAGAATGATGACGGGTGATGCCGCCGAGTTGCGCTTGCGGTACGTGGGGTTGCTGCGCAGCGTGGCGGGCAGGTCGGCCCGCGCCGCGTTGATGGCGGCCTGCACCTCGCGCGCGGCCGCGTCGATATTGCGGTTCAGGTCGAACTGCAGGCTCACACGCGCCGATCCGTTGGAGCTGGTCGAGGTCATTTCGTTGACCCCGGCAATCACCCCCAGCCGCCGCTCCAGAGGGGTGGCCACGCTGGTGGCCATGGTTTCGGGGCTGGCGCCCGCCAGGCTGGCCGAGACCGAAATGGCCGGATAGTCCACCTGCGGCAAAGGCGATACGGGCAGCACAAAAAATGCGGCGATCCCCGCCAGGGCCACGCCAATGGTCAGCAGCACGGTGGCGACCGGCCTCTCGACGAAGGGGCGCGAGAGATTCACGACACCTCCCCGGCCTGGACCGCCGCCGCCGCCGTGCCCCGGCCCGTCCAGCGGCGGCCCAGCCGGTCAAACGCCAGGTAGATCACCGGCGTGGTGAAAAGGGTGAGCATCTGGCTCAGGATCAGGCCGCCAAAAATCGCCAGCCCCAGGGGGCGGCGCAGTTCTGCCCCCTCGCCCCATCCCAGCATCAGCGGCAGCGCGGCAAACAGCGCCGCCAGCGTGGTCATGAGAATGGGGCGAAAGCGCAGCAATGCAGCCTGGTGGATAGCTTGCTGCGGCCCCATGCCCTGGTGACGCTCCGCTTCGATGGCGAAGTCGATCATCATGATCGCGTTCTTTTTGACGATGCCGATCAGCAGGATGATGCCGATGATGCCGATCACCCCCAGGTCATTCCCCGACACCATGAGCGCCAGCAGCGCCCCCACCCCGGCGGAAGGCAGCGTGGAGAGGATCGTGACCGGGTGGATATAGCTCTCGTACAGCACGCCGAGCACGATGTACACGCACACCATCGCCGCCAGGATGAGCCACAGCTGGCTCGACAACGATTTTTCGTAAGCCCCGGCAGCCCCCAGGAACTCCATCGACAAGCCCTGCGGCATCCCGATTTCCTTCGCGGCAGCGCGGATGGCGTCCACCGCGCTACCCAAGGAAACACCCTCGGCCTTGTCAAACCCCAACGTTGCCGCCGGGTACTGGGCCACGCGCGTGATCTGCAGCGGCGCCAGTTGCTCGCGGATGGTGGCCACAGCCGCCAGCGGCGTGGGCGTGCCGGAGCCTGTGCGCAGCTGCAAGGTGCCCAGAGCCTCAGGCGTGTTCATGCCTTCCTGCTGGGCTTCCAGGATCACGCGGTACTGGTTGGTCTCGGTGAAAATGGTGGACACGATGCGCTGGCCAAACGCGCTGTAGAGCGTGTCGTCCACGCTGCTGGCCGTGACCGACAGGCGGGATGCCGTGTTGCGGTCAATGTCCACAAAGGCCGACAGGCCCTGCGCGCCCGCATCGGTCGTGGCGTTGCGCACCTTGGGCTCGCGCTGCAGTTGCTCGGCGAGCTTGCGGGTCCAGTCGTTGACCTGCGCGGCATCCACACCGCCAATCGACACGCGGTACTCGGTGGGGCCGGTTTCCGCATCGATCGTCAGATCCTGCGTGGGCTGCAGGTACAGCGTGACACCCGCCACCGACCGCACACGCTCGCGCAGCCGCTGCATGATGGCTTCCTGCCCGTCGCGGTCAGGCTTGAGATTGATCAGCATGCGCCCGGCATTGAGCATGGTGTTGTTGGCCGCATCCACACCCACAAACGAGCTGAGCGACAACACGTCGGGGTCT
Organism: Acidovorax facilis; assembly: GCF_023913775.1. Classification (GTDB taxonomy): domain Bacteria; phylum Pseudomonadota; class Gammaproteobacteria; order Burkholderiales; family Burkholderiaceae_C; genus Acidovorax; species Acidovorax facilis. Next base: position 47,297 of record NZ_JAMXAX010000012.1, read on the forward strand.
TGCAAGATGGCGCGTACGGCGGCTTGCTGGAGTTCACTCATGCGGGCGTACGAGACATCCTGCGACGCCTCGACGCGCGCCTGCAGTTGCCCGGTGTCCTGCGTGGGAAAAAGCCCCTTCGGGATGACCACATACAAGAGCGCCGTGAGGGCCAGCGTCATCACCGCCACCACCAGCGTGGCGCCCTGGTGGCGCAGCACCCACTGCAGCCAGCGGTCATAGCCGCCAATCACCCGCTCGAAACCCCGGTTGATACGGCCCGCCACGCCCTTCGGGCCCCCAGCGGGCTCGGCGCGCAGCCAGCGCGCAGCCATCATGGGCACGAGGGTGAGCGACACCACGCCCGAGATGAGAATGGTGATGGCCAGCGTGACCGCGAACTCGCGAAAGAGCCGGCCGACCACATCGCTCATGAAGAGCAGCGGGATCAGCACCGCGATCAGCGACACCGTGAGCGAGATGATGGTGAAGCCAATCTGCGTCGCGCCCTTGAGCGCCGCCTGGAACGGCGGCTCGCCCTCCTCCAGATAGCGCGCGATGTTCTCGATCATCACGATGGCATCGTCCACCACAAAGCCGGTGGCAATCGTCAGCGCCATCAGGCTCAGGTTGTTGAGGCTGTAGCCCAGCAGGTACATCACGCCGCAGGTGCCAATGAGCGAAATGGGCACGGCCAGGCTGGCAATCACCGTGGCGCGCAGGCTGTGCAGAAAGAAGAAGATCACCAGCACCACCATGAGCACGGCCAGCACCAGTTCCAGCTCCACATGGTGGACCGAGCCCCGGATGCCCGTGGTGCGGTCCGACAGCACCTGCACCTTGAGCGATGCGGGCAGGCCCGCCTGCAGCTCGGGCAGCAGCTTCTTGATGTTGTCCACCGTGGCGATCACGTTGGCGCCCGGCTGGCGCTGCACGTTGAGGATGATCGCTGGAGTGATGGAAGCCCCCACGCTCCCCACTTCGTGTGGTTCGCTGCCCCCCGGGGGGGCGCTCGCTTGCTTGGGGCGGCCCGGCGCCGCGCTCTGGAGGTCGTTGACCCCCGCCCACGCGCCCAGCCGGTTGTTCTCCGCACTCTCCACCACACGCGCCACCTCCAGCATGCGCACCGGCGCACCGTTGCGCCACGACACGATGAGGTTCTTGTAGTCGTCCACCGTCAGCAACTGGTCGTTGGCATTGATGGTGTACGAGCGCTGCGGGCCGTCAAAACTGCCCTTGGCACTGTTGGCGTTGGCCGACGTGATGGCCGTGCGCAGGGTATCGAGGCCAATGCCGTACGACGCCAGCGCCTTGGTGTCGGCCTGGATGCGCACGGCAGGCCGCTGCCCACCCGCCAGCGACACCAGCCCCACACCGGAAACCTGGCTGATCTTCTGCGCCAGGCGCGTGTTCACCAGGTTCTGCACTTCGGTGAGCGGCAGCGTGTCAGAGCTGATGGCCAGCGTGAGCACCGGCGCGTCGGCAGGGTTCACCTTGGCGTACACCGGCGGTGCGGGCAGGTCTGCGGGCAGCAGCGAATTGCCCGCGTTGATGGCTGCCTGCACCTCCTGCTCGGCCACATCCAGCGCCAGCCCCAGGCCAAACTGCAGCGTGATGATGGACACCCCCGAGGCGCTGGTGGACGCCATGCGCGTGAGCCCGGGCATCTGGCCAAACTGGCGCTCCAGCGGCGCACTCACCGTGCGGCTCATGACCTCGGGGCTGGCCCCCGGGTACAGGGTCTGCACCTGGATGGTGGGGTAATCCACCTCGGGCAAGGCCGACAGCGGCAGAAAGCGGAAACCCACCAGCCCTGCCAGCACGATGGCAATCATCAGCAGCGCAGTGGCTACGGGCCTTTCAATGAATGGACGTGAAGGACTCATGTTGTCGTTTCGCGCTCAGGGATTCTGAGGAGGACGCTGGCGGCGCTGGCCACCTTCTCCACGCTCCCCTCGCGGCCCGCTGGCCCCCGCACGCGGTGCACGGGCGGCCTGCGCACCCGGCAGCTGCACGGCCATGCCATCCTGCAAGCGGTCCCCGCCCTCGGTCACCACACGTTCGCCTTCCTTCAGGCCTTCGGTGATCGCCATCAGCCCCACCGTGGCCTGACCGCGCTTGACCTTGCGCAGCGACACCGTGCGGTCTTCGTTGATGACATAGACGTAGTCGCCATTGGCGCCAGTGCGCACGGCAGTCACCGGCACCACCAGCGCGGGCACGTTGCGCAGCAGCAGCTGCACGTTCACAAACTGGTTGGGAAACAGCGCACCCGCCGCGTTCTCGAACCGCGCCTTGGCCTTGACGGTGCCGGTGGTGGTGTCCACCTGGTTGTCCAGCGTCGAAAACCGGCCCTTGTCTAGTTCGGCCTTGCGCGTGCGGTCCAGCGCCGTCACGGCCAGGGCGTCCGCTGCGCCCTGCGCTGCCTGGATGTCGGCCACGCGGTCCTGCGGCACGGAGAACTGCACGTCGATGGGCGCCACCTGCGTGATGGTGGCCAGGCCCGCCGTGTCGCCCGAGGTCACGTAGTTGCCCGCATCCACGGTGCGAAGACCGATGCGCCCCGACGCGGGCGCGGTGATGCGTGTGTAGTCCAGGTTCAGGCGCGCCGTGCCCTCTTGGGCCTTGTCGGTCATCACCGTGCCTTCGAGCTGCTTGACCAGCGCGGCCTGCGTGTCCACGTCCTGGCGGGCGATGGAGTCTTGCGACAGCAAGGTGCGGTAGCGCTCCAACGTGAGGCGCGCGTTCTCCAGCTGCGCCTCGTCGCGCTGGCGGGTGCCCTGGGCCTGCATCAGCGCCTGCTCGAAGGGGCGGGGGTCGATCTGCGCCAGCAACTGCCCTTTTTTGACCATCTGCCCCTCGGTGAACAGCACCTGGGTCAGCATGCCCGACACCTGGGGCCGCAGCGTGACCGTGGTGGCGGGGATCACGGTGCCCAGCGCATCGATGATCACCGGCAGTTCAGCCTTGCGCACCACGGCATCCCCCACCGTTACCATGGGGCGCCCGCCCCCCGGAAAGCCCGGACCGCCGCTGGATTCACCATTGGCCCGCTGGATGAGATACCACGCCGCCCCTCCTACCAGCCCCACCAACAACAGCGCCAGCAGGCTTCCTACCCATCGGGATCGGCGTGGCGGTTTGCCGGGGGGAGCGGGAGGAATGGCCGATGGCGGGGGCGCGTTGACTTCTTGGGGGTTCATGGCGGTCTTGATTCGTGTTCTCGGGGTGCCTGCTGGGCGGGTGTCAGCACGGTCAACCGTACCGGATCGTAGAGGCTCAGTTCACGCGTTGCTTTGAACGCTGTGCGAAGAAAAGTAAACCTTGGGGTCAAAGCAATTCGTAGGGAAGGCGCATCCACCAACGGGCAGCCCACCAAAAATGCCCCGCAAGTCACGCCGCGCTCCTGCATTTCGCGGCGGCCCTGGCGCATTTCGTCGCAAGCCGCTGGCAGCGACGGGGCGGTATCGGCACAGTCCGCTCCATTGAAGAACGAGCCCGGAGCCACACCATGCAACTCACCCCCGTCATCGCCATCCACCTCGCCGCAGCGCTCGCCGCGACCGCCATCGGCTCCATCGCCCTGTGGGCCCGCAAGGGTGCCACCCAACGCCCGCGCCTGCACCGCGCCGCCGGGTATGCCTGGGTAACCCTGATGGTGGCCACAGCCGTGTCGGCCATTTTCATCAGTGGGGGTCCGGGCCCGCGCTGGGGCAGCTTCGGGCTGATCCACCTGCTGATACCGGTCACGCTGGGGATGCTGGTGCTGTCTTTTGTCTTCCTGGCCCGGCGCAACATCGACGGGCATCGCAAAACCATGCAGCGCGTCTACATCGGCGCCTGCGTGGTGGCCGGTGGCTTCACTCTGCTGCCTGATCGCTTTCTCGGCCATTCGCTCTGGTCGGCACTGGGCGTGATCTGACCCTGCCGTTCCCTCTCCATCTGCCCTTTCCACTCAGGAGATCCCCATGCTGCTCAATTTCATTGTTCACCAACCCCAAGCAATGCTCCAGGTCATCAGTCACACCCCCTACTGGGTTTGGGGCATGCTGGCCGGCCTGGTGGGGCTGGGCGCCAGCCAGCTGCGCGACCGCAGCGCCAGCCTGCTGCGAACCCAGCTCATGCCGCTGGGCATGGCCGCCTTTTCGGTGGCAGGCCTGCTGTCGGCATTCGGCGGTTCGGCCTCCTCCGGCGTACAGGCAGTGGGTCTCTGGCTGGCAGCCGCCACGGCGACCACGGCGCTGGCCCTGTGGTTCCAGCCCACGGCGCCCACCGGCACGCTCTACAGCGCCTCTTCGCGCAGTTTTTACATTCCGGGCAGCGCCATGCCGCTCGCGCTGATCGTTGGCATCTTCCTGACCAAGTATTTCGTCGGGGTCGAGTTGGCCATGCAACCCACCCTGGCACGGGACGGCACCTTCGCGCTGCAGATCTCGGCCCTTTATGGGGTGTTCAACGGCCTGTTCGCCGCCCGGGCCCTGCGGATGTGGCGCCTGGCGCAGCAAAGCGTGGTCTACGGCGCGTCCCCCGTGGGCGCCTGAGCCCCGCCAGAACCCTGCCCTCCCATCGAACTGACTCACCTTGTCTGGAGACATCACCATGCACTACGTCCACCCCACCGAAGACCCCATCGAACGCCTGGCCCGCAAACGCGCCGGGGCCAAACTCGGCTGGTACATGCACGCCGGCGTCTATCTGCTGGTCAACCTGTTGCTGATCACCCTGTCGGCCGCCAGCGGGCGGCACTGGGCGGTGTACCCCGCGCTGGGATGGGGCATCGGCCTGGTGGTGCATGGGGCGGTGGTGTTCCTGATTGCTGGCGGCGGGCTGCATGAGCGCATGGTGCAGGCCGAACGCGACCGTCTGGCGCAGCAGGGGCCACGCCATTGAACCCGTCTACACCCGCCTTCCGCACGAAAGAAATCCCATGAAGATGCTCCGACGACTGACCCTGGCCCTGCTGACACTCGCGACATGGGGTGCGGCCACCGCCTCCCAGGCGGGCACGGGGCTGATGGAATTGCCCGGCTTGCTGGGGGATGGCCCCGTCACGGTGTTCTACCCCAGCAGCAGTGCCGACGAACCCGTGCAGCGCGGCCCCTTCCAGCTGCAGCTGGCCTGGCAGGGCAGCCCCGTGCGGGGAAACGGCCGCCTGATGGTCATCACACACGGTTCGGGCGGCAATCCGTGGGTCCACACCGATCTGGCACGTGCAATGGTGGCCGCAGGTTTTGTCGTGGCATTGCCCGAACATGCGGGAGACAACTCCAAAGACCCGTCCACCCCCGGCCCCGAGAGCTGGAAGCGCCGCCCCGCAGAGGTCTCCCGCGCCATCGACGCCGTGGCCCAGGACACCCGCCTGGCCCCGTTGCTCACCCTGGACAAGGTGGGGGTCTTCGGTGGTTCCGCCGGTGGCCACACGGCGTTGACGCTGGCGGGCGGCGCGTGGTCGCCCGCTCGCTTTCGTCAGCACTGCGAGGCCCACATTGCCGATGATTTTTCCTCCTGTGTCGGGTTCATCACCCGTTTGCACGGCAACCTGCTGGATGGCCTGAAGAAGTGGTTTGCACTGACCGTGATACGGCACCGCTTTGGCGATGAAACCGCCTACACACACCAAGACCCCCGTATACAAGCCGCCGTGGCCAGCGTGCCCTTTGCGGCCGACTTTGACATGACCACCCTTGCCACCCCAAGCATCGCGCTGGGGCTGGTGACTGCGGGCATGGATGTGAACCAGGTACCGCGCTTTCACAGTGACGCCGTGCTCACGGCCTGCCAGGACCGCTGCACCCACGTAGCCCACCTGCCGGACGCCAGCCACGGCGCCATGCTGTCGCCCATGCCACCGCTGCACCTGCTGAGCGACGTGCAGACCGCGCTGCTGGGCGACCCGCCCGGCTTTGACCGCAAGGTGCTGCCCGAGGTGGATGCACGCATCGTGGCGTTCTTCGCCCAGCACCTGCAACCCTTGCACCCCTTTCAACCAGTGCCCTAACGCGGCCATCCTGCGTCACACGCCCCATGCTCCTCATCTCTGCCGCCACCCTTGGCCTGCTCGCCACCATGACGCAAACCTCCAGATTGCGGCCCCGCAGCCGGTACCCCTTGTTCATCGCTGCCGCCTTGCTGACCCTGGGGCTTGCCGGACTTGCTGCCGCCATCGCCTGGGGCGGCCCCCACGACATCCCGCCACTGTCCAGCATCAACAATCCGTTCAAGGGCGTGGACTACGGCGGTGTTCCACCAGTCCAGCGCTACACAGCGCGCGACGGTACTTCACTGGCGTGGCATGGCTACAGCCCCAGTCCGGCAACAGCAGCCACACCACAGCGCCGGGTGGTATTGGTGCATGGGTCTTCCGCACGCGGGCAGTCCAACCACGTGCTGGCACAGGCGCTGGCGGCTGAGGGCTATGCCGTGGCATCCCTGGACATGCGGGGGCACGGCGCGTCCGGCCCCAGGGGCCAGGCCGCGTACATCGGCCAGATGGAAGACGACATCGAGGACTTTCTGCGCGCCGTGCCGCACGCTGGCCCGCAAACGCTGATGGGGTTTTCGGCAGGCGGCGGGTTTGCGCTGCGTTTTGCGGGCAGCGCGCGGCAGGACCTGTTCGACCGCTATGTGCTGCTTTCGCCTTTTTTGCACCACAACGCCCCCACATCGCGGCCTGACAGCGGCGGCTGGGTGTCGGTGGGCCTGCCCCGCATGGTCGCCATCACGCTGCTCAATCAGATCGGCATCACCCGGTGGAACCACCTGCCCGTGCTGAGCTTTGCCCTCAACGACGTAGCCCGCGAGCTGCTCACGCCCCGCTATTCGTACACGGTGGCCACCAACTTTCGACCCCACGACGACTACCAGGCCGACATCCGCAATGCCCGGGGCACGGTCTGCATCGTGGCCGGGCAGGACGATGAGCTTTTTTACGCCGACCGCTTTGCCGACCTGTTTGCCCAGGCGGGCAAGCCTGTGCTCGTGACCCTGGTGCCCGGCGTGAACCACATGGGGCTGACGCTGGACGCCCAGGCTGTGGCCACGGTGGCGCGCCACGCCTGCCCGGCGTAGCCCGCCCCTAGAATCCCTGCAGCGCCCCGAGCTTTTCACCCCCGACCGCCCCGCCATGACCTCCCCTCTTAGCCCCGAAGAAATCGAAACGCTGGCCCGCCGGCGCGCCAGCGCCAAGCTGGGTTGGTACGTGCACGCTGCGGCGTTCGTGCTGGTGAACGCGCTGCTCTTTGCCATGTCGCGCTACGCATTCGGTACGCGCCCCTGGTCGATCTATCCACTGCTGGGCTGGGGCCTGGGGCTGGTGCTGCATGGGGTGTCGGTGTTCCTGCTGGGCAGCGGCGACGGCCTGCGCGAACGCATGGTGCAGCGCGAGCGCGAAGCCCTGCAGCGCGAACAAGCCCAAAAGCAGCAAGATCAGCACCGGCCATGATGCTGCGACGCCCCTTCAACGGCATCAGCAAGCTGCGGCACTTCCTTCAGGTGCTCGCCTTCACCCTGGTCGTTGCGACTATCCAATATGCCTTCATGCCCGACAAGCCCTACGGGCCGCCGGTGGTGTATTCGATACTGATCGGCACCTTCACCTGGGCCGTGATCGACCTGGGGCGCGAATTGATACCGTCTGCCGCCGAAACGGGCTGGCCGCATGGGTGGCAAGGCATGGCGCTGGTGGCGGGGGGCATCGTTGTGGGGTACGTGGCAGGCACGGCGCTGGCCAACGCCTTGTGCGTGTACTACTTTCACTTCTACCCACCGGGCACGTCCACTACCGGGTCTGACCAGCGCACATCCATTCTCATCACGGCCATTGCCGGGCTGGTGGGCAGCTACTACTTCTACGCCATCCACAAATCGGCGTATCTGGAAGACAAGATGGCCGAGGCGCGCATGCACGCGAGCGAGGCGCGCCTGAAGCTGCTGGAAACCCAGCTCGAACCGCACATGCTGTTCAACACGCTGGCCAACCTGCGCGTGCTGATCGGCACAGACCCCGCGCGTGCGCAGGAGATGCTGGACCGCATGATTGCCTACCTGCGCGCCACGCTCACCGCGTCGCGCAGCACCCAGCACCCGCTGTCCAACGAGTTTGACCGCCTGCGCGACTACCTGGAGCTGATGGCGGTGCGCATGGGCCCACGCATGGCCTACACGCTGGACCTGCCCGAGGCACTGCGGGATGTGCCCGTACCGCCACTGCTGCTGCAGCCCCTGGTGGAAAACGCCATACGCCACGGCCTGGAGCCCCAGGTGGAAGGCGGCCACATCACCGTGCGTGCCAGCACGCGCCCGGGCGCCAATGGCCCGCTGCTGGTGATCGAGGTCAACGACACCGGCGTGGGCCTGCCCGGCACCCTGCCCACGCCGGGCCCCGGTCAAAGCTTTGGTCTGACCCAGGTGCGCGAACGCCTGGCCACCTTGCACGGCGCATCAGGCACTCTTGATTTGATAGCTGCTAGCGCAGGTGGGACAAGCGCTAGCGTCGTTTTTCCTTTGAAATCCGCTCCAAGCCCATGAACCAACCCGCCCCCCGCGCCCTGATTGCCGAGGATGAACACCTGCTGGCTGCCGCACTGCAGCAGGAGCTGGCCCGCGCCTGGCCCGCGCTGCAGATCGCCGCGACCGTGGGCGACGGCCTGTCGGCCGTCAGGCAGGCGCTGGCCCTGCTCCCCGACGTGCTCTTCTTTGACATCCGCATGCCGGGCCAGAGCGGGCTGGATGCCGCCGTGGAACTGGCCGACGCCTGGCCCGACGACAAACCGTTTCCCGCACTCGTATTCGTGACGGCCTACGACCAGTACGCCGTGCAAGCGTTTGAAGCCCAGGCTGTGGACTACCTGCTCAAGCCCGTGCAGGCGGCCCGGCTGCAAAAAACAGTGCAAAAACTGCAACTAGCGCTTATGAATAAAGCGCAACTAGCTATCAATTTAGAAGCAACCATGGAGCAGCTGCGCCACCTGCTGGCAGCGCCCGGCATTGCCTCGCCATCCGCTGCAGCGGCACCAAGCAGCACCGCCCCCCTCACCCTCATCCAGGCCAGCAGCGGCAGCCAGATCCACATGGTGCCGGTGGCCGACGTGCTGTACTTTGAAGCGGCCGACAAATACGTGCGGGTGCTGACTGCGGCGCGCGAGTACCTGATCCGCACGCCCCTCAAGGAGCTGACGAGCCAGCTTGATACGCAGGTGTTCTGGCAGATACATCGCAGCACCCTGGTGCGCGCCAGCGCCATCACCACGGTGACGCGCGACGAGGCGGGCAAGCTGCATCTGGAGCTGGCGGGCCGGACCGAGAAGCTGCCCGTGAGCCGCCTTTACGCGCACCTTTTCAAGGCGATGTAGTCCCCGAGTTACCGATTGGTGGCCAGCAGCAGGCCACCCGCCCCCATGAAGAACCCGCCGGTGGCCTTGTTGAGACGCACCACACCCCGTGAGGTGCGGATAAACCGGCGGATCTGCCGGCCCCCCGCCGCATACACCGCCGTGGAGACAAACTCAGCCCCCAGGTACACCGCCCCCAGCACCACAAACTGGCGCAGGGCCGGCTGGCCGGGGTCGATGAACTGCGGAAAGACCGCTGCAAACAGGATGATGGCCTTGGGATTGGTGATGCCCAGCAAGAACTCCTGCGCGATGAGCGACTGCAGGCGCACCGGTGCACCGCCCGCTTTGACCGCACCTCCGTCTGCGCCATCCACCACATCCAGCCCGCTGAACTCGCGGCTGCGCCACGCGCGCCAGCCCAGCCAGAACAGGTAGCAGGCCCCTACCCACTTCACGGCCGTGAAGGCCGCCTCGGACGCCAGCAGCATGGCCCCCAAGCCCACCGCAGACACCGTCAGGAAAATCGCGAACGCAGCCACCCGCCCCAGCGTCGCCACCATGGCCGCACCAATCCCCGCGCGAATGCCGTTGTTGAGGCCACAGAAATTGTTGGGGCCGGGCGTGAGCGCAATGGCAACCGCCACCGGGGCAAAAAGAAGCGCGTCCATGGAACAGTCCTTCAGAGAACGGGAAAACACCCGATAGCGGCCCAGTCTAAAACAAGCGGGGGCGGAAGGCGCAGGCGCTCGGTGCCCCGGACACCAATCAACTGTTCAGTTCCACCACCGTGCCCCAGGGCACGCCTGGCAAAGCCTCGTAGTGCGCCACGACCACCACGCGCCCGGGCTGGCCCGCCACCTGCGCCAGGGCGCGGCCCAGGTAGGTGGCCGACGGCTTGTCCAGCCCGCCCACAGGCTCGTCGATCAAGGTCAGCGGCGCGCCCGAGGCCAGCGCCCCGGCCATGAGCACCTTGCGCTTGCTGCCGGTGGACAGCGCATAGAACGGCTTGTCCAGATGCTCGTGCAGCGTGAAGCCTTCAATGTGCGTGGCCAGCGCTGCCGCATCCCACAACGGGTAGTGCGCGGGCAGGCTGTCCAGCCAGCCACTGGCGGTGAGCTTGTCCAGGTCACCAGCACGAGGATCGACCCAGAACACCATTTGCGCAAAGGCCTTGGGCGCGTCGCTCAGGCGCACACCCTGCAGAGTGATGCGCCCGGCCAGTGCCGTGAGTTCACCCGCAAGCAGGCGCAGCAGCGTGGTCTTGCCACTGCTTTCGTCGCCACGCACCAGCGCCAGGCCTGCGGGCAGCGCCACCGACCACTGGTTGAGCACCCCACATTCGGGGTAGGCAAAACACAGCCCCTCCACCTGCAACACCACGTTCTCAGACATCCTGCTTCCTTGGGTTTATTGCGCAGGACATTCCGTACAAGCCTGCGCCGGTCCAGGATTCTAGAGAGCGGTCGAGTGGGTCTCGGCTTTGCGCCGCCACCATGCCCACAACCAGCCACCGGTCTGGTTGACCACCAGGCCACACAACACTGCGGCTGCGCCCGCCCACTGCAGCGGCAAGGGCGTTTCGCCCAAAAACGCATACGCAGCCCACAGCCCCACCACCGGCACCAGCAGCGAAAACGGCGTGACCCGCCCGGCCGCGTGGCGTTGCAGCAGCTGCGTCCACAGCGTGTAGGCCAGCAAGGTGGCCAGCAATGCGAGGTAAAGCACTGCGAGCAAAGCCCTGCCGTCCACCGCCTGCAATTGCGCCACGACACCGCTGGCGCCTTCGGTCCACACCGCCAGCGCAAAGAACGGAACGATGGGCACCACGCTGCTCCACACGATGAACGGAAACGGCGCGTAAGCCCCTGCCTGCGCAGCGCGGCGTGCCACCAGGTTGGACACCGCCCACATGAAGGCCGCGCCGAGGGTGAGCACAAAACCGGCCAGCGTCATCTGCCCGGGCCCTTCTCCATGGGCAAGACCAATGGTCATGAGCCCGCCAAACGCCAGCAGCAGCCCCCACCACTGCCAGGGTTTGGCGCGCTCACCCAACAAAGGGGCGGCCAGCAGCAGCGTAAAAAACGCCTGTGTCTGCATGACCACCGAAGCCATGCCCGCCGTCATGCCCAGCTGCAGACCCAGGAACAGAAAGCCGAACTGCCCCAGCCCCTGCGCCAGCCCATAGCCCACCACAAAGCGCCAGGGCATGGATGGGCGGGGCACGAACAGCAGAAACGGCAGGGATGCCGCAGTGAAACGCAGGGCACCCAGCAGCATGGGGCTGAGCCCCTGCAAGCCCAGCTTCATCACCACAAAGTTCAGCCCCCAGATGACCACCACGGCCAGCGCGCGCAGCAAGTCGCCACGGCTCAGCGCCCGCGCCGTCATGCAGCCACCGCCGCAGCCACAGCCACCGGCCGCCCTTGGCGCGCCCGGGCAGCCACAAAGGCTTCGAACGCCTCTGCGCTGGTCTTGCCGGGCACGTAGCCCAGCACCTCCTTGAGCGCGGCATTGAGCAGCACGGGGCGATAACGCAGAAAATCCAGCTGCTCGGGCCCGTAGCGGCTCAGGCCCAGCGCGGAGCCCACCGCCAGCGCGGCACGCAGCAGGCCCGCAGGCAACTCCAGCACCGGTTTACCCAGGCGCCGGGCGATCTCGCGCAGCGGCAGCGCACCATCGCCCGCCAGGTTGAAACAGCCAGCGCGCTGCGTGCGCAACGCATGCAGGATGGCGCCGGTCACGTCCTCGTCCCAGATGAAAACAAACGGGCTCTCGCTGCCACGGATGGCCAGCAGGCGGCGTTTGTCGAACAGCGCGGTGATCTGGTTGTCCACCCGCTCGCCCAGGATGGTGCCGATGCGCAGCACCGTCTGCGCCAGCGCGGGGTGGTCCGCGCGGTACTGCGCCAGCATCTCTTCCACCAGCCGCTTGTGGTGGGCATAGGCAAAAACCTCATTGCCGCGCAGCGCATCGGTCTCCCGCAGCCAGGCCGGGTTGTCGACGTGGTAACCATAGGCCGCGCCGCTGGAGCTGACCACAATATGTTTCACCCCCGTGGCCACGCAAGCGTTGAGCACATTCTGGCTGCCCAGCACATCCACGGAGTATTCGAATTCGCGGTTGGATCCTTTGCCCGGCGTGACGATGGAGGCCAGGTGCACCACGCTGTCGATGGCATGGTCGGCGAGCGTCTGCGCCAGCGCGGGGTCACGCACGTCCTGCACCAGATAGATCACGTCAGGCAGGCGGCGCTCGGCAGGCACCTCGCGCACATCGGCCGCCACCAGCGTGTGCACACCCTCGCGCGCAAGGGCGGCCACTACACCCTGGCCCAGAAAACCGTCGGCCCCGGTCACCAGGATGTGGCGCGTTGCCAATGAAGAAGCCGTCATGCGCCGTGCTCCTTGGCCGAAGCCCCCAGCGGCACCACCGCAGGTCTGCGGCCCCACCATCCCGCCAGCGCCAGGCCGGCAATGATGTCCCAAAAGCCCCAGACACCCGCCACCACGGCCATGCCCCCCAGTCCTCCAAAAAAACTGAAGATCAGCACCAGGCCCAGGCCCGCGTTGCGGATGCCCACCTCAATGCTCACCGCGCGCCGGTCGTAGTCCGACAAGCCGCTGAGCCGCGCGCAGGCGTAGCCGGTGCCAAAGGCCAGCGCGTCATGCAATACCACGGCCAGCAGCACCAGCCCCACGTAGTCGAGGAAGTAGCGCCAGTTGCCCGCCACGGCCCCGACGATGAAACCGATCAGGCAGACAAAGCTGAGGATGCGCACGGGCTTGTTCACCCGCTGCGTGAAACGCGGCAGCTTCTCCGCACACAGAATGCCCAGTGCAAACGGCAGCCCGATGATGGCGACGATGTGCCCCGCCATCTCCAGCGGGTCGAGCGCAATGCTGCGCAACAACGGTGCCGCCGTGGGGTGCAAACCGCCCCAGAACGCGAAGTTGAGCGGCATAAGCACAATCGCGAGCGCGTTGGAGATCGCCGTCATCGACACCGACAGCGCCACATTGCCCCCGGCGCGGTGCGTGAGGATGTTGCTCACATTGCCCGGCGGGCAGCAGGCCACCAGGATCATGCCCAGCGCAATGCTGGGGCCGGGCTGGAGCAGCAGCGTGAGCGCAAAGGTCACGGCAGGCAGCACGATGAACTGCGCCGCAATGCCCACTGCCATGGCTCCGGGCATGCGCAGCACGCGCTTGAAGTCGGCCACGCGCGTATCGAGCGCAATGCCGAACATGAGAAAACCCAGCACTACATTGAGCGCCACGAGCGATGCAGGGTTGAAGTTGAGGCGTATTTCGTCGACGGGCAGCATAGATAACCTTTGAGTTCAGTTCTTCACCGCGTATTGCGCAACGCGCAACGCACGAGACTGTCGCAGCGACAGCGCGGGACGCCGAGCAAGGGCCGCCCCGCAGCGAGGGCGTCGTCCCCTTGCCCGCAGTGCGCAGCGCTGCGAGAGCGGGGGGAAGGCGCGCAGCGCCTCAGGGGGGCTTTCATGCCAGGGCAGCGGCCGCTGCCCGCACCGCGTTGCGGTAGGTGTCCTTGTGCACGTAGTACGCCATGCGTTCGAGCTTCAGGTACTTGAAGCCACCCGACAGATCGGGTGGAGGCCCGGCCTTGGCCTGGCGCAGGGCCTCGGCGCGCGGTGATCCTTCTGACTGCGCCTTGAAAAAGCGCGCTACCAGCTCCGCTTGCTCGTAACGGCCCTGCCAGCCGATGCCGCTGGCCTCGATCATCCCCATCACCGCCAGATTGTCGAAGCGCGGCGACAGGATGTTGAGGTACAGCTGCGGCGCCATGCCGTTCCAGTTGAGCAGGCTGTGGTCGATAAAAGGGTAGTGCAGCTTGTAGCCGGTGGCGCAGAGCACGAGGTCGTAGTCTTGCGCGCTACCGTCCTTGAAAAACACGGTGTGGCCCTGCAGGCGCGCAATATCGGGCTTCACATGAATGTCGCCGTGACCCAGGTGGTGCAGCACCAGCGAGTTGACCACGGGGTGCGATTCGTACATCTTGTAATCGGGCTTGGGCAGGCCAAACCGCGCCGGGTCGCCGGTGAACCACTGCAGCACCACGCTGTCGATCTTCTGCTTGAGCCAGGGCGGCATCTTGAACTTTCCCCCCAGCGTGTCGGCGGGCTGGCCGAACACGTATTTGGGGACGAAGTAGTAGCCGCGCCGCACCGACAGATCCACGCTGCGCGCGTAATGCACCGCATCCACGGCTATGTCGCAGCCCGAGTTGCCCGCGCCCACCACCAACACGCGTTTGCCCTTGAACAGCTCGGCGCTTTTGTAGGCGCTGGTGTGCAGCAGTTCGCCATCAAACTGGCCTTCAAAGCGCGGCATGTTGGGCTCGGCCAGCGTGCCATTGGCAATCACCACGCCCTTGAACTCTGCGGTCTGCGCGGGTCCGCCGTGCTGGCTCCAGGTGACGCGCCACAGCGGCGCTGCGCCCTCGCCCACGGGCTCGACCTTCAGCACGCGGGTACCAAACCAGTAGTGCGGGCGCAAACTAAAGTGCGCGGCAAAGTCCATGAAGTACTGCCGCATCTCGCGTTGGCTGGGGTAGTCGGCCACCTCGGGTCGCATGGGGAATTCGGTGAACTCCGTGGTGTGTTTGCTGGAGATGAGGTGCGCGGACTCATACACCGTGCTGCGCGGGTTCTCGATGTTCCACAGGCCGCCCACGTCGGTGTGTGCCTCAAAGCCCTGGAAGGGCACGCCCAGCTTTTGCAGGTTGCGCGCAGCCGCCAGGCCACTGGGGCCTGCGCCTATCAGAGCGATCTGGGTGCGGGTATCTGCCACAGTGGGTGTTGTCTCCGTTGTCATGCGTTTTTGCTTTCGTTGTGTATCGGCGTCTCTGTAGGCAACGGCAGGCCCGGAATGGCCGTGGCCCCCGCCTCGCCCACGCGCGGCTTGCGCGGCTGGCCCAGCAGAAGTCGGTCGTGCAGGGCGTCGGGCAACAGGTTCAGCAAGCGGGCCAACCAGCCGATGCGCGCGGGCAGCACGATGTGGGTACGACCTTGCGCGACGCCCGCCAGCAGAGCCCGGGCAGCGGCTTCGGGCTCCATCAGGCCCGGCATGGCAAAACGATTGCCCGCCGTGAGCGCGGTGCGAAGGTAGCCAGGGCTCACCGTGCTGACCACAATGGATTCGCCGCGCAGCTCGGCACGCAGGCTCTCCAGGTAGCGGATGAGCCCGCCCTTGCTCGCGCAATAGGCACCGTTGCCCGGCATGCCGCGCCAGCCCGCAATGCTGGCCACACCCACCAGGGCGCCGCGCCGCTGAGCGCGCATGGCTTTCACAAACGGCTGAAAGGTGGTGGCCGCGCCCAGCAGGTTGATCTCCAGCATACGGCGCAGCACCGCGAGGTCGTCGGCTTCGGCAGTGTCAAAGCCGCCTGCCACGCCCGCGTTGGCAATCACGAGGTCGGGCACCGCGCCCGAGCGCGCCATCCAGTCGGCCGCCATGGCCTGCATCGCGGTGCTGTCGGCCACATCGGGCGTGTACACCGCGCAGCGCCCAGGCGCCAGCGCAGCCAGTGCCTGCAACGTGGGCAAGTGAAGCCCCACCAGCGCCACGGCGGCGCCCTGGCCGATCAGCTCCCGCGCCAGGGCCTGGCCCAGGCCACCACAAGCGCCGGTGAGTACCGCGTTCTGAAAAGTCGCCGCCATGAGCACCCCGTGAAATGTTGGTTTGCAGCTTAGCCACAATGCTCAATAATCCCGAAATGTTTTATGGATTCGTCTCGAATTCCGGGATTTGTGACCAACTCATCCCCCAGCCTGCGCCTGTTTGAACTGCTGGAAATCATGTGCGCCCATGGCCGCCCGTTCAGCCTGGCGGACGCCATCGAGGCCACAGGCTGGCCCAAACCCAGCGTGCACCGCATGCTGGGCCAGCTCGAAAGCGGTGGCCTACTGGCGCGCGAGCCCGATGGGCGCCGCTACACCCCCGCACCCCGCCTGCTGCGCCTGGCCGAAAGCACGCTCAGCGCGGGCACCCAGCATGGCGTGCGCCATGCGGTGCTGCGCCAGCTGGTGGCCGATATTGGCGAGAGCTGCAACCTCACGGCGCTCAGCGGCGCCGAGGTGATCTACCTGGACCGCGTGGAGTCGGCCTTTCCGCTGCGCATGGAGCTGCGGCCCGGCACGCGCGTGCCGATCCACTGCTCGGCCAGCGGCAAGCTGTTTCTGGCCCACCTGTCGGCCGCGCGCCGAGCGGCGATCCTGGACGGCCTGCCGCTGACCCGCCACACGGCCACCACTTTGACCGACCGCACCGCCCTGGAGGCCGAGCTGGAGCAGATTCTGCGGCAGGGTTACGCCACAGACGCCGAAGAGTTTGTGGATGGCCTCGTCTGCGTCGCCGTGCCTGTGTTGGGCAGCGGTCGGCGCCAGGTACGCTGCGCGGTGGCGCTGCAAGCACCGGCGGCACGCATGCCGCTGGCGCAGGCGCTACAGCAGGTGACCCGCCTGGGCGAAGCCGCCCAGGCGCTGGGCCGCACCTGGACATGACATCGCTTGAACGGACACCATGAACCTGAACTACCTGGATTTTGACTACAGCGAAGACGCGGACGACGTAGGTACGTTTGACGCCATGGCGAGCGTGCAGCCCGCGCAGATTCCCGCATTACATGCTGAGATCAGCGCCGTGCTGGTCTGGGCGCACCAGCATTGGCCCGATGCCTGTGGCCCGTCGGAAGATGGGGGCATATGGCACTACGACTTGCAGGGCGTGCAGGAGGTCAGCACACCGCTGGTGCTGACGTTTGATGACACCGCCGGGCAACTGCGCGCGGCGGCAGGCAACCCCGCCCCACCCCGGACCACGATCACCTTGACAATCAGCGGAAATGCTGACTTTTGCGGTGCGTTGCGCGACGCCTTCGCGATCGAATAGCCTCCATAGCCCCAATTACCAGCAAAAGCCCCACGTTGCGAACAGGTTAGCGCGTCGGCAAGCGGCAATCTCTCGGGCATCGCTACAGTTGCGACTCCTCAGTTCAACTCAAGACCGGAGAGTTTCATGCTGTCACGCCGCCACTTCCTGGGTGCAAGCCTGGCCACCACCGTTTACGCAGCGGGCTCGTTTGTCCCCGTGTGGGCCCAGAACGCGCCCAACTTCGGAACCCCCACCTTGCCCAGCCCCGGCTTTCGCCGCATGAAGGTGGGCGATGTGGAGGTGATTGCGCTGAACGATGGCATCACGCGCCGCCCGCTGGGAGAGGAATTTGTGAAGAACGCGCCGCTGACCGAGGTGCGTGCGCTGCTGGCATCGCAAGGACTGCCCACCGACTACATCGACGTGCCCTACACACCCTTTCTTGTGGTGGCAGGCGCGCGCAAGATCCTCATCGACACCGGCTTGGGCGAGTTTGGTGGCGCCACCACCGGCAAGCTGCTCGACAGCCTGCGCGCGGCGGGCATGCAGGCTGCCGACATCGACACCGTGCTGATCAGCCACTACCACGGCGACCACATCAACGGCATCCGCAACAAGGCCGGTGAGTTGGTTTTCCCCAAGGCCAAGGTGATGGTGCCTGCCGCCGAACACGCGTTCTGGATGGACGACGCCCGCATGGCCGCTGCGCCCGCAGGCATGAAGGGTGCATTCGATAACGTGCGCCGCACCTTTGCCACCATGCCCGCAGACACGCTGGTGCAGTTTGCGGCCGATGAGGAAGTGGCGCCGGGCATCAAGTCAGTGGCGGCCTATGGCCACACGCCAGGCCATACGCTGTTTGAGCTGACATCCTCGGGCCAGAAGTTCTTTTATGTCGCGGACCTGACCAACGTGCCTGCACTGTTCGCACGCAATCCCGACTGGGCTGTGACCTTTGACATGGACGCCGAGGCTGCGCGCAAGGTGCGGCGCGATGTGTTCCAGCGCATCACCGCCAGCAATGCCATGCTGGGCGGCTTCCACTTCCCGTTCCCTGCGTTTGGCCGCATGGCGGCTTCTGGCAATGGCTATGCCTTCCAGCCTGCCGCCTGAGCCCCGCATTGCACGCCGTGCGGTGCTGGGCGCCGGGCTGGCCTTGGCCAGCCTGCGTGGCTGGGCGGCGCAAGACGCGGATGCCGAAGCCTTGTTGCGCAAGGGCGGGGTGGTGGCAGCCTTCCGCCACTCGCTGGCCCCCGGCACGTTTGACCCCCCAGGACTCCGCCTGGGTGACTGCAGCACCCAGCGCAATCTGAGCGAAGAAGGCCGCGCACAGGCACGCAGCGTGGGCGCGTGGTTTCAGCAGCGGCAACTCCAACCTGGCAAGGTTTTATCAAGCCCCTGGTGTCGCTGCGTGGACAGCGCCACCCTCGCCTTTGGTACGCCGCAGGTCTGGGCGGCACTCGGGTCGCCCCGGGGTAGCCCGGAGACCACCGGTGCGGCCCACCTGCGTGAACTGCGTACAGCGCTGGCCACAGCGTCGTCCCAGCCCGGTCGTTTCGAAGTGTGGTTCACCCACATGTTTGTGCTGTCCGACCTGGCAAATACCAACACCAGCTCGGGCGAAGGACTGATTCTCCGGGCAGATCGCAGTGGCAACGTCGAGGTCCTGGCGCGTCTTGCCATACCCGCCTGACGGGGTGACCTGGCGGCTTCCCGCGAATGGGTAGCGGGCGGGCATGGCGCCGGGGCGTCCGCCTACATCGGGCGCGGGGGAAAGGACTATCCTCAAGCCACGCTGCTGTGCCGGATGCCCCGGAACGCGGCGCACGAAGGACATGCCCATGGCAAACACCCAAAGCCCTCCCCCGCAGTCAAATACCCGCAACGCTGCCACCTGGCCTGCCCCCTACCCCGCTCAGCAAGTCGGCACAGTCCCTGCAGACCAGCCAAGCCATGATCGCGTACGCATGGAGCTGCAGATTGATCTGAGCTACGAGGTGGACCAGCATGGTGCCGACTTTGTCTTCAACATCCACGCGGCGCAGACACCCAACCAGTCGGTAAGCGCAGAGCGCCTGGTCATCAACCAGCCCATTGCCCACCACATTCATACCGATCCAGCCACGGGCAACCGCTACCTGCGGCTGCATGGCGAGCCCGGCACGCTGGAGCTGTCGTATTCAGCCACGGTCGATATCAACCACTACCGCATCGACCCCTCCCAATTGGCAGAAGTACCGGTGCGGCGCCTGCCGCAAGAGGTAATGGGCTACATCTACCCCAGCCGGTATTGCCAGTCCGACCGGCTGCTGCGCCTGGCGACGAACGAGTTTGGTGCGCTGTGGCAAGGGCACAGCCGCGTGCAGGCGATCTGCGACTGGGTGCAGCGGCACGTGGCGTTCACCTCCAACACTTCCAACTCCAACACCTCTGCGGTGGACACGCTGGTGGAGCAGGTGGGCGTGTGCCGTGACTTCGCCCACCTCATGATTGCCTTGTGCCGCGCCATCAACATCCCGGCCCGCTTCACCACCGGAACCGACTACGGCGCTGACCCGGCCCTGGGCCCCCCCGACTTTCATGCCTATGTGGAGGTGTACCTGGGCGACCGCTGGTACATCTTTGACCCGTCTGGCACGGCGATCCCCATGGGCCTGCTGCGGTTTGGTGTGGGGAGGGATGCGGCAGATGTGGCCTTTGCCACGATCTTCGGTGGCGTGTGGGCCAAGCCCCCCGTGATCCGTACGATGGCCATTCAGGATGCCGCGCGGGGTTTTGAGTTGCCCCGCCACTGCACACAAGCGCTGTCCACCGACCACGGCGCAGGTGTGGCGGCGGGTGTGGCCGCAGGTTTTGTGGCGGCCTGAGCACCCACAAAACACCTGCCAAACACCTTTGAAAGCCCGGCAACCCGGCTGTGGCCTAAAATCTCTCCTTTTTCCACCAACTCAGAGACCTACCATGGGCAACAAGATCGTCACCGAAGCAGACCGCAAGCGCACCCCCCGCCCTACGCCCGTGCCCGGCTACACACTGGCCACTCCCGGCCGTGGCCAGCGCGTGAGCCTGGAACGCGGTGTGGCAACCCGCAGCAAGAAGAACCCTGGCAAGCGCTCCAAGAAGGGCGGCTGATCGCCAGATCGCCACGGGCCGACTGCGGTTGGTTCTTTGCAAAAAAGCCCTCGCCAGAGGGCTTTTTGCTTTCTGGGGCTTTCACACCACCCGGCCGGTGGCGCCTTGCTCCGGCAACCTGTGCCAATATTCACCCATGATCACCGTCCACCACCTCGAAACCTCGCGCTCGCAGCGCGTTCTCTGGCTGCTCGAAGAACTGGGTGTTCCCTACGAGCTGAAAATCTACCAGCGCGACAAGGCCACCAAGCTGGCCCCGCCCGAACTCAAGAAGATCCACCCGCTGGGCAAATCGCCGGTGATCACCGACGGCAAAGAGGTCATCGCCGAGTCGGGCGCGATCATCGAATACCTGGTGGAAACCTACGGAGCCCAGGCGGGCGGCGACCTGGCCCACCTGCAGCCCGCGCCGCGCACGCCCGAGTACCGCCAGTGCCGCTTCTGGATGCACTACGCCGAGGGCTCGCTCATGAACTGGCTGGTGATGAAGCTGGTGTTCATGACCATCCCCACCCAGCCCATGCCGTTCTTTGTGAAGCCAATTGCCAAGGCGCTGTGCGGCAAGGTGCAAGAGAAGGTGATTGACCCGAACGTGAACACCGCGCTCGACTTCATGGAGGCACACCTGGGCACGCACCGCTGGTTTGCAGGCGAGCACCTCACCATGGCCGATTTCCAGATGAGCTTTGCCGTGGAGGCCGCCCTGTCACGCGCCAGCAAGGCCGGTGCGTGCCCCAACCTTCAGGCCTACCAACAACGCATGCAGGCACGCCCCGCCTACCAACGCGGCATTGCCAAGGGTGGCCCGGTGGTGATGTCCGCCTGAACACAGCCGGGATCAAAGACATGCAGGATCGCGTCGCCACGTACTCCGTGCTTTTTGTGTGCATGGGCAACATCTGCCGCAGCCCCACGGCCCACGGCGTGTTCCGGCACAAGGTGGTTCACAGTGGTTTGGCCAGCCAGGTGCGTGTGGACTCGGCAGGAACCCACAACTACCACCCCGACAAGGCGCCGGATCACCGCACCCAACGCCACGCAGCGCAACGGGGCTACGACCTGTCGGATCTGCGCGCTCGGCAGATGCTGGCCAACGACTTTGAACGCCACGATCTGGTTCTGGCGATGGACTGGGACAACCTGGCCCTTGCGCAAGACCTTTGCCCACCCGAACACGCCCGCAAGTTGCGCCGTATGACAGAGTTCTGCCAACGGTTCGACAGCCCCGTGGTGCCCGATCCTTACTACGGCGGGGCCGCTGGTTTTGAGGAGGTGCTGGACCTGGTGGAAGACGCCTGTGATGGCCTGCTGCACCATGTGCGGCAGCAGTTGCAGCTGCGGTCCAGGCCGCTTTAGCACTACGCGGCGCGCACCCCACACACCAGCGCACCGGGGTCGTTGTGCGCCAGCTCCCGGTCATTCTTGGCCTGGGCCACCTCCATGTCGCGCGGCAGGGTGACGCCATTTTTGACAGCCAAAATTTCGGCCATCACACTCACCGCAATCTCGGGTGGTGTCTTGCTGCCGATGTAGATGCCAATCGGCCCGCGCAGGCGGGCCAGGCTCTCCTCGGTCTGGTCAAAGTGTTCGATCATGCGGGCGCGGCGTGCCTCGTTGTTGCGGCGCGAGCCTATGCCGCCCACATAGAACGCATCGGTGTTCAGCGCCTCCAGCAGCGCCAGGTCATCAAGCTTGGGGTCGTGCGTCAGGGCCACCACGCAGCTGCGCCGGTCGGGCTTGAAGGCCAGCACCACATCGTCGGGCATGTCACTCACCACCGTGGCAGCGGGCACGTTCCAGCTGCCCCGGTATTCCTCGCGCGGGTCGCACACCGTTACCGCAAACCCGTTGAACAGCGCCATGGTGGCCAGGTATTCCGCCAGCTGGCCCGCGCCGATCAGCAGCATGCGGTACTCGGGGCCAAAGGTGTTGGTAAGCCGCTCGGCATCTACCACCAGCTCGGTGGGCGCTGCCGCAGGCGTTAGCGTGACCGCGCCGTCGACCAAGCGCACGCTGCGCTGCATCAGGCGCCCAGCCTCCAGCGCGGTGATCAGTGTTGCCAGGCTGTCCGGGGCCGGGTCGTACTCCAGCAGCAGCTCCAGCGTTCCGCCACAGGGCAAGCCGAAGCGGTGCGCCTCGTCTGCGGTGACGCCGTATTTCACAAACGTCGGCGGGCCGCTGGGAATGCGGTGATCCTTGTCTCCGACCGCATTCGCCGTGGGCGCGCCCTGCGCGTAGGCCTGCGTATGGCGGTCAATCAGATCGTCCTCAATGCACCCGCCCGACACAGACCCCACCACCGAACCGTCTTCGCACAGCGCCATGATGGAGCCCACCGGCCGGGGTGAAGAGCCCCACGTGCGCACCACCGTCGCCAGCAGCGCCCGCCGACCCGCAGCCCGCCAGCCTTGCAGCGTACGCAGCACCATCACATCCAGGTTTTCCATCGTTCCGTCACCAATTCATTTCAACGCTTATTCAGAAATTCCCACCTACGCGCGCTGCGTCTGAAACCGCGCTGCGCCCAGGCCAGCGCCACCGTAGATCCGGCTTTGCCGGTCCACCGGAGGCGTCCCCCCCAGGGGGATGACGCGAAGCGGCTCAGGGGGAGTCAATTGACCATCCACGCTAACAGCACCAGCGCCGCCGCGCCCACCACCCAGACCCAAACCGGAATGCCGCTGGGGGGAATATCCTCCCCCGCTGACGCCGCCAGTGCCCCAGGCTCGGTAGGCGCTTCGGAGGATGCCGCACCATCGTCTGCCGGCGCGCGCGGATGGCGGCTTTGCATTTCGTTGTCAAAGCGCTTGAAAAAATCCTCTGCCATGCTCTTGGCCGCGCCGTCGATGAGCCGCTGTCCCAGCTGAGCGATCTTGCCGCCCACCGTGGCATGCACGGTGTAGTGCAGCTCGCAGCTTTCCTGCCCAGCGGCATCCACGGGCAAAGGCACCAGTTTGACCTGCGCATTGCCCTTGCCAAAGCCTGCCACACCACCCGATCCGTCGAAGGTGATGGTGTAGCTCTCTGGCGGCACGATGTCCGACAGCGTGATCTTGCCCGCAAACTTGGCCGACACGGGGCCGATCTTGAGCGCCATGGCGACCGCGTATTGGTTGTCACCGGTCGCCTCGACCTTGTCGCAGCCGGGGATGCACAGCTTGAGCACCTCAGGATCGTTGAGCGCCTCCCAGGCCTGCTGCTGGCTCACGGCAAGGGTGCGGCTGGCTTGCATTTCCATGGTGGGTTCCTTGTGTTGTCTGGTGTTGTCTGGTTATTTCTGAAATCAGTCACTGCCGCAGCACGGCCGCCAGGCTGGCCGCCAGATCCTGCAGGCGGCTCAGGTTGTGCACGGCCACCATGCCGTGGGCCTGGCGGTGCAACTCGGCGGCGCCGCGTGCCGTGGGCGCATAGCCCTCAAAACGCAGCAGCGGGTTCAGCCAGAGCAGGCGTCCGCAATGGCGGCGCAGCCAGCCCAGTTCCTGCGCCAGCACCTCGGGCGTGCCTGTGTCCAGCCCGTCGCTGATCAGCAGCACCAGGGTGCGCCGCCCCACCAGCCTCCGGGCATGCTGCAAACGCAGCTGGGCCAGGCTGTCGCCCATGCGGGTGCCCCCCGCAAAATCATTGATGGAATGGCTGGCCACCTGCAGCATCGCGTCAGTGTCGGCCAGGCGAAAGGCGGGCGTGAGGTCGGTCAGCCCGGTGCCAAACGCAAACACGTCGCGGCGCACGGCATCGCCGGTGTGGCGCGGTGCCGTGGCGGCATGCAAAAACGCCAGCAGCAGCCGCGCGTAACGCTCCATGGAGCCGGACACATCCACCAGCACCAGCAGCGGCAGCGGTTGCTGGCGCCGCTGCAGCAGCGGGATGCGCAGCACCTCGCCCCCGTTGCGGGCCGCGTGGTGCATGGCGCCGGGCCAGTGCGGGCGGCTGCCGCGCACACCGGGGCGGGTGCGGCGGGCGGCGTAGCGCGGCAGGGGCAAGGGCACATCTCGCGCCAGGCGCTCCACCAGCAGGTATTCGCTGGCAGAGAGCTGGTTGAAGTCGGCCTGCCGCAGGCGCTGCAGGTCGCTGGCCGTCATGGCGGCGTCGAAATCGATCTTCTCGTCCTCCCGCGGCGGGGGCGCGTTGCGGGCCGCACGCACGGGGGCGAGCGCCTCGCTCACGCGCGGGCGGCGTTTGGCGGGCTCGGCCTTGGACTCAGCGCTGGGCAGCATCTGCGCCAGCAGCTTCTGCGCCACGTTGGGATTGCGAAAGTACGCGTCGAACAACTCGCGGAAGACCAACCGGTCCTGCTCGCGACTGACCAGCACGGCCTCCAGTGCGGCACTGAAATCCTCACGCCGCAGGCCCACCAGCATCACCGCCTGCTGGGCCAGCGCCATGCGGGCGGCGTCCACACACACCAGCGCGGCGCAGGGTGCGGCCAAAACCGCTCAGGTTGTCGGCGAGCTTGCCCGTGCGGGCATCGCCCAGCTGGGAGATCGTTTTGACCTCTGCCACGGTTGAGCCCTCAGGCATCGGCCTCAGCGGGTTGCAGCAACTGCGCCGCCATGTCGCGCGTGAGCGCAGCCACGTCCTCGCGCTGCTTGAACAAAATGCCTGCGGTGTCCGACACCACCTCGGGGTCCACCACGATGGTGTCGAGCGCGACCAGCGCCTTGGCCCACTCCACGCTCTCGGCAATGCCGGGCGCACGCTGAAAGGCATTGGCGAAGGGCTGGCTGCGCAGTCGGCCTACAAAATCTGCTACCTGGACGGCCAGGGCCGCACTGGCATCTGGCACCTGGGCGCGCACGATGGCCAGCTCGCGCTCGCGCTCGGGGTAGTCCAGCCAGTGGTACAGGCAGCGGCGTTTGACAGCGTCGTGCAGGTCGCGTGTGCGGTTGCTGGTGAGGATGGTGACCGGCGTGGCCGTGGCGCGCACGGTGCCGATCTCGGGGATGCTGACCTGGTACTCGCCCAGGTATTCGAGCAGGAAGGCCTCGAAGGGCTCGTCGGCGCGGTCCACTTCGTCGATGAGCAGCACGGCGCCGGGTTCTGGCGCCTGCAGTGCCTGCAACAAGGGGCGGCGAATGAGGTAGCGGTCCTGGTACACCTCGCGTTCCACCTGCGCCATGTCGGCCGTTCCTTTGCCTTCAGCAGCACGCATGTGCAGCAGTTGGGCTGCGTAGTTCCATTCGTACAGAGCCTCGCGCTGCTCCAGGCCGTCGTAGCACTGCAGGCGGATGAGGCTGCGCTCCAGCACTTCGCCCAAGGCCTTGGCCAGTGCCGTCTTGCCCACACCGGGCTCGCCTTCCAACAACAGCGGGCGCTGCAGCTTGAGCGCCAGGAACACGGCCGTGGCCAGCCGCCGGTCGGCAAAGTAGCCCACGCTCTGCAAGGCCAACACCAGGGCGTCGATGGAGGACAGCGCGGGCGCAGTCATGGGCGCAGGAGGGGAAACGTTCATTACTATGTTTTTTATAGCTACTAGCGCTTGATAGAGAAGCGCCAGAGGCCAATTTCATTCAAAAATTAACCTTGCATGCCACCCAAGGTGGTTGCAACTGGCCTCGCGGCCCCGTAGGTCGGGTTAGCACGCAGGGCGTAACCCGACACCCACGGAACGAGTGGCGCAGCAATGTCGGCTTACGCTGCGCTCACCCGACCTACGGATCTCAACCCAGCATCTGCGCCACGGCCCTTTGCGTCTGCACGCTGATCAGGTTGGCGCGATAAGCCGCACTGGCGTGGATGTCGGCGTTCAGATCGCTCGCATCAATCTTCACCGCCGCCGCCGATGCGGGCGTGAAGCTCTGGTTCAGCGCTGCTTCCAGCCCCGCATGGCGGAACACGCTGCTGGCCGCACCCGTGATGGCCACGCGCACGCCGCCATCGGTCTGCGCCACAAACACACCCACCAGCGAGAAGCGCGATGCCGCCTGCTTGAACTTGAGGTACGCCGCGCGCTTCGGAATCGGAAAGCGGATGGCGGTGATGATCTCGCCCTCTTCCAGCGCCGTGGTGTACATGCCCACAAAAAAGTCGTCGGCCGCAATCTCGCGCTGGTTGGTGATGACCGTGGCGCCCAGGCCCAGCACGGCGCTGGGGTAGCAGGCCGCAGGGTCGTTGTTGGCCACCGACCCACCCAGCGTGCCGCGTGCGCGCACCTGGCGGTCGCCGATGTGCGCGGCCAAGTCAGCCAGTGCGGGGATGGCGGCGTTGACGTCGGCACTGTTGGCCACATCCATGTGGCGCGTCATGGCGCCGATGACCAGTGCATTGCCCTCGCTGCGGATGCCCGCCAGCTCGGGAATGCTGTTCAGGTCGACGATCTTCTCGGGGTTGGCCAGGCGCAGCCGCATCGACGGCAGCAGGCTCTGCCCGCCCGCAAGCAGCTTGCCGCCCTGGGCGATGAGCTGTGCTGCGGCTGCAGTGGAGGAAGGATTTTCAAAGGTGAATGCGTACATGCTGGTTCTCCTCAAGCCTTGGCGTTCTGAATCGCTTCCCACACGCGGTGGGGCGATGCGGGCATGTCGAACTCCTTCACACCCAGCGGGTGCAGAGCATCAAGCACGGCGTTGATCACCGCCGGTGGCGAACCTATGGCGCCTGCCTCGCCGCAGCCCTTGGTGCCCAGCGGGTTGTGCGTGCAGGGGGTGCACACATGGCCCAGCTTGAACTCGGGGAAGTCATCAGCACGCGGCATGGCGTAGTCCATGAAGCTGCCGGTGAGCAACTGGCCGGTTTCGCGGTCGTACACGCAGTTTTCCATCAGCGCCTGGCCGATGCCCTGCACCAGCCCGCCATGCACCTGGCCCTCCACGATCATGGGGTTGATGATGGTGCCGAAGTCGTCCACGGCCGTGAACTTGTCCACCCGCGTGCTGCCTGTGGCGGGGTCGATTTCGACTTCGCAGATGTAGGTGCCCGCAGGGAAGGTGAAGTTGGTCGGGTCGTAGAACGCGGTTTCGTTGAGGCCGGGTTCCAGCACGTCCAGCGGGTAGTTGTGTGGCACGTAGGCGGCCAGAGATACCGAACCAAATGGCACCTTCTTGTCGGTGCCCCGCACGCTGAATTCGCCGTTGGCAAAGTCGATGTCGGCGTCGCTGGCTTCCATCAAATGCGCCGCAATCTTCTTGGCCTTGGCCTCGATCTTGTCCAGCGCCTTCATGATGGCCGCCCCGCCCACGCTGATGGAGCGCGAGCCATAGGTGCCCATGCCGAACGGCACGCGGCCCGTGTCGCCGTGCACGATGTCCACGTTCTCCACCGGGATGCCCAGGCGCGCGGCCACCACCTGTGCAAAGGTGGTCTCGTGCCCCTGGCCGTGGCTGTGCGAGCCGGTAAACACCGTCACGCTGCCCGTGGGATGCACACGCACTTCGCCGCATTCAAACAGACCTGCGCGCGCGCCCAGGGCGCCCGCGATGTTGGACGGCGCAATCCCACACGCTTCGATGTAGCTGCTGTAGCCGATGCCACGCTTCAAGCCCTTGGCCTCGCTGGCCGCCTTGCGCGCCGCAAAGCCCGCCACGTCGGCCAGTTCCTGCGCTTGCGTCATACAGGCGTGGTAGTCGCCCACGTCGTACTGCAGTGCCACGGGCGTCTGGTAGGGCCAGCTGGTGATGAAGTTACGTTTGCGGATTTCGTCCTGGCCCAGGCCCATCTCCCAGCCACAGCGCGACACCAGCCGTTCCAGCAGGTAGGTGGCCTCGGGCCGGCCCGCGCCCCGGTAGGCATCGACCGGGGCGGTGTTGGTGAACCAGGCATCCACCTCCACATAGATCTGCGGCGTTGTGTACTGGCCTGCCAGCAAGGTGGCATACAGGATGGTGGGCACGGCACTGGCAAAGGTGCTGAGGTAGGCGCCCATGTTGGCGTCGGTGTGCACGCGCATGGCCAGGAACTTGCCGTCTTTGTCCATCGCCATTTCGGCATGGCTCACATGGTCGCGGCCATGCGCGTCCGACACGAAGGACTCGCTGCGATCGGCCACCCACTTGATGTTGCGGTTGAGCTTCTTGGCCGCCCAGGTCAGGCACACGTCCTCGGCGTACAGAAAGATCTTGGAGCCAAAGCCGCCGCCCACGTCGGGCGCAATCACGCGCACCTTGTGCTCGGGCAGGCCCATCACAAAGGCGGTCATCAACAGCCGCTCGACGTGCGGGTTTTGGTTGCTGACGTACAGCGTGTACTCGTCGTTGGCGCGGCTGTAGCTGCCAATGGCTGCGCGGGGCTCCATCGCGTTGGGTATGAGCCGGTTGTTGACCAGGTCCAGTTTGGTCACATGCGCAGCGTTCGCAAATGCGGCGTCCACCGCGCCCTTGTCGCCAATGGCCCATTTGTAGCAATGGTTGTCCGGCGCTGCGTCATGCAGCCCTGCGCCCGACACGGTGCCTGCTGCGGCATCGGCCACGCTGACCACGGCGGGCAGCACGTCGTAGTCCACCTCCACCAGCTCGGCGGCATCGCGCGCCTGCTGCTGCGTGAGGGCCACGACGATGGCCACATGATCGCCCACATAGCGCACCTTGCCCTGCGCCAGGATGGGGTGTGGCGGCTCCTTCATGGGCTGGCCATCGGTGCTGGTGATGAGCCAGCCGCAAGGCAAGCCGTTGATGTTGTCGGCCGCCACGTCGGCACCAGTGAACACGCCCAGCACGCCGGGCGCGGCCTTGGCAGCTTCCACGTTGATGCTGTTGATCTTGGCGTGGGCGTGCGGCGAACGCACAAACACCGCATGGCTTTGCGCGGCCAGCACCACGTCGTCGGTGTACTGGCCTGCACCGGTCAGGAAGCGATAGTCTTCCTTGCGCTTGATGGATTCGCCGATGTGCGGCAGCTTGGAAAAGTCGGATGCACCCATGGTTCTTCTCCTTTGTGTTTAAGCCGAAGCCATGGCCTTTTGGCCAACCTGCACCGCGCGCACGATGTTCTGGTAACCCGTGCAGCGGCAAATGTTGCCTTCAAGTAGCTCGCGGATCTCGCCTTCGCTGGCGTTGGGGTGGTTCTTGCACAGGTCCACCGCGCTCATCACCATGCCCGGGGTGCAGAAGCCGCACTGAAGGCCATGGCACTCCTTGAACGCGGCCTGCATGGGGTGCATGGTGCCGTCGGGGGTGGCCATGCCTTCGATGGTGGTCACCTCGGCCCCCTGGGCCTGCACCGCCAGCATGGCGCAGGATTTGACGGCCCTGCCGTTCACATGCACCGTGCACGCCCCGCACTGACTGGTGTCACAACCCACATGGGTGCCGGTGAGCAGCAGGTGCTCTCGCAGCGCATGGACAAGCAGGGTATTGGGGGGGACGTCAACACTGGCAGCGCGCCCGTTGACCGTGAACTGGACTTGCATCTGGCTGTCTCCTGAATAGGTTTTGGCTGGACTGACCTCGCGCATCTTCAGCCGCGCCCCACCACCCATCCCTAGGGACAACCCTAGATTTCCGGCAGCCCCGGCCGGATATTCTCAAAATGAAACATGTTGCAGCGCACACCAGCGCATCATGCGCAGCTCAAGGATCCGGTTCACCATGCTGTCCTCCGCGCCCACGTCCCCCGCCCACCGCCACGCACTGATTGCACAGGCGCGCCAGAGCCTGCTGGCGGATGGCGCAGCGCCCCTGCGGGCCGAGGTGGAGCCATGGATTGCACGGTCGTGGCAACGCTGCCTGGCCCAGGGGCTCAACCCCACCCACCGCGTGGCATTTGACGCCGTCAGCGCCACGGCGCTGCGCCGCAGCCAGGAGCAAAACCACCACCTGCTGCGCGCGGCACGGCCCGTGCTGCAACAGCTCACCCGCGCGATTGCGGGCATGCACTACTTCGCCATGCTGACGGACGCACGCGGCATCGTGGTAGACGTGCAAGGCCATTGCGACCCGGGCGACCCGCGCGCCAGCGCCATTGGCCGCGTGGGCATCGACCTGTCGGAAGCGGCCGTGGGCACCACAGCCATCGGCGCTGCGCTGGCCGAACTGCAGCCGGTGTGGCTGCACCGGGGCGAACACTTCTTTGATGACAACGCCAGCTACAGCTGTGCAGGCGCACCGCTGTTCGACCCGCAGGGCCAGTGTGTGGGCATGCTGGACCTGACCGGCGTGGATGTGCCCGAGCGGCCCGAGCTGCGCCACCTTGTGGCCCGATCGGCCCGCGCCATGGAAGACGCCTTGCTGCTGCAATTGCCCCATGCCCTGCTGCTGCGCGTGAACTGGCCCGGTGGCCCGCTGGGCAGCGAGGGCGACGGCCTGCTGGCACTGGACGGCGATGGATTTGTGGTGGGCTGCAACAGCATGGCCCGCCAACTGGTGCCCCAGCCACTGCGCACCCCGGGTGCGCCCACCCACGCCAGCGACCTGCTGGCTATGCCGTGGGCCATGTTGTTCGATGCTGCGCGGCGGCACCCGGCGCAGCCGATCGATTTGCCCCTGTGGTCGGGCCTGCGCCTGCAGGCGCTAGCGCAACGGCCAGAAAACGCTCGTGGCACCAGCCAGCCTGTTGCCACCCTGTCCCCGGCGCTGGTGGGCGCCCCCCCCACCGCCGCACCGCTGCGCGAGGCCGAAACTGCCCTGATTCGCCAAGCCGTGCAAGACGCCCGTGGCAATGTGGCAGAAGCTGCCCGGGTGCTCGGCATCAGCCGCGCCACGGTGTACCGCAAACTGGGGCATCCCAAGGGGCTGTGATCGGCGGCTGCGGCACCTGCCAACAAGGCGTAGCAGATATTTGCGTCAAATTGGCCTCTAGCGCTTATTTGTCGCATCCCGTACGATCATATGGTCGCTTGTGAAACAGGTGCGGGTGGGTCTGGTGCCACTCTTTCATCGCCTGCATCGGCGTACTGCTCTTGAGCGCTGACTGCGGTAACTGGTGGTTGTACAGGGCCACATAGCGCAGCAGGGTTTGCTCCATGTCTTCGCGGCTGTTGAACCTGTGGGTCTTCAAAACGTCCGCAATGCGGCCGTTAAACCGCTCAACCATGCCGTTGGTTCTGGGCGTCCTGGG
>NZ_JAMXAX010000130.1 GCF_023913775.1 Acidovorax facilis
ACTTCCCCCGCAGCCGAAGCTCCAAGGGCAATCCCGCCAGCAACCCACCCGACACCGCAAACAGATATCGCAGGCGTGCCGACAACGTCCGGATGCTGTTGAACCCCGTGGTTCGGAACACAAAGCTTCCGAGCTCGTCACCACCTCCCACGGTGCCCAGACCTCGTCCTGCATCGGCATCTGTTGGTCCATCACTCCCGGAGTCAATGCGCACATGCAGCCTTCCATAAGGCTTGCAGTTCCCGTCCTGGGCCAGCGCGCATACCGCAGGGGACGGGCAGGGCAGGGACTGCATCCCCGACAGAGTCACCCGCTTGCAGCTCTCCCCATCTCCCACGCACAGAGGTCTTCCCGTAGCCCGGTCAAACATCGTGTAGTTCGCCCTGAGGCTCAGATCTGGATCGTCAAACAGCAACCGCACCGGAATGCTGCGCAGCTTGGCTCCCGGCTCCTTGCGCAATTGGGCATCCACCGGATGTGGCACCCACCCCTCCTTGTTCTGTACCTGGCTGGTCAGCGTGAACTCATCGTCCTTCTCTGGAAGACGACGCCCGTTCTTCTCCACCACCCGCCCAATTGCAATGCGCCCGATCACAGGCGGTGTCAAAGCCAAACCTTTGAGCATGTGAATCTCCTCGTTGAATGTGAAAACACCCCCCCAAAACACAACGGGCCTCACCGTCACCGATGAACCCCGCTGCTGGGGAATGCGTTGAATAAAGATGAACCCGCCTCAGGTCTGCACCAGGAACCTCCTGCTCCCAGGTTTGGGCACCGTGTAGGCCTTGACGATCTCCGGCTGCTCCTTGGCCAGCCGCGCTGTATCGAGCTGTGTCCCATCCCGGCTGCGCTTGAAGCTGACCTCACCGTTCTCAAACACAGCCCGGCTGGAATCCCCCATGCGCTGCTGAATGGCTTGTTTGAACTGGGCTTCCAGCGCTGTGTTGGTTGCCAGAACTTCCCGCACTGCCAGAAGGTCAGAGAACACCGCCCCCATGACCAGGTCATGTTTGAGGTTCAAGATGAAGCCGGTGTCCCGGGGGTACAGCGCCCGCAAAGCCCGGTCTGCCGAATCCGACCCATCGGCCGGCGGCGCCTGGCCCCGCTCCACGTAGCCCCAGAACTCGCGCTCCAGGGTGATGAGCTGGGAAATCAGCTCCTCATCCCGCTTGATCCGAAAAATCTGCAGCTCCTGGCCTCCCAGCAGCACCGCCACATCCGCCGCCTGTTTGCCCGTCACGGCCAACTGGTGCTGCACCTGCAACTGCACATACTCCGGCACCCCATCTCGCCAGAGCCAGGCCCCCTGAATTCCAGCGGTCTTACATTCCAGCAGCTGGACATCCGAAGCCCCCATGACCTCCCGGTCGATGTTGGCCAGCATCCAGGGATGTTCGGGATGCTGCAGCACCGCATTGATGCGCCGCACCCGGTTGCCGGTACGGCGGGTGTAGTGCGCTGCCACGATGGGTTCCAGTAGCGAACCCCAGTACATCGGACTCAGATCGTCCGCACCCCCATCGCCCGGAGGGGCAGTGGGCGCGCGGCCCGTCTTCTCCATCCACAACTCCAGCTGCGACTGGTAGGGATTGAGTCCCACTGCAGCCGCAGCATCAGAACTGCCAATCCCACCCTTGCGCACCTGCAACCACTGACCGCGGTCCAGGTCCTGAGTCTTGACCAGCCGCAGAGCTGGGCGGGGTTTGGTGGAAGACGGCCCCACCGGTGAAACAACAGGACGAACCATGCTGACTCCTTGAAGTGAAAACAACAACAACGACAATCACCACGCCACATCGCCCCCCAAAGCAAAAGACCCCGGTCCACTGAAGGAGCCGGGGTCTATGCCGTGAAGGGTGATGGTGGTAAATGGGTAAAACGCAAAGAACGGCAGACACCGTCATGACGCCAGCTGCAACGCCTGCTCCAGTGCTCGCTGCTTGAGTGCGGCCCCCTGGCCAAACCAGGCACTGTCCAGGCGGTATTCCTGACTGCGCGCCCGGCGCTCGTGGTCCACGAACTCGGTCACGGCGCACAAGAGGCCCCAGGCCGTGCCCTTGGCGGCTGCCAGCTCCGCCCCCCGGCCCTGACCCTCGTACATGGCCTGTACCTTCTTGAGTGCGCGTTCGTTGGTCAGGCCTGCCGATGCATCCGCATGCCCATCCGTCTGGCACAGCACCTTCAGGAAATAGTTCATGGACTCATGGCTCTTGACCTTGCGCTCGGACAGGGTCTTCATGCGGTACATGAAGCCGTCCCATTGCGAGACGGCAATCCCCAGCTGCTTCTTGACCGCCTGCGCATCAAAGCTGGTGCTGTGGGGCACCTTGATCGCGCTCGACGTTCCGGAGAGGGCAATCGAGAGGGTGTTATTGCAGACCACCCGCACGGTCGTCGGTGTGGCCGTGGTCGCCAGCGTCCCGTCGCAGGACGTGGCCAACAGCAGATAGCCGTTGACCACATCGTTGCCCTTGAGTGCCGAAGACTTGCCGGTACGGGCCAGAGCCCAGAACTTGCGCCCGGCCTTGAGGACCCCGGCGGTCTCCAGCTCATAACCAGAGACTTCCGTCAGATCCCGGTAGAACTCCAATACTTGCTTGGGCTGCACGACCTGGTAGCGGGCACTGACCACGGACAGAGGTGCCTGGGTATCGCTGCGGTACAGCACTTTCTGGTCGGGAAACTCCATGGGTTCGGCATACAGCGCGGAGACGGAAGAGGCGGCGTTACCGCCCGTGCCAGGCTCCGTCGCCATGTAGCGCACGGGCGCCTCACGGATGGTCCAGTCCATGCCCGCTTCGCGAGCCCAGACATCGATGGGTTGTTTGGCGGGCAGTTGCTGGCCCAGGTTGTGCCAGGGGGTCTCGCCGACATAGGCCATGGTTTGAACGAGATGTGCCATTGGAATGCTCCTTGATAAATGAATGAAAAGAGAACGAGGGGAGGGAAGTAAGACGCGTTAAAAGGGCGAGCTCTCAGGCGTACGGATCGCGGAAGCGGTGCCCGCATTCCAGGCAGTGGTGGTTCTTGAGGCAGTTTTGATCGACGGCCTTGCCGATCTGACTGCCGATCTCGCAGCCGACGGCGCCGCCGCTGAGGCCTCCCATGGCGGCTCCGGCGACGGCGCCGAGGACGGCTCCGGCGGGGCCGACGAGCGAGCCGTAGGTGGCGCCGAGTTGAGCGGTCCGCAGGGCTGCTGCGGCGCCGCTGGCGGCTCCGGCGACGGCGCCAATGGCGGCGCCTGCGGTGCGACCGCGATCGAGGGTCTCGACGCGGGGGGATTGGCATTGGGGGCAACTGGGCACGGGGGATCTCCTTGGGGTAGGTGGTTGGAGGGAAAGAAGGTGGAACGGACGGGCAAAGAAAAAGCCCCGGGTGGTGAACACGCGGGGCTTGAAGGAAGGGACTGCGGACAGTTCTGGCGCTATCGAGACGGCATAACGCCCGGCCGCGCTGGTGGGGCGTGCCGGGCGGGGAGGGCGTTAGATCGTGTCAATGCGGGGTGTATTCGGTTGGCAGTTCGAGGAAGTGATATGTGGTTGAAGAAATTTGGGATCGGATTTAGGTGGGTGTTAGCACGGCAACAGGCTGGCCGCTGCGGAATTGAGATGGACGCGCGATCTTTCGCATCCAGGATCAATGAGCTGTATGGGGGGGAACTGCTTTGATCCGACATTGCAAGGCGATCGATAGATTGCATCCCGCCCACTCGATTGATGCTGCGCACCCTGCAAAGAGAGCCTGATCTTTATGCTGAAGCTTGTGGCCAGCTCGCTCCCGATAGCAGTCGTCGAATGCACTCTCGCAGCCAACGGTGGGCAGGATCTGAATTGAACCGTGCATGCCAAGCAAGCACGACTTGCTCGACTTCGAACTTCAACGGTAGTTGGAATGTTCTGAGTTGAAGTGGACCCTGAACGCTTGAGGCGAAGCGTGCGGGAGCTGTTGCAACCAGATTGGAGCGCGCAGCAGCCATCAGCGCGGCATAGGGGCTTGGAACGGTCAGCAGAACGAAGCGACGATAGCCCATTTCCGCGAGAGCTGAGTCGATCGGATTGGACATCCGTCCTCGCTGGCGCACCGCGACGTGACATTCAGCTGCGAATCTCTTGGCAGTGATCGGCACCGAAAGCATCGGGTGCTGTTCACGCACGACGCCAACGACTTTCTGCGAAAACAACGGCACGGACTGGATATCGGAAGCCTGCTCCCCAAGCGCGCCAATATCTAAATCGACGTGTGCCTCTCTCAGATCGGAGAGATCTCCTTCCGAGTCGGGGATGAATTGCAGCCTTGCGCGCGGCATCTCCTTGTGCAGCGCGTCGGCGAGCGCCGCGCCAAAAACGATCGCAACCCCATCCGGAGCGCGGATGACAAAGGTGCGAGCTACATGGCTCAGCCCTCCATCGCCGGGCGTCAACAATGAGGCGGCCTCTTCCACGAGCTTGCGCACTCGCTCACGCATCTCCTGCGCGCGAGGCGTAGGGACAAGTTGTCGACCCGCGCGGACCAGGATTTCATCGCCCGTAACCTCGCGGATCCTTGCAAGAGTGTGACTCATTGCCGGCGTGCTGACATGCATCCTTCGCGCGGCACCGCCCACACTTCCTTCGGACAGAAGGGCGTCTAGAGCTGGGAGCAAATTCAGATTCATAGTTAAATTTTAGTTAACTAACAGTTCTAAAGATTGCACTGTACTTTATGTTTTCAAGCATCGAAACTCCAGCCTCAATGGAGGGGGTGTTGCATGCGAGGTGGAGAAACATGGAACCGACCGGTTTTGGCGTCGTTAGTGATCGTGCTTACTTTGGCAGCACTGGACCAGACGATCGCGTCAACGGCGCTTCCCGCGATTGCGGATGATTTGCAGGGTCACCGGCTCCTTAGCTGGATTTTTTCCGTCTACCTCATCGCTTCGACGGCCGTGATACCGCTGTATGGAAGGCTGGCTGACCGATATGGGACCCGCTCCACGCTTCTATTTGCTGTGGGCATCTTTGTAGTGGGATCAGCCGCCTGTGGTCTGAGTCGGCAAATAGAGGAACTCCTCCTGGCCCGTTGTCTGCAAGGTTTGGGCGGTGGTGGCCTGATGACGCTCACGATGCTAGCGGCCAGGGATATCGCACCTCAGCGCCGTATTGGCCAGGTTCAGGGCATGCTGGGTAGTGCTTACGGACTGGCCGCACTCTTGGGCCCACTGCTGGGTGGATGGCTTGCTCAGGAATACTCCTGGCGCTGGGCGTTCTTGCTGAACGTGCCGATCGGTCTGGTGGCGCTTGCAGCGTTGTTCTGGATGTACCGACCACTCGCGAAGGCCGCGACTATTGCCGTTGATTTGATTGGATGCGGCTTACTTGCCGTTTTTCTCGCGCTCTTTCTGGTCGCAGCTCGGGGCTTTGGCATGGCGCACGGGGCGACCGTTCTGGAGGCCGTGGTTGCTCCTGCCTTAGCTGTGGTGGTTGGGCTCCTCTTTGTTTGGCGTGAGCTTCTGGTCCCGGGGCCGCTTTTGCCTATTCACCTGTTTCGGCAGTGTGTTTTCTTGCTCAACGGACTCTTGAGCGCATGTACAGGTGTCGCTCTCTTTTCGGTTGTAGTGTTTACGCCGCTGTATTGGCAATACGCCGTGGGGATGACGGCCGTACAGGCGGGGCTGCACATGCTTCCCTTAATGGCTGCGATATCGATGTCTTCAGTCGTTGGCGGAAAGTGGCTGGCAAACAGTAGGCAGTTGCGGGCGATGGCGGTTGCCTCGGCGCTTCTGATGGCAGGGGGCTACATAGGTCTAGCCGTCAGCGTGAATGCTGCCAATGTTGCGGGAATTCTCTGCGCATTGAGCGTTCTTGGGGCAGGTATTGGCCTTGCGATTCCGCTTTCGATGATGACTGTGCAGCGTGTGGCTCAGCCGAGGGATCAGGGTATAGCTACTGCGCTTCCCATCATGTTCCGCACTGCAGGGGGCGCACTAGGGGTTTCGTTTCTGGGCGCTGTCCTCACGCAGCAGTTGGAGGCCGTGCGTGGCGGAATGGGTTCGGTAGAGGGCGTTGCCGCAGCCTTTGCCTCTGCATCAGGCGCAATTTTTTGGATGTCTGCACTGCCGTGTGCCTTGGTAAGCCTGTCGATGCTGGCCATGCCGCGCACCTTGCCAGCCCCACAGGTTCTTATCGCCAATCACTAAAGGAGGGAGTTATATGAAATCGTCAGTTAGCGTTTCTGCAAGTTCGACGGGAGTCCCACCACCCCCGCTTCGTGTTGTGAACAAAGGCAGCGTGCAGCGCGAGGAGATGGGTGCGGGATCAAGCACATGGTGGTTTGATGCTCGTGGCCTTGACGATGCAGCTCTGAGGCAGGCGGTGGAACGCTCCAACTGCACGCATTTGCTCGTCGACCACTCGGCGCTTAAGTCCATAACGAGTGCAAAAAAACTAGTCGTTTGGGTCGAAAAGGTCGGCGATCTGTCCGACTTGGCGCCGAGCGTTTCGGTGCTTACACCGCACGAAGAGGTTCGGAAAGCCGCTGTGGCGAGTGGAAGAGCTGCGGGCCTCTTCATCGAGGTTCGGGATCTCGAAGCGGAGTTCCCCTACTGCGTCATGGTGTGCGAACGCGGCGATGACTTTGTGGTGATTGACATCGAGCACGCGACGTACATTCCGTACGAACTTCTAATCGCAAAAACGATTGGCAAAAAGACGCAAGTGCTGCGCAGCGTTCCAATCAAGGGGCTCGCCCGAGTGGTCGATGATATCCATCAGTCACTCAACGCCTTCGCCACCATGGAGCACGGCATCGGTGTCGTCTTTCGCTCCAAGGATGTCGCGGCTGTTGACAGCCTTAGTAAGAACCTGCGGCACCGCCAAGCTTCGATCATGAACCTGCTGCCGGCTCGGGTCGAGGAAATTCAGCACACTGGGTTGGGGCATCGCGTGTGCGTCGATACCACCTCGATGATGAGTGCGGAAGAGGGAATGGTGGTCGGGTCTACCGGGTGGGGCGGCATTCTGGTGTGCTCTGAGACGCATCACTTACCACACATGAACCTGCGTGAGTTTCGGGTGAACGCGGGTGCTGTGCATTCGTATATATGGGGGCCTGATGGTTCAGCGTTCTACCTGAGCGAGATGCGTGCTGGCGCCGAGGTGATGTGCGTTGACTTGGCTGGACGGGCACGGGTCGTCTCGGTAGGTAGAGCCAAGATCGAGCGTCGGCCAATGTTGAAGATTCGCTGCAGCGTACCGCTTGAATTAGTTCCGCCTCAACTTCAAGCAAGAGTCGAAAGCATGCTCGAGATGCAAGAGCGAGTTACCCCCAAAGGGGAACGTGTCGGTAGTGGTGATCGTCGCGTCCACATCAATACCTTCCTGCAGAACGATTGGCATGTGCGAGTTATGGGAGCCGACGGGAAGGTGCGGCACTGCACCTTGCTGCAGCCTGGCGACGAGTTGTTGGCCCATGTCGACGACCCGGGGCGACACACGGGACTGCGAATCGAAGAAAACATCATCGAAAAATGAGATAGGAAGGAGGGAAAAAATGGCTTCTGGTCGCGAACTTAGATTGAACCGTCTCATCAACCCCGTTTCTCAGAAGGCACTTTTGGTACCCCTGGATCACGGTGCTACCGTGGGGCCCATAGAGGGTATTTCGAAGATTCGAAGGACCATCGCAGGAATTGGTTCAAGTGGTGCCAATATTCAGGGAATCATTGTGCACCGCGGTGTTGCACACAACAGCCGCAGTCCAGTGTGGGACGTTCCTGCGCCCCTGATTTTGCATCTGTCCGCATCTACATCGCTTGCGCGGGATTCGACGCACAAAGTTCTTGTTGCTCAGGTCGAGGATGCCTTGGTGATGGGCGCTGATGCTGTCTCTATTCATGTGAACCTCGGCTCCCTCGCGGAAGTTGGCATGCTGCGTGATATGGGATCCGTCGCGAGCCAGTGCGAGCGATGGGGCGTGCCCTTGTTGGCGATGGTTTATACGCATGGTGAATCGGCCTCTGCGTCATCCACCGCACGTATTGCGCATGCGGCAAGACTGGCTGCCGAGCTCGGAGCCGACTTGGTGAAGGTCAACTACCCAGGTTCGCCCGAAGCCATGGCGGAGGTCGTGGAAGGTTGTTTCGTACCGGTGCTTGTCGCAGGAGGAGAACGCGCGACGACGGAGGCGCAGGTCCTCAGCGTGGTCGATGGCGCGTTGCAAGGAGGTGCCAGTGGGCTGTGCATGGGGCGAAACATATTCCAGCATGCCGACCCGGGAGCATTTCTGGCACGGCTGTCCCGCCATGTACATGGCTTTGACGCCCATCGCCAAGCCGTTTCACTGGCCGCAGTGAGGTAAACAATGTCCTTTCTAGCCAAGAACTACCACCGCCCTTTGCCTGCGATCGTTCGGAAATACTTCGCGAACGGTAGTGAGCATGTCGACATCTGGCCCGAGGATCGGTTGAAAGCGTATCAGGCAGAGGCGTTACGCCGCATCCTCATGCACGCGTATGAGCGCAACGGCTTCTACCGCGAAAAGTTCCAGGCGGCAGGTGTCGTGCCTGCCAGGCTAAATTTACCTGACGACCTTGCTCGGATCCCCTTGACAACTAAGGACGAGATCCGAGGCAAGCCTTGGTTGCTGCTGTCGGTGCCTCGTCAGGCTGTATCGCAGATCCATGTGTCAACAGGAACGACGGGGGGTGAAGAGATCTACATACCCCATACCTGGGAGGACTTGCACGTCAACAACATGTCGCCAGCTATGCGTCTGCTCATTCCCGTGGGTGAGTCGGATGTAGTGATCAATGCTTTGCCTCACGAGATGAGTTCTTCTGGACTGGCGTTTCACCGCACATTTCAGAAGAGCTACGGTGCCATGGTCGTTCCAATGGGGAAGGGCGGGTATTACTCCACACCTGAGCGCACGCTCCGTGCTTCGGTGGATTTGGGGGCAACGGTTCTGATCACCACGCCATCCTATGCAGTGCTGCTGGCCGAAGTTGCGCAGCGTATGGACATCGACCTAGGTGCGCTACCTTTGCGCTTCATGTGGCTGACTGGCGAGGGCTGTTCGCCGGCGCTACGAGATCGCATCGAAAAGCTGTGGGGCCACCCAGCCTATTTCTACTACGGCTCCCTGGAGGCAGGCCCCATAGGCATCGAGTGCTCTGCACGCAATGGCTATCACATGGCAGGCGGGCATGTGCATGTAGAGGTAGTTGATCCAACCACCGGGGAGGCTGTGGCTCCAGGTGAGATTGGAGAGGTAGTGGTCACCGAGCTCACACGGATGGCTTCTCCGCTGATTCGCTATAGGACTGGCGACATCGGTTATGTCGAAAAGTCCAGGTGCTCTTGTGGCGTCACGCTGGACCGTCTCATTCTGAGAGGTCGGGCAGGTGATCAGGTCCGAATCGGAGAAAAGACATATGGCCCCTATTACTTGGAGCAGTTTCTCCTTGAGATTCCAGAAGTTGGAAACTGGTATCAGTTCTTGCCTCAGGGAGATCAATTGCTGATACGTCTGGAGGCGAATCACGGATCAGAAGACAGGGACCGGCTGGCTCGCGCCATAGCGAGTCGGTTTGAATTCTCGACGGGTATTAAGGCAACCGTTGAGTTCGTGGACAGCATTCCCCGCACCGGTGGGAAGACGATCCGAGTCATCCAGCCCGCCGCGTAACTTTGAAAGAACCAGATGCGTTTTCTTCATGAAAAGTTCAGGCCAACCACCAGCACGCTTCATCGGGTGGTCGCGCATGCCTATGACCGTAGCCCGATGTATCGAAAGAAGATGCAGAGTCGCGGCGTCGCTCCGCACCAAATTGACACGGAAAACGACCTGCCGCAGCTTCCTTTCACGACACGGGAAGAGCTCGGATCGGATCCTTGGGCGTTGCTTTGTGTTCCCCGTTCGACCTTGGTGCAGGCCCATATGTCCACCGGCACAACAGGGCGCAATCCGCTGTATGTCGCTTACGACTGGGAGGATCTGTACACGCGGGGGCTAATGCCCCTCAGTTCCGATAAATCCGTCCCACGGCTCCTTCGCATCGAGCCTGGCGAGATCGTCTTCAATGCACTGCCGTACGAAGTCAGCGTCACTGGCTTGGCTATCCACCGCTCCGTACAGGACGGGATCGGAGCATGTGTCGTGCCTTTGGGCAAAGGCGGTTTCTATTCCGAGCCACTGAAAGCCCTGAAGATGATGCGCGAGATTGGTGGCGATCATTTGTTCACCACTCCGTCTTATGCCGTGTACTTGGCGGAGCTTGCAGGAGCACCCCAAGCGGAGTTGAAGGAGATGTTTGGTCTCAAGTCCATCTGGCTTGTTGGTGAACTTTGCTCAGATGCTTTGCGACGGCGCATTGAGCAACTGTGGGGGGCTCCAGTGTTCCTCTACTACGGAACTATGGAGTGTGGGCCAGTAGGAGTGGAATGCGCTGAGCAGGATGGTTATCACCCCGCGACCAATTTCACTGCTGTGGAGATCGTGCCTCTCGACGAGCCGATGACTGATGCGACTGGAGCGGCGCTCGGCGAAATTGTGGTAACCACGCTCTGGCGCTACGCCACCCCACTAATTCGCTATAGGACAGGCGA
This sequence comes from Acidovorax facilis, assembly GCF_023913775.1. Classification (GTDB taxonomy): domain Bacteria; phylum Pseudomonadota; class Gammaproteobacteria; order Burkholderiales; family Burkholderiaceae_C; genus Acidovorax; species Acidovorax facilis. Next base: position 10,584 of record NZ_JAMXAX010000130.1, read on the forward strand.
TCTTGGCCGCTGGGATGAGCAGTCATCGGGTTCCGGCGGATGTGCTCGACGGCTGCGCGTGCATGGACGGTTGGAGGATGTTGTGCGCGTGGCGGGGAAAGTTCTCCATGTCCAGGACATTGAACAGGGCCTTCTGGATATTCCCGAAGTGAGTTCGTGGTTCCAATTGCGCCCCGAAGGGGATGTCTTGTGCATTGTGCTACCTGCTCAGAAGGGGGTGGATGCAGCCGCTGTAGCTCGAAGGGTTCAGCATTGGGCAGTTACCTACTTGGGCCTTGATTGCAAGGTCGAGCATGGTCCAGCCCGTTCTTACTCGGGTGGAAAGTTCATGCGCGTTATTCGTGCAACACAAGGAGAAATTAAATGATCATTGACGCTCATGCGCACGTGACTCGTGCGGACTACGGCTCTATCGATCGGCTATCTGCTTTGATGGACAAGCACGGCATTGACAAGGCTGTTCTTTTTCCGGGGGGCATGATCGATGTGCGTCAAATGTCGCAGTACGTGCGAGGCGCAGCCACTGCTGATACGGATCAGATCCCCAATGACTTGGTCGAATCCATTTTCACGAAGGACCGTGACCGGTATTTTGGCTTCTACTGTGTGAATCCCAATAGCGCGGGCGATAGCACTGCGGCATTTCGAGCAGCGATCGCGAGAGGGTTCAGTGGGCTAAAGCTTGCCCCGATCGTTCACAAGTTCGCGCTGTGCTCTGAGGGAGTTTTCGAGTTGGCGCGAGCATGTGGCGAGCTTCGCGTTCCACTGTATTCGCACGTTGTCTTCAGCCCTGGCGCCACTACTGAAAAGTTTGGCGAACTCGCCAAGGCGTTTCCTGACACGCAGTTCATATTGGGGCACATGGGCTTCGGTCCAGCTGATGTGCAAGCCATTGAGGTGGCTGCGACCTGTGACAACGTCATGCTCGAGACATCCGGCGGATCTTTCATGATCATCAAGATGGCGCTGGAGCGGCTGGGAGCAGGGAAACTCATCTATGGATCGGAGTTCCCCATGCAGCACCCCCACGTCGAGCTCGAGAAAATCCGCATGACTGCTGGTGGCGAGGATTTCAAGAAGATTTCCTCTCGAAATCTTTTGTCTCTTTTCGAGCAGCGCAAGCTGCCGCAAAGCGTGGAGCTTTCTCAATGAAGGCGGCTCACTTACTTGCATTCATGCTAGTCGCCCTTCTCAGTGAGCATGCGGCGTTCGCAGCTGATCTGGTGCTTGAGGTCAAAAGTTCGCAAGCCTCGGGGCGAGTCAATGTTGCGCTTTATGACAGTGCCACAAGCTTCCTTCGCAAGACGGTTGCTTCCAGCGGAGGTGACCTGAAGAACGGTGTCGCGATACTTAGTTTCCCGAACCTGGCACCTGGCAACTACGCAATCTCGGCTTATCTGGACGCCAATGGCAACAACAAGCTTGACACTAATTCGATGGGAATTCCTTCCGAACCCTATGCCTTCAGCCGCAGCGCCAAGGGTCGTATGGGACCTCCAACCTTCGAAGACGCAGCTTTTGCGGTGGGTTCTTCCGGGACGAAACTCACGATCGAACTGTCGAAGGGACGGCCATGACTGCGCTGCTACATGGCGAAGGGGTTGAAACCTCGGTCGCCGTACCAGCAAAGCCCTTGGTCGCAATCAGTGGATTGCACCGATCATTTTCACTTGGCCACACAACGGTTAAGGCGCTTCGTGGAGTGGATCTGAAGATCCATGCGGGTGAAATGCTAGCAGTCTGGGGACCCTCGGGGAGTGGTAAGTCCACTCTGATGAACATGATCGGATTGATTGATAGACCAGATACCGGTAACGTTTGCTTCAAGGGCATTGAGGTGTTGGCACTTAGCGATGATGAACTCAGCGACTGCCGCAGCCGGAACATCGGCTTTGTGTTTCAGTCCTTCAATCTCGTTCCCGTCCTCACTGCGTTGGAGAACGTCATGCTTCCCCTTCAATTGCAGGGGGTCGGTGCGCAGGTGGCTCGTGCCAAGGCACAGGGACTTTTGGATGCCGTGGGATTGGGAGCCCATCTGAATCATCGACCGGATCGTATGAGTGGGGGGCAGCGCCAACGAACTGCCATCGCACGAGCTCTGGTGGCTGACCCAGAACTGGTGATCGCGGATGAGCCGACGGCGAACTTGGACTCCGAAAGCAGCCAGAACGTGATTTCTCTCATGCGGGAACTCAACCGGGACACGGGGACGACATTCGTGTTCTCTACGCACGACCAGCGTCTTCTGGACCACGTCCCACGAGCCGTGCAGCTAAGGGACGGGATCATCGAGCATGATCAGGAGTGTGCCCAATGAATGTGCTGGAGTTGAGCGTACGAAATCTCCTGCGGAATCCGAGAAGGACGGCAGTGACTGCGTTGAGTTTGGCCGTGGGATTTGCAGCCATCGCCTTGTTTGCAGGCTATACGGCAACCGTCTACGAGAGTCTGAAATCCCAGGCCATCTATGGGGAGCTATTGGGTCATCTGACCATAGCGCGTCCCGCCTACTTTGAGGCCAGTCGGCAGGAGCCGACAAGGTTCCTGTTGGGAAAGGAACAGGTCGGGAGCATTTCCTCTATCGTGAAGTCAGAATTTCCTGGTTCTACCGTCGCCGTGCGATTGGGGTTCAGTGGACTGTTGTCTAACGGCCGGGCGAGCAGCATCTTTGTCGCCGAAAGCCTGGATCCAGAGGCAATGCGGGCCCTCCGAGGACCGCGCGCGCGGGCATCTGGAGGGCTCGATGAGAAGTCACCTCAGGGCGTGACATTGTCCCGCGGACTTGCCCAGATTCTGAATCTTCGCGATGGAAGTGATGGCGCGGTTCTGGTGAGCACGGTAACGGGACAAGCAAATGCGTCGGATGTCCAGATCGTTGATACCTTCAGTACAGGAAATGTCGCAACCAATGACAAATTCATGTTTGCGCCTCTTTCCTTGGCTCAGTCCCTTATGGATGTCCAGGGGCAGGCCGATCGGGTAACGGTGCTGTTGCCGGAGGGCACAGATGTGAACACCGCGAGGCACCAACTTGCCGACAGACTTGCTACCAAGGAGGATGGCCTTACCGTTGAAGTTTGGCAGGATCTTTCCATTTTTTATGCGCAGGTCAAGGCCCTGTTCGACAGGGTATTTGCGTTTGTCCTGGCCATTGTGCTTGTCATCGTTGCAATGAGTGTGGCGAACGCGATGGGTATGAGTGTGATTGAACGCACGCGAGAGATCGGTACTCTTCGGGCGATGGGCTTACGTCGATCTGGAGTCATCCGCATCTTCATTGCAGAAGCCCTCGTACTTGTCTCAGTGGGATGTCTGCTAGGTGCTGTACTGACTGTTGGCATTACCTACGGTGTGAACCAGCTCGACATTTCCTATCGGCCGCCCAATGCGACCGAGGAGGTGCCATTAGTCATCGGCTTCGACTTGATCAAGGCCGGGTTTGGCGCGCTGGCGCTGACATGTATTGGCGCTTTGGCCTCGCTCTTTCCGGCGCGACGTGCAGCGGCGCAGCCCATCGTCATCTCGTTGACACATGTTTAGGACATCAACATGCGCAATTTCTGGATTGGATTGACCATCGTGCTTGGTGGACTCGTTGCCGCTCTTTCCGCGGCCAATGCCACCGAGAATTCTGACGCGGCAGTTTTGCTAAAGCGTTCCGATGCAGCTCGTGGGGGTGGTGCGCCAGGATTGACTTGGGAGGTGAGCGTGCGAAGCACTGGCGGAGGGGCTCAGGACCAGGATATGCGCATGCGGATCAAGGCGGCCGAGACCGCTAGCCTGGCCGAGACGCTGGAACCACTCAAAAGCAAGGGCGCCAAAATGCTGCAGATGGATCGCAACATGTGGCTGAGCAAGCCGGGGCTGAAGAAGCCCATTGCGATCTCACCTCGCCAGCGTCTCTCGGGTCTGGCTGCAATCGGTGATATCGCAGCGACGAACTACGCCAAAGACTATCAGGCAGTGCTTCTCCGACAAGACGATTTCAAGGGGGAGCCTTGTCATGTTCTGGAGCTCTCCGCGCGGGAGCGCCAAGCTACGTACGATAAATTGATCTACTGGGTTTCCACCAAACGGGGTGTTGGGGTCTTTGCGGAATTCCTCTCACTGAGCGGAAAGCGCCTCAAGACGGCGGAGTTCTCCTACGAAAACAGCGTGGTCATTGAGGGCAAGACGACGCCGTTCATTAGCAAGATGGTCATTTCTGACGCCCTCACGGACGCCAAGACTATTCTTGAGTACGGACAGACCAAGGTCCAGTCGATCCCCTCGTCCGAATTCGATGTTTCGCACCTGGAGTGATATGCCGTGTCGCTGCATCAGTCGTCGAGGCTTTGGGTATGCACTGGCTTCACTTTGTTTTGCCACCTCCACTGCTTTGGCTCAAGAGTCGCTAGTGCAGACGGCCACCAGTGGTAACGATTGGGAGAAATCGACATCGCTGCAGACGTGGACATATGCTACTCATTCGAGCCCCTTTGCCGACAGTGTCCTGAACCCCAGAAATTCAATACTGAAGATCGCTAGAGCGCAGTATCTTTCCGACACGCGGTTGGACTTTTCTCTGAAGAACAGCGATGCTGATCTGGTACTCAAGCCGCGGCTGATTGGTGAAGTTCGAGAGGGGGGCAGTGGGACGTCATCTACTGCCGAAGGGTATCTCAGTCAAGCTTTCGGGAGATTCCGAATTCGCCCAGACTTAACGGCGACGCTGGGAAGGGAGCTATTGACTTGGGGACCCGCCAACTTTCGATCACCCAGCAATCCGTACTACTACGATTCCGGGAAAACGCGGCCCTTGGAGGACGTTCCCGGGGTGGACATCGCCCGGATAGACTGGTCGGCCGGGCGGTGGACATCCACCGTAGGTTTCGTTAGTGGGGGACGGCAGAACGATGAAGAATGGCGTCAAAGTTCCTTGCTCAAGCTCGCTTATCGGGGCAACGATTTTTTGGTTGGTGGCATCCTCAGCAAACCAAGAAATAGGCGGAGCTTTGTGGGGGGGTATGCACAGTTTTCTATAGGAGATGCATGGCTCCTGTATGGGGAACTGAGTTCGACTACGACCTCAAATATAACTACAACTTCGAGCACATTGCCTGCGGCTGCTCGAGCAACCGTAGGCACGATTGGTGCTGCGTACACATTCGAAGGTGGAGCTTCGCTCGGTGCTGAGTATCTGCATGATGGGCGTGGCTATAGCCGGGCTGCGCAGGCTGCATATTTTTCAGCTATCGAGGCGTCTTTGGCAAGTTCGCAAATTGCCGTCGATTTGCGACGGGGTGGTCAGTCGCGTCTGTTGGGTCGGGACTACCTCAACATTTTGCTGCAGAGCAATTTGCAGGATCCCTCGACTTACTGGCGGGTATCGCCAACCGTGAATCTGCAGGATCGAAGTCGCCAACTTCTTTTGTACGGTGAGCATAGTCTCCACCCAAGAATCGCTCTCTTTGGTAGTTTGCTCTGGAGCAGTGGAGGGCGTTCAACTGAGTTCGGCGCAGTAGTGCGATCCACCGCGACTTTGGGACTCAAGATTTTCTTGATGTGAACCTGTAGGGCGTGCTAACTAAGAAAACCATGGCGAGATGGTCGCGAGACGAATCGTCTCACGCCACATTTTTTCGGAACTGTTGGTGCCACAGTGTGGCTTATGGGGAGATGAGGCTAATGATCCTGACCGACGGGGGTGCGGATAAAAACTTGGACTGGTTTTATGCCGCAAGTCCAAGGCTCACCCGGTATTCGATAGGGCTGAGGGAGCCAAGAGAGATCTTGATCCGCTTCTCGTTGTACCAGCGGATGTAGTCGT
>NZ_JAMXAX010000131.1 GCF_023913775.1 Acidovorax facilis
TGCAGGGCTATCAACATGGCTTCACTCCCTGGGTGGATTGCAAGGACTCTATCAACTCCTTTAGAACCGCTCGCGCCATGAAGAGTGGATAGCGTTTGGAGTCTATGCAATCGTCCGGGATGTGACAGTTAGGTCAATCACCAGGCAGCGGTGATGCGCGAAGAACACTTCAAAGCAGCCGTCCTTGTCCTGCTTGGGCCGGATACCCACCTTGTGGCGGTGCAAGGCATTGCTCAGCTTGTAGCGCTTACCTCTGAACTTCAGGATGCCGTTCCAGTCGACCGTGCGCACCTCGTCTTCACTGCTGTACTGCGGCGGGCTCAATCGCTCAGGGAACGCTCTCTTGCTGGGCCGGTAGCATGTGACCGGGGTGGCTCCGTGCAGTGCTTCATGGGGGCGCTGGTGGTTGTAGACCACACGCCAGCGGTCCAGCGCCTGCTGGACCTTCTGCAGGCTCTCAAAGCACCTTCCCTTGAGCACCTCGATCTCCAGCGTTCGGTGAAAGCGCTCGTCCTTGCCATTGGTTTGCGGGTGGTAGGGCCGACTGTGGCTGACGTGGATGCCCAGTTGTACCAGCCACACGCCCAGCGCTGTGAGCTGGCCAGGCGCACTCGGTGAGCCCCAGGGAGCACCGTTGTCGAAGTTGATCTGCGCAGGCAGGCCGTAGCGCCTGAATACCTCCGTCATGTGCGCTTGCACGATCTCAGTGGCAGTTTTGCCGCAGGCCTGAAGCGCAAGGTTGAAGCGCGAGTGATCGTCCAGCATGGTCAGCGGCGAGCACCGACCCTCAACGGTCTGGAAGTGGCCCTTGAAGTCGGCCTGCCAAAGTGCGTTGGGCTCCTCGCGTTCGAACCGCTGCCAGGGCTTGGCCGCTTCGCTGGCCTCGGGCGTGATCAAGCTGTGGCGGCGCAAGATGGAAGTGATGGTGCTGGGGGCCACGTTGGGTCCACCCAGGTGCTGCAAGCGCCAGCTGATCTTGCGCCCGCCCCACGAGGGATGCTCGATGCGCACATCTATGACGGCCGCCTCCACCTGCGGTGAGGAGCTGCTCGGACTGCTGCGGGGCCTGCGCGATCGGTCTACGAGCCCCTCGCTGCCTTGCTCTTCAAAGCGGTTGAGCCACTTGTACGCGGTTGGGGCGCTGATGCCAAAGCGTCGGCACAGCTGGCGCACGTTGGCCCCTTCTTGCCTTGCCAGCGCAACGAATTCCTGTCTCAGGTTCATGGTGTTGCAAGCCTTCCATGGCATAGCGACCTCCGGCGAAGTTCGCCGAAAGTGTTAACCATGTCCTCGCACACCTGTTAACTATGTGTCCGGTCTGAACACGACAGCATTGATTGCTCCGCGTTTTGCGATCAATACGCCCAGCGTTGGAAAAATGAAAGGGACAGTGGTGAGTTGTTGAAAGATGACTCAAGCACAAGCGATGCGTTGACCAGTATTTTTTGCTTGATTGACTTGTTCAATCCTTCGGATGGCTGGGACGATTGCGAGTTGAACGAAGAAGGTTTTCGCCTCGAAGTATCAAAAATCACAAGAGATTTTTAACGGACTCGTTTGGATTATTCTCAAAATACTTCTCCCTTGATCGTCAATAGGGAAGATCTCCTCGAATCGATTTTGGCTGGGTCGCAGCACAGGGTGAACTAGAACAGCATTGACGCCGTGAGATTGGGCGTGTGGCGCGACCCCGGCATGTGTTGCGCGACGGGCTGTTGCACTGATGCTGTTGGCTCTTTGTCCCCTGCGCAAGCCGTCAGAAACTCTGCGTCAGCGGCACAGCGTGTCGACAAGGAACACGGACCCCGCGCAAGGCCAATAAAACAGTCGCAGCCGCAGTTTCAAGAGGCCACCACCCAGTGGTTGTCCAGCCGCACACCTTGCAGGTTGCGCCCATGCGGGTGGCTTACGGGTGCCGTAGCCTGGGCGTTCTGCAGGCTGGCACCCAGGCCACCCGCCCACAGCGCGCTGCCGTGCACGGCCAGGGGGCAGACCTCGGGTAGGGGCACCAGCCCGCGCCATTCGCCTTGCGATGTGTACGTGGCAATGCCATTGGCGCGCGGGCAGCTGACGGCCCAGCCCGCAGGTGTGGCGGCCATGCTGCCGCCGTAGCCGTGGATGCTTTGTGCAATGCGCTCGGGCGTGGGCACTACGCGCAAGGCCGTGCCGTCGAACAGGGCCAGCACGGGGGCGGCGTCTTTGGTCGCGGTGTCGTCGTGTTCGGCCTGCAGGGCGATGCCAAGGGTCCGAGCATCGGGGCTCCAGGCCAGATGGCGCAGGCTCAGGCGCTGGTCTTGCAGGTGCCATTGGCCCAGCAGACGGCCGGTGTGGCCGTCCAGCCGCACGATGGACGAATCCATCGTTTGCAGGTCGCGCTTGACCCGGCCGGTTTCGGGCGCGGTGGGTACGCCGCCGTTGGCAACGATGACGGTGGGCGCGCCGTGGTGGGTGGTGCGCGTGTCCCAGGTCAGCTCGTGCGCGTCGATGCCGTGGGTGGGCCATTCGGCGATTTTTTGCAGGGTGCGGGCGTCGCGCACGCCGACCCAGCTGGCGCCGGTTTCTGCATCCGTTTCGGTGGTGAACAAACGGGCCCCGTCTGCGCTGGCGATGACATGGCCGTTGAAGCTGCGCTCACCGTCCTGCCACAGCCATTGAGGCTCCGCGCGTTGGCCGGGCCACCAGCGTACCAGCCAGTCGCCGGGGCGGCGGGCGGTGGCCAGCACGGAGCCATCGGGCAGCACAAGAAGGCCGTGGGCGCGGGTGGGGACTTCGAGCGATGCGTGGATCTGCAACGGCTGCCCGGCGCCCGGTTGCGTGGACAGCAGCCCGATGTGAAAGCTGCCCTCGCGCTCCCAGGCGGCAGCCAAGTGCATGGTGCCGTTGTTTCTGGCGAACGCGGAGGCCGGAGCGAACGCCCACGCTCCCAGGCCTGCCAGCGCGGCCAGCCCTGCCAGCGTTTGGCGGCGGTGGAGGTCAATCACCATCGGCGTCAGAAAAACCAATGCTCACCTGCAGCGCCGGTGCCACTTCGGATTCGGCCAGATACTTGAGTGCGGCCAGATCCTTCGCGGTCTGCTGGATGGTGGCCTTGTTCTGCACGCCCGCTTTTTGCACCTGCGCCATCGATGCATCCACCTTGCCGGTGGCCAGGTGCAGTTTGTCGGCCAGCGGGTTCAGGCCCTTGCCGCGCAAATACATCTCCAGCGGCACCAGCGCCTCGCCGGGCGCGGGTGTGGCGGCGTTCGCAGGCAGGGCGGTCACGCTGCGCAGGCCTGCCCAGGTGGCGGCCCAGGCGGCCAGGGTGTCGCCGCTGGCAGAACGTGGGTAGTCGGGGGTGCGGCTGCCAGATCCCGATCCAGCGGCGCGCAAGGGCTTTTCCATCTGCGCCCAGCGCAGGCGTTCGATTCCGCCCACCCATTGGTTCACAAACTCGCTGATGGCCTGGGTGGACTGCTCCTGTTCGTCCTCGGCGCCCCAGTCGGTGCCTGCGGCGGTGGTGAAGGCGGCTTGCAAGGCGGCGGATTCGCGGGCCACGTCCTGCGCCACTTCGTGTGCGTAGCTGCAGGCAAGGCTGCCGGGCTGCACGGGGCGGGTCCACAGCAGCCATTCCAGCGCGGGCAGGCCCTTGGCGGGGGTGCCGATGCGCTCGAAGGCCTTGGCGCCCTGGGGCTGGGTGACGACGGCTTTTTCGATCAGCGCGGGGCGGGTGGGCGTGAAGTCGATGGCGCGCTGGCTGCGGCGGGCGATGACGGGGCCAATCGACACGGCCGCCAATTGCTCCCACGCGCGTGCTGTCGTTTGCCAGGCCATGCGTGCGGCGGCCAAGGCCGCCTTGCTGTCACTGGCCGGGGCCTGGCACAGTGCGGCCACGGCGGGCGCCAGGGCGCGGGCGTTCTGGTCAAAGTCTTTGGCGCGGGGCAGGGCCCAATGCCCGTAGAAGCCCTGCAGCGCGTGTACGGTGTCGTAGAACGGCACGGCTTCGCGCTGCCAGGCGGGGGCGGCTGCGGCAGTCTGGGCCTGCGCAGCTACGGGGGGCATTGCGGTCAGCAGCAGGGCGGCAGCAAGGAGGGATGTTTTCATCGCCGGGCCGCCCCAAGATGAAAACGCGGCCCCCTCGGGGGGCAGCGACCCGCGAAGCGGCGGAGCGTGGGGGGCAATACTCATAGCGACTCCACAAATTTCACCAGCGCATCACGGTCGGCCTTCTTCATTTTCAGCACCTGGTCCTTGGCTGCTTCGGCCTCGCCGCCGTGCCACAGCACCGCCTCCAGCACGCCGCGCGCGCGGCCGTCGTGCAGCAGGCGCGTGTGGCCGTTCACATCCTTGATCAGGCCGGTGCCCCACAGTGCGGGAGTCTTCCACTGGCGGCCGTTGGCGCCAAAGTCGGGCCGGTTGTCGGCCAGGCGTTCGCCCATGTCGTGCAGCAGCAGGTCGGTGTAGGGCCAGATGCGCTGGCCGTTCAGGGCTTTGCTGGTCAGCGTGGGGAAGGGGCCTTCCCTGGTCACGTAGCTGGGCCGGTGGCAGGTAGCGCACTGGGCCTGGGCAAACAAGGCCTGACCGCGTTGCACCTGCACGTCGTTGACGTTACGGCGCGCGGGCGGTGCCAGCGTGGCCTGGTAGAAGATCACGTCGGCGAGGGTCTTGTCGTCGATCTCCACAGCCGGCTGGCCTTGCACGCTGGCGCCCTCCTTGCCACTTTTGCCGCTGGGTGCTGCCAGGCAGTCCTTTTGTGCGGGGGTGCAGGTCTCGTGCGCGAAGTGGCGGGACGTGATGCCCATGTCGCCCAGAAAGGCGCCGCCCGTCTGGTGCGCGATGGTGGCCACATTGGCCTTCCAGCCAAATCGCCCTGTCATCATGCTGCCCGAGGGCGCGTCCCACACTTTGTTGGCTTGGCCTTTGATGGGGCCGGGCGCGGCGGCCTGGTCGGCTGCGTTGGCCAGGATGTCGGCCTCGGCAATCGCTTCGAGGAGGCCCACGCCGATAATCTGCGGCGCAATGCGCGGGCTGCTCGTCACGTCCGGGTGCATGGGGCCGTAGCCCAGGTCGGCGAAGCCATACACGGGCTTTTGCAGTGTGTAAGGCATGCCGTCGGCAAACTGGCCTTTGATCGTTTCGTAGCGCAGCGTGACGCGCCCTTCAGGGCTGACGCCCTGGATGGCCGCGTTGTTGAACTGGTCTCCATACACCGGGTCGGGCTTGGGCCCGCCATGCGCGTCTTTGCCGGGGATGGACAGGCGGATCAGCAGGGCCACGGTCGGGTCCTTGGTCTCGCCCAGGCGGTTGAAGATCGCTGGCGGCTCGCCCCGGCCGTCCTGCACGTGGCAGCCACCGCACGAGCGCGCGATGAAGTGCGGGCCCAGGCCATCACGGGCCTTGGTGGATGCAGGGGCCTCGACCCAGTTGCGGCGAAAGAACGAGTTGCCGATGACAAAGCGCGTGCGTTCCTCATCGGTCAGGTTGGCGGCTGGGAACGAGAAGGCATTGCGCCCGGTGGCGAATACGGTGGTCTCGCCGCCGGTTTTTTCGCCCTGCGGGTCGGGTTGGGGGGCCGCCGTCAGCGATGGAATGCCCAGGCTGCCGAAGCCGGCGAGCGCGACGATGGCGGTGCTGGCAGCCGCCAGGCGCACAGCGCGCTGGCGGCGTTTGGCTCGCGAGATCTGCATGTTCAAGGCTGGACCAGCGTCAACTTGGTGATGCCAATGGCGTTGGCGGCAGCGACCAGGTCTTTGCTTTGTTGTGTGAGGCTGTCGATGGTCTTCTGGATGCGCTGGCGGCCTGGGGCGTCCTTGCCGCCGATGATTTCGCGATCGAACGGGGCCTGAATGCCTTCTGCGGCGACCACCGATGCGGCGATCTGCTGCGTGGTCTTGTCGGCCAGCGCGGCGTCCCTGGCGGCCACCAGGTCACGCAGCGAAGGGCCTTGCAGCACCGTGCCGTTGGCCTGCTTGTACTGGCCCAGCCACACGTTCTGGATGCCCAGTGCGTTGGTCACCGCATCGCGATGGGTGTTGTCCGAAAAGCACGAGTGCTCGTCTTCCTGGTCCTGGCTGTTCAGCGCCACTTCCAGCCGTTCGCCGGCCAATTCGCCGCGCGACAGCGAGCCCAGGCCCACCAGCATCTTGCGCACCGATTCCTGGCCACCTTTGACGAAGCGGGCGCGGTAGTTGTTCTTGGCATCTGGCGCCCAGGCCTTCACCAGCGTGGTGAGGTCGTCAATGAGCAGCTCTGTCACCACGTTCAGGTATTGGCGGCGGCGGTCGGCATTGGGGGCCTTGCCATCCACAAAGTCTTCAAAGCTGCGGTTGCCCGGGCCGGTGTCTGACAGGTCCTGGCCCCACAGGAAGAACTCGATGGCGTGCCATCCCGTGGCAATGTTTTCTTCGCCGCCACGCTCGTTCTGCGCGGACAGGTTCTTCTTGTTGATGGTGAACTTGCGGTTGTTCACCAGCCCGGCGTTGGCCTTGCCTTGCACGCTGTCCACAAACGATTCGTCCATGGGCCAGGCGTTGATGCGGCCTTCCGGGCCGTTGTCGTTGTCAATGGGGCCGCCGTAGAAGCGGAAGGCTTCGGTCTGCCCGTAGAACTCGCGTGCGGCCAACCAGGTCTTGCGGGCTTCGGCCAGCGTTTCTGCAGAGGGCTTGGCGGTGAATGCCAGCACTGCGGCCTGCAGGGCCTTGGCAGCATTCAGCGTGTCTGTGTAGTTGGCATGCACCAGGTGGCCGTAGTGCGCGGCCACCATGTTGGTGTTCACCGCCTGTGCGTTGGCCGACGGGGCCGGCGCACCACCTGCCTGCGCTGCTGCGTGAGTGCCATAGGTGCACAGGGCCAGAGCGGCTACCAGGACCGAGGTCTTCAGAAAGGAATGGGGCATGCAGAGGTCTCCGGGGCAAAGGGGCGCGCAGGCCATGGCATGGAAGGCGGTTGGGCCTGCAAGGGCGCTGCGGTGGTCAACGAAGGGGCCGCACTGGCTGAGGGAGCCTGTGCACCACAAGGTGCGAGGGCGTGGCTGGGTGGGCGAAGGCAGGTTTTGATTATACAAATAGTAGTGATTCGTATTTGTGTATGTCCATCTCTGGTGCGACCACCAGCTTGCAGGGACCGACTGTCATCAAACCGCCGCAAAAGCTTCACGGCGATGTCACCCACGGTTTCTACGCTCCATGGGTTTTGTAACCAACAACCCGAGGAACCCCATGAACCACCGTGTGGCTGCGCCAGAGCAGGCGATTGACTTCAACAACGAGAACTCCAACACCTCTGCCAACCCCAGCTTTGATGCGGTGCTGGGCGCTCGCCTGTCGCGCCGTGGCCTTCTGCGGGGCAGCGTGGGCACGGTGGGCACCACGGTGCTGGCGGGCTTTGGCGTGTCGGCCTGCGGCGGCAGCGACGACCCTGCAGTGACTCCACCCCCTGCCGGCCCCAAGCTGCTGGGCTTTGGCGCGGTGCCCAAGAGCCTGGCCGACGTGGTGGCCGTGCCTGCGGGCTACACCGCCAGCGTGCTGTTTGCGCTGGGCGACCCCATTGCAGCAGGCGTGGCTGCCTACAAGAACGATGGCACCGATGGTGACTTCGACAAGCGCGGTGGCGATCACCACGACGGCATGGAATGGTTTGGCCTGGGGGCTGACGGCAAGCGCAACGACAACGCCATCGAGCGCGGGCTGCTGGCCATCAACCACGAAGCCACCACCGACGAGAAGCTGTCGTCCCACTTCCTGCATGCCAACGGCGGCACGACCACCTTGCCACGCCCTGCGGCCGAAATCGACAAGGAAACGGCGATCCACGGCATTGCCGTGATCGAAGTCGCCAAGTCGGGTGGCAAGTGGGCCTACGTGCAGAACTCTGCGCTCAACTTCCGCCTGACGGCATTGAGCCCCATCGAGATCTCGGGCCCTGCGCGTGGCAATGCGCAGATGATCACCAAGTTCTCCCCCACGGGCACCACCACGCGCGGCACGCTGAACAACTGCGGCACGGGCAAAACGCCCTGGGGCACGTTCCTCACCGGTGAGGAAAACTGGTTTGGTTACTTCACGCGTGGCGCTGCCGACGATGCCGCACGCGGCAACGACAAGAGCGTCACGGCCCTCAAGCGCTATGGCCGCAACCAGGGTGCTGCATCGCGCCACGGCTGGGAGAGCGGCGGTGCCGCCGACCAGTACCAGCGCTGGAACAACAGCAAGACCGGCACGTCGGTGGACGGCAGCGATGACTACCGCAACGAGATGAATGGCATGGGCTACATCGTCGAGATCGATGCCTACGACAAGACCCGCATGGCCAAGAAGCGCACGGGCCTGGGCCGCTTCGCGCACGAAAGCGCGGCGTTTGGCAAGGTTGAGGCAGGCAAGCCGCTGTCGGTGTACATGGGTGACGATTCGCGCGGCGAATACATCTACAAGTTTGTGTCCACCGCGCTGTGGAATGCCGCCGATGCCAATGCCGCCGACCGCATGGCCGTGGGCGACAAGTACCTGGACAGCGGTAAGCTGTATGTGGCCAAGTTCAATGCCGATGGCACGGGCACCTGGGTCGAGCTGGCGCTGGCCAACACCGCCATCAGCGGCTATGCAGCCTACAAGTTTGCCGATGCAGCCGACATCGCCATCAACACCCGCCTGGCGGCGGATGCCGTGGGCGCCACCAAGATGGACCGCCCCGAATGGAACGCCGTGAACCCCGCCAACGGCGAGATCTATTTCACGCTGACCAACAACAGCAACCGCAGTGTGAACCCCACGGGTAGCCAGTACCTGCCAGACGCCGCCAACCCACGTGCCTACACCGACATGAAGGGCACCTCGGCACAGACCGGTAACCCCAACGGCCACCTGGTGCGCATGAAAGAAGGCGCCTCGGTCTCGGCCTTTACCTGGGACGTGTACCTGTTCGGCGCCGAAGCCGGGGCCGACAAGGCGCTGGTCAACATCTCGTCGCTGACGGCTGACCAGGACTTCTCCAGCCCCGACGGCCTGGCCTTCAGCAAGGCCACCGGCATCTGCTGGATCCAGACCGACGACGGCGCCTACACCGACGTGACCAACTGCATGATGCTGGCCGCTGTGCCCGGCCAGGTGGGTGACGGCGGCAAGAAGACGCTGAGCTACACCAAGACCGACGGCAGCAAGCTGGACATCGTGACCCCCGTGGGCAAGGCTGCCACTGAAAGCACGCTCAAGCGTTTCCTGGTCGGCCCCAAGGGCAGCGAAATCACCGGGGTGGCCGAAACGCCCGACGGCAAGGCCATCTTCGTGAACATCCAGCACCCCGGTGAAGGCACCGCCTTGGCCAATGTGGGCGACGCCACCAAGTACCAGAGCCAGTGGCCCGCCAACGCAGGTTACGGCGCAGGCAAGCGCCCCCGCTCGGCCACCATCGTGATCACCAAGAACGACGGCGGCGTGATCGGGACCTGATCCCCCGCTAGTTCGTTTTTTTGACCGACCCGGCCCGCTGGCCAGGGGGTTGCCACCAACAGGGCAACCCACTGGCCAGTGGGCCTTGTGCGTTGCGGTGGGCGCGTTGCCAGGGGCTTGGTCGGCGGTCAGTAGGTGCTGGTGTCGCCGGGGGGCGGTGGCACGGCGCGGGTGGGGGCCGTGGGTACCGGCGGTGTGGTTCCTGGTGTTGTGCCGCCGGGCGCGGGGTAGTTCATCTGCCCGCTGCCGTCTTTGGTGCCCTTGCGCCCGGCAATCTGCCAGGCCGTGCGCTGGCCGATGAGGCCGGCCAGAAACTCCAGCTCTTCGTCGGTGTGGTTGATGGCACCAGCAGGGGTCAGAAGGCGGCCGTCGCGCGGCGCAGGCTCGGCCCAGAACGACTGGTGGTAGACCGACTGGCTGACCACGCTTTCGTTGCCAGCGGCCAGGTCCACCGTTCCATAGCAGTTGCAGAAGTAGCCCCGGTGGTCCAGCTCGGGGAACACCTCGGCATACACACCCGTGCCCCGGATACCCGCCGTGGCGGTGGGCAAAATCACCTGCCGGTCGGTGCCTTGCCCCCACACGCTGGCCACCGCGCCGGTCAGCACCCGCAGCACCTTGACGGCGGTCGGCGTGTCGCCCTCCAGCGCCAGGCGTGTGTTCTGCCGCACCATGAAAGCGCTGTTGCCCACGGCAAAGATGGCGGTGGAGCCCGGCCCCGTTTCGATGCGGTCACCGGCGGCGATGCTGCCCTGTGCCGTCAGCGCCTGCCCATTGCGCAGCACATCCCCGCGCACTTCGACGATGTTGCTGCGCGATTGCGCCTGCGCGGCCATCCACCCGCCAGCGGCCACCCATGCGGCGGCCGCCTGCAACAGGCTGCGCCGCCGGTGCCACAGAAGCTCGTTGTCAGTCCGGCCCAGGAGCAGGGGAGTCGGGTGGTGGTGGTGTGTCATGGGGCGGCTCGGGTTCTGGGGTTGAAGGGGGCTCGTAGCTGTCACGGAAGGTGAACACCACCGACGTGAAGAACATCGCCGCCATCATCAACGCGGCACCCACCATGATGCCGCCAGCCGCCGATGCCGCAAGTCCCGCCGTAGCCAGCAGTGCCGACACCAGCGCCACCACCAGCCCCCCCAGCAGAAACACGCCCAGCCAACCCAGTCCATAGACCAGGAATGCGCTGAAGTTGCGCACACAGGCCACGATGCTGAAGAACAGCGCCTTGACCGGCGGCACGCCATGCCAGTGCACCAGCCCCGGGGCATGCCAGAACAGCAGCGACAGCGGCAGGTACAGCACCATGGAGAGCCACATCGCGCTCTGGAACGCCGGGTCTTCGGCCACTTCCTTGCTGAGCTGGGCACCGCCCAGGTACACCTTGGCGAACTGCCCGCCGTCGATCAGGGCCGACAGGCCCATTACCGCCAGAAAGCAAGCCGCATACAGGGCGCCCAGCACCAGCATGTCACGCAGCCGCTGCTGCCCGGTGCGAAACGCCACCAGCAGCACGGCCGGTGTGGGAAACCGCCCCTGCGAGGCTTGCGCCGCCGCCACCATCATGGCCAGAGTGGCCGATGGCAACAGCATCAGCGCCACCGCAGGGCCGACCAGCGGAATCATGGAGGCCAGCGACATGGCCGCCATGGTCATGAAAAACAGCGCTGCCAGTGCCATGGGCTGCTTCCAGAACGTCCGTATACCAAGCTTGACCCAGGTCATGCCAGTGCGGGCGGGGACGATGTGGAGTTTCATGAAGGTGCTGCTGAAGAAAGGTGGGGCCTGCGCCCGGGCATTGCCGGCAGCCAGAAGGCCGCCCATGGCAGTGCAATAGCTTGGAATTTACCCCAGCGGCCCATTCCGGCCACTGCACAAGGGCTCAGGCGTGCACTGGGTGTGCAAGGCGAGCACGCAAGACGCGCTCGAAATGGGTGGGGTCGTGCGGCGTGAGCATCGAGGCTTCGCGCGGCAGGTAAAAGTCCCACAGGCGCGAGATCCAGAACCGCAAGGCACCGGCGCGCAGCATGGCAGGCAGCAGTTCGCGTTCGGCCGCGTTGAGCGGGCGCACTGCCTGGTAGGCGTCCAGCATGCGGGTGGCGCGCTCGGCGTCGTGCGCGCCGGTGGCCAGGTCGATGCACCAGTCGTTCAGACACACCGCCAGGTCAAACAGCCAGGTGTCCACGCCCGCAAAGTAGAAGTCGAAGAAACCCGTGAGCTCCTCGCCATCGAACATCACGTTGTCGCGGAACAGGTCGGCGTGCACGGGGCCCCTGGGCAGTGCGGCATACGTGGCGCTGGCCGCCACATGGTTCTGGTAGGCCAGCTCGGACCGCAGCAGGGCGGCCTGGGCCGAATCGATGTGGGGCAGCACCACGGGCACGGTTTCGTTCCACCAGGGCAGGCCGCGCAAGTTGGGCTGGTGCCGGTCAAACCCACGCCCCGCCAGGTGCATGCGGGCCAGCATGGTGCCCACGGCCGCGCAGTGCACGCCCTGGGGTGCGAGCTGGCTTTTGCCGCGTAGCTTGTTCACCACCGCAGCGGGTTTGCCACACACGGTGTGCAGGATGTCGCCGTTCTTGTCAGCACGCGGGTCGGGCACGGGCACGCCGCCGTGCGCCAGGTGTTTCATCAGGTACAGGTAGAACGGCAGTTGTGCCGCCGTGAGGCGCTCGAACAGCGTGAGCACGAACTCGCCCTGGTCGCTGGTCAGAAAGTAGTTGGTGTTCTCAATGCCACCCTCAATGCCGCGCAGCTCTACCAGCTCACCCAGTTGCAAACGGCGCAGCAGCTCGCGCGCCTCGGTGTTGGAGACTTCGGTAAAAACGGCCATCGCTCAGGGGGGTTACAAAGAAATGAAAAACTGGCAGAAGAAGGGCAGGGCGTGCAGCGGCTTCATGGGGGCAGCGCGGTGGCGCTGCCAAATACCGCAGTCGCTGCAGGGAGCTCAGAACTTCAGCACGTTCCAGACACGCGGGGCGGTGGTGGTCTCGGCGCCGCTGTTGCTGCCTGCGCGGCTGCGTGCGCCATCGGGCGACTGCACTTCGTAGCCGGGCATGTTGCCGGTCTTGGGCTGCACCGAAATCGTCTGTGTTTGCCCGCCCACACGCAGCTCATCAACGCGGCTGCCCGCGTCTTCCACCTGGATGCGCTCGGTACGCTGGTTGGTGCGGCCTGCAGATTGCTCTTGATTTGAGAGCGCTTCGCGCTTGTCCGTCGTGCCCTGAGGGGCATTTTGGCTTGGATTTTGGGCCAGGGCGGTGCCGGAGGCAATGCCCAGCAGCAAAAGGAGGTAGAGAGCGCGCATCGGGCGATTGTAGAGCGCTGCCTGGATGGAGCCCGGCCGTGCACAATCCGTGCATGACTGACAAAAAGACCCTGGTGCTGGTGGACGGCTCCAGCTACCTCTACCGCGCCTTCCACGCCATGCCCGACCTGCGGGCGGTGCCGGGCGACCCCACAAGCCCTGCCACCGGTGCCATTCGCGGCATGATCAACATGATGCAGGCCCTGCGCAAAGAGGTGACTGCCGACTACGCCGTCTGCGTGTTCGACGCCAGCGGCCCCACCTTCCGCGATGCCCTGTACACCGAATACAAGGCCACGCGCTCACCCATGCCCGACGACCTGCGCAGCCAGATCGAGCCCATCCACCAGGTGGTGGACCTGCTGGGCTGGAAGGTAGTGGCCGTGCCCGGCGTGGAGGCCGACGACGTGATCGCCACTTTGGCCCACGTGGCGGCCGCACAGGGCATCGAGGTCATTGTGTCCAGCGGCGACAAAGATTTGAGCCAACTCGTCAACGAGCACATCACCATCATCGACACCATGAGCGGCAAGCGCCGCGATGTGGCGGGCGTGACAGCCGAGTTTGGCGTGCCGCCTGCGCTGATGGTGGACTACCAGGCCCTGGTGGGCGACACCGTGGACAACGTGCCCGGCGTGACCAAGGTGGGGCCCAAGACGGCCGCCAAGTGGCTGGAGGAATATGGCTCGCTCGACAACCTGATTGCCAATGCCGACGCCATCAAGGGCGTGGCGGGCAACAACCTGCGCGAGGCCATTGCCAGCGGCCAGCTGGCCTTGAGCCGCCAGCTCGTCACCATGAAGACCGACTGCGCGCTGGCCGACTACATCCCCGGCCTGCCTGGGTTTGATGACATCACGCTCGACGCGCCAGACAACGC
Organism: Acidovorax facilis; assembly: GCF_023913775.1. Lineage (GTDB taxonomy): Bacteria > Pseudomonadota > Gammaproteobacteria > Burkholderiales > Burkholderiaceae_C > Acidovorax > Acidovorax facilis. The sequence goes on from NZ_JAMXAX010000131.1 coordinate 13,604, forward strand.
CGGCCTGCTGCCGTTTTACGAACAATACGGCTTCAAGGGCCTGGCCGCTGCCATCAAGGGTGCAGCCGCCCCAGCGGCTACAGCCCCCACCGTCGCCATGCCCGGCCAGAGCGGCGATCTGTTTGCCGACCACTCCGCCAGCACCGTGGCCGAAGAAGCCCAGCACCGCACCGTGGTGTACGACACCATCCTGAACTGGGCGGACTTTGACCAGTGGCTGGAGCGCCTGCACAAAGCCCCACTCGCGGCCATCGACACCGAGACCGACTCCCTCGACGAAATGCGTGCGCAAATCGTCGGCATCTCTTTCAGCGTACAGCCCGGCGAGGCTGCCTACATCCCCCTGCGCCACGAAGGCCCCGACGCGCCCGCGCAACTGCCGCTGGATGATGTGCTCGCCCGCCTCAAGCCCTGGCTGGAAGACCCCAAGCACCACAAGCTGGGCCAGCACATCAAGTACGACCGCCATGTGTTCGCCAACCACGGCATCGAGGTGCAGGGCTACGCGCACGACACCATGCTGCAAAGCTACGTGCTCGAAGTGCACAAGCCCCACAACCTCACCAGCCTGGCCGAGCGCCATACTGGCCGCAAAGGCATCAGCTACGAAGACCTGTGCGGCAAAGGCGCGCACCAGATCCCGTTTGCGCAAGTGCCCGTGGACAAAGCCGCCGCCTACTCGTGCGAAGACTCCGACCAGACCCTGGACGTACACAACGCCCTGTGGCCCCTGCTGCAGGCGGACGACAAACTGCGCTTTATCTATGAGCTGGAGATGCAAAGCAGCGAGGCCCTGTACCGTATCGAACGCAACGGCGTGCTCATTGACGCCCCCACCCTGGCCGCCCAAAGCCACGAGCTGGGCCAGCGCATCTTGCAGCTGGAGACCGAGGCGTACGAGATTGCAGGCCAGCCCTTCAACCTGAGCAGCCCCAAGCAACTGGGCGAAATCTTCTTCGACAAGCTGGGCATGCCCGTGGTGAAGAAGACCGCCACCGGTGCCCGCAGCACCGACGAAGAAGTGCTGGAAAAGCTGGCCGAGGACTACCCCCTGCCCGCCAAGCTGCTGGAGCACCGGGGCCTCGTCAAGCTCAAAGGCACCTACACCGACAAGCTGGCCCAGTTGGCGCTGCCACGCACAGGCCGCGTGCACACCCACTACGCGCAGGCCGTGGCCGTCACCGGCCGCTTGTCCAGCAACGACCCCAACCTGCAAAACATCCCCATCCGCACCCCCGAAGGCCGCCGCGTGCGCGAGGCCTTTGTGGCCCCCGCAGGCCGCGTGATCGCCAGCGCCGACTACTCCCAAATCGAGCTGCGCATCATGGCCCACCTGAGCGGCGACCACTCGCTGCTGCACGCCTTCCACGCCGGGCTGGACGTGCACCGCGCCACCGCTGCCGAAGTGTTTGGGGTGGAGGTCGATCAGGTCACCAGCGAGCAACGCCGCTACGCCAAGGTCATCAACTTTGGCCTCATCTACGGCATGAGCAGCTTTGGCCTTGCCAAGAACTTAGGGATAGAGACCAAGGCCGCCGCCGCGTACATCGACAAATACTTCCAGCGCTACCCCGGCGTAAAGCAGTACATGGACGACACCAAGGCCGCCGCCAAATCCATGGGCTATGTGGAGACCGTGTTTGGCCGCCGCTTGTACCTGCCCGAAATCAACTCCCCCAACGGCCCCCGCCGCGCCGGGGCCGAGCGCGCCGCTATTAACGCGCCCATGCAGGGCACGGCCGCCGACCTCATCAAGCTCGCGATGGTGGCCGTGCAGAAGGAGCTGGATGCCCACAAGCCGGATATCCAAATGATCATGCAGGTGCACGACGAACTGGTGTTCGAGCTGCCCGAGGGCGAGGTGGACTGGCTCAAGACCCACATCCCGCGCTTGATGGCGGACGTGGCGGCGCTGAAGGTGCCATTGCTGGCGGAGGTGGGGGTGGGGGCTAATTGGGATAAGGCGCATTGAGGATCGGCGTTCAGGATTGAGTAAACCGTCTTGCACGACTTCTATTCGTTACCCCACGCTTTAAAGCCGTGGACTTGCTGTGGAGGTGTGGATTGGATTCAGTTCAGTTGAAGGCCCTAGCCGTTGAGATCGCTGGTGCTTTAGGGCTACCTCCTTGGTGGGCTTATCTGCTTATGTTGAGTCTCGTTGGAGGAGCGGCTTTTCTGGGTTCCTACCTGAGCGAGAAAGGTAAAGGTCTGGCCACAAAAGAAGATGTTGAGAAGCTCACTAATAAAGTAGAGGGCATTAAGCGACAGCACCTAGAGATCCTTGAGGATTTAAAGGCTGGGCATCAACTCCGAATGGTTGCTGCTGAAAGACGTTTGCAGGCGCATCAGGACGCATTTGCTTTGATGCGTGAGCAATTCAATGCGATGCACACAAAAGAAGCTGGGGTGGTCGCAGGAAGGTGTCTTCAATGGTGGGAGCGCAACTGCGTGTATCTTGGGCCGAAGAGCGCTCAGGCTTTCTATGACGCCCTCTGGGCTGCGGCACGGCATGAAAGTTTCTTGTCCTCTAGAGCCCCTGACGAAGCGGTCTCGGAAAACTGGAAAAAGATCAGTAAGCGACCAGCCGTACCACCTTGAACAGTCCCGCGACATCTCGCAAGATCGTGTGCACGTAAACCATCGTGGACACCATGCTCAAAGATTCAGAGACACCGAGATATGCGACGCGGCGTACC
>NZ_JAMXAX010000132.1 GCF_023913775.1 Acidovorax facilis
GCGTTGCTCAAGAGGCTGGACAAAGCCATCGGTAAGTTCTACGACGGCGGGGACGCGGTTGACGAGATCAACGGCTGCTGAAGGGAGCCGACATCGCCGTCAAGGTGGCATGGCTGGCCGCTTACGGTGTTTGAGCACGGCGGGGCGGTGGGCGATGCTGATGAGGGTGGTTCCGCTGGCGCGCAGGCGTTCGTAGAGGGCGGTTTCGTTGGCGCTGTCCAGCGCGCTGGTGGCTTCATCCAGGATGACGATGCTGGGCTGGCGCGCCAGCACGCGGGCAAAGGCCAGGCGCTGTTGCTCGCCAACGGACAGCAGTTTCTCCCAGTCGTAGGACGCGTTGAGCCCACCCACACGCTCGGACAGTGATTCGAGGTGCACCTCCTGCAGCAGCTCCAGCAGGCGTTCGTCGCTCAGCGCCGTCTGCTTGCTCGGGTAGATGATCTGGCTGCGCAGCGTGTCAATCTGCATGTAGGGGCGCTGGGGCAGGAAGAACATGTCTTCCAGGGGCGGGTGCTGCACGGTGCCACTGCCCGTGTGCCACAGGCCGGCAATGGCACGCAAGAGCGAGCTTTTGCCGCAGCCACTCGGGCCGGTGATGAGCAGCGCGTCGCCGGGCTGTAGCTGCAGCGAGAGGTCGGCCACGAGCAGGCGACCGAAGTGGGGGGTGTAAAGCGAGAGCCCTTCGATGGCCAGCGTGTCGCCGATGCGGGTGGTGATTTGCGGTGGGGGCTCGGAGGGGTCGTGGGCGTTGATCGCGGGCGTCGCATCGTCCGCAGGTTGGCCTGCTGGGGCGGGCTCGGCCCAGGGAGTGGGCGCGGCAGGGGTTTTGAGCACGACCTGCGACAGGGTATGGAGCCGGTCGATGCCCGCCACAAACCGGCTCAGGCTCTCGAAGTTGTCCACGATGAGCGAGATGGCGCCCAGCACGGCGGCAAATGCGCCTGCCGCCTGGATGGCCCGGCCCACCTCCAGCTCGCCCGACAGCACCGCATTGGCCAGGAGGATGCTGGGCAGGATCAAGGTAAGCTGGCTGAAAGAGCGCTGGTACAGGTTGAGCGAGAGCTGCTTTTTGATGAGCCGGGCGAAGTTGGTAAACGCTGCCTCGAACCGGTGGTCGATCTGCACGCGCTCCTGGGGTTCGCCCCGGTAGAAGGCGATGGATTCGGCGTTTTCGCGCAGCCGCATCAGCCCGAACCGGAAGTCTGCCTCGCGGCGGATCTGCCAGAAGTTCAGCCGGATCAGCGGCGCGCCAAAAAAGTACAGCGCCCCGAAGGTGCCCAGCAGGGCATACACCGCCAAAAAAGCCACCAGCGTCTTGGAGATGGACCACAACACCGCGCTGAACGCCACCAGCTGCATCAGCGAACCAATGAATATCAGCAGGAAGTGCGTGGACCGGCTTGTGAAGGTGTTGATGTCTTCGCTGATGCGCTGGTCGGGGTTGTCGATGTCGCCGCCCGCGCCGATCTCGTAGTACTTGCGTTCGCTCAGATAGCCATCCAGGAATCGGTGGGTGAGCCAGCGCCGCCAGTGGTTGGAAAACGCATCGCGCATGTAGTAGTAAAAGGCGTACACCGGCACCGCGAATGCCAGTACAACAAGGCTGGTGCGCACCGCGATCCAGAAGCGGTCGGCCTGCTTGGCCGCCAGGGCCGATGTCATCTCCCCCGTTTTGTCGATCAGCATGACGGCCAGCTGGGTCTCGCACACCATCAGGGCGATCAGCAGTGCCATCAGGCCCCAGGCGGTGCGCTTCTTGTCGCCTGCCCAGTAGGGCCGGGCCACGCCCATGAACTGCTTCCAGGCAGCCCGCGACAGGGTGGGCGGTCGGCTGCGGCGGGTCTTGTCGGAGGTGGTGGGCAAGGGCGTGGGCTCAGGGGCGGCTGGGCTGGCAGCGGCGGGCAGTGGCATGGAAAGAAGGGAGGGCTGGAGGAAGCTCCACCTGAACGATAGGCGATCAGCGCGCTTGGCGCTGTCAGCGTACAACCACAGCTTGATAGGAACGGCCGCGTTTCATCTGCTGAGCAACTCGTACGCCGCCCGCACCCGCTGCAAATCCCGCCCCAGCCTGCGGCTTGCCGGCAAAAGCCCCATCCACGCCATCCGCCGGACACTGGTCGCCAGCACCGCCCGCATCTCCGCGCTCTCCTGCGCCACCCACGCCACCCAGCGCTCGCGCCCCTCGGTCAGCGTGCCGCTGGTGTGCAGGTAGATCGCGGTGGAGTGCGCGTAACACAGCGCATCGCGCACATGGCACACCGCCAGGGGCAGCACGGCGGCGGGGTCGTCCTCAAAGTCGATGCAGGCCACTTCGCCATCGGGGCAGCGCACCATGTTGCGAGCAAAGGCCTGGCTCAGGCACGTGCCTTGGCGGTGCACCTGGGCCAGCGTGTCCAGCCCTTGCTGCCACAGCGCCAGCACGGTGGCCGTGTCACCCGCCTGCACGGCATGGTCGATCTCGTTGCCCAGCGAATGAATCTCTTCCCCCGTGTGGCCCAGGTGGAGCATGGCAAAACCATGTGGCAAGGCGGCCAGCACCACGGGCACGCGGATGCCGCGCGCGGCCAGGTCACGCAGGCGCTGCACTTCGGTGGCAATGGCCGCAGGGCCGCCGGGGTTGGGCACGGGGCGCAAGGCGTCCAGCCGCAGCAGGGCGGCCAGCGCGGCCATGGCACGGTAGCGGCCCGTGCCGTGGGGTGCACCCGCACGCTTGATCCAGATCTGCTCATCGCCCAGCACGTGGGCCATCACGTTGTGCGGCTGGGTGGCCAGCTGCTGCTGCAAAAAGGCGGCGTAGTCCGGGGCGGCGGTGTGGGTGGGGGCGGATGCGTCCATCGTCAAGTTCATACAGCGGCGTCCCCCGCCACGGCCGCTGCGGTGCCCGCGGCTGCTGCGTGCACCAGCTCGACATGGTGGGGAATGGAGGGTTCCAGTGCAGGTTCGCTGGCCTGAAAGCTGTGCGCGCTGGCCAAGGGCCAGTACAGGCGGAACACGTTGTGCTGCGCGTCGAGCGGGCCCAGCAGCGCGCCCGGTTGCATGCGCGTGATCAGGTTGGACAGCAGGCGCACCTCGGTGTCGCTGATGCGGCGCACGATGTGGTGGGCCGTGATGTCCTTGGGGTGGCGCAGCCCGGCGGCCTGCACCAGCTCCTGCAGCGCGTGCAGCGTGCTGCGGTGAAACTGCGCCACGCGCGTGGCCTTGTCGGGCACCACCAGGGCCTGCTGGCGCAGCGGGTCCTGGGTGGTCACGCCCGTGGGGCAGTGGCCGGTGTGGCAGTTTTGCGCCTGGATACAGCCCAGCGCCATCATGAAGCCACGCCCCGCGTTGCACCAGTCGGCACCCAGCGCCATCATGCGCGCGATGTCGAAGGCGCTGATGACCTTGCCCGCGCAGCCAATGCGCACGCGGTCGCGCAGGTTCACGCCCACCAGGGTGTTGTGCACCAGCAGCAGGCCCTCTTGCAGCGGGGCGCCCACGTGGTCGGTGAATTCCACCGGTGCCGCGCCCGTACCGCCCTCGGCGCCGTCGACCACGATGAAATCCGGCGTGATGCCCGTGACCAGCATGGCCTTGACGATGGCAAACCACTCCCACGGGTGGCCCAGGCAGAACTTGAAGCCCGTGGGCTTGCCGCCCGACAGCGTGCGCAGCCTGGCGATGAACTGCATCATCTCCACCGGGTTGCTGAACGCACTGTGGCTGGCGGGCGAGATGCAGGCCTCGCCCTCCTTCACCCCGCGTGCGGCGGCGATCTCGGCCGTCACCTTGGCGCCCGGCAGCACGCCGCCATGGCCGGGCTTGGCGCCTTGGCTGAGCTTGAGCTCGATCATCTTCACCTGCGGGTCGGTGGCGCTGGCTGCAAAACGCTCTTCGCTGAACGTGCCGTCGGGGTTGCGGCAGCCAAAGTAGCCCGAGCCGATTTCCCAGATCAAGTCACCGCCATGCACCCGGTGGTGCTGGCTGATACTGCCCTCGCCCGTGTCGTGCGCGAAGCCGCCTTTTTTTGCACCCTGGTTCAAAGCAAGGATCGCATTGGCCGACAGCGCACCAAAGCTCATGGCCGAGATGTTGAACACGCTCGCGTGGTAAGGCTGGGTGCAGGGCGCCACGGACTGCGACGGCGCATCGGTGCTGCCGCCGATCCACACGCGAAAGTCATGCGACGGCAGCTGTGTGGGTGCGAGCGAGTGGTTCACCCATTCATAACCCTGCGCGCCCACGTCCAGGTGCGTGCCGAAGGGGCGGTTGTCCGGGTCGCCCTTGGCGCGCTGGTACACCAGCGAGCGCTGGGCGCGCGAAAACGGCGCGGCCTCGCTGTCGCTCTCGATGAAATACTGGCGCACCTCGGGCCGCACATATTCGAGCATGAAGCGGATGTGCCCGATGACCGGGTAGTTGCGCAAAATGGCGTGGCGCGACTGCTGCAGGTCGTACACGCCCACTGCTACCAGGGCAGCAAACACCAGCACCACGGGCAACCCCACGTGAAAAGCCACCAGCGCAAACAGCGACAGCAGCAGCCCGAAAACGCACAGCGCAAAGGCCGTGTAGCGCATCGGGTACAGGGAGTTCAGTTGGTGGAGCATGGGGGTCCTGGTTCTGGTGGCGGTGCGAGAGGGGGCTACACTGACCGCCTTTTTATCGGGTTGCCATGTTGCGCAAGGCGCTTTTGAGGCCCGGCACCACCCCGGGCCGCCGTACCTCCGCCGCTACACCAGCGCCACGGCACAAGGCCTGCGCATCATAAAAGTAAAACAATGTTTTACCGCCCCCGCTTTCTCGCTTGACGACCGGAGCCCCCCATGACCGAACCCACATCGCCCACTCCCTCCACCGACGATCTTGATGACCCCGCGGGCGCCCCGGCCGCCGCACTGGGCCCTGAAGAGCTGGAAGAGATCGACAACATCCTCGACGACCTACGCTCCCGCGGCGAGGAAATCCCGCAGTGGGAGTTCTGCGATGGCTTCATGACCGCGCTGATCTGCAGCCGCCGCCCCATCGCCCCGGCCGAGTACCTGCCCATGCTGCTGGGCGACGGCGCCGAGCTGGATGTTGCCGAAGGCGACCCGCTGCCGCAGTTGCCAGCCTTTGCTGACGCCGCCCAGCAGGCGCGCTTTTTAGAGCTGTGGAACCGCCGCTGGGCCGAAATCGTGACCCAGCTCGACACCGACGTGAAGACGCTGGACGACGACCGCACCTTCCAGCCCGAAGCCATGGACATGCGCGGCGCCGTGGCCAGCCTGACCGACGAGCAGCGCGCCGAAATGGGCGACGACCAGGAGATCCCGTCCTTCGGCCAGGTGTGGGCCCTGGGCTTCATGTTCGCCGTGGAAAACTGGCCCGAAGACTGGGCCGCCCCGCGCGACAAGGAAGCGGCCAAGTGGCTGGATGACGCGCTGGACCGCATCGTTGCCCTGACCGAAGACGACACCGGCAAGCCCGAAGTCTGCATGTACGACGAAGACGGCCCACCCAGCACCAGCCAGGCGCGCGTCGAGGCCTTCGGCGAAGCCATCTGGGCCGTGCACGACCTGCGCCAGCTGTGGAAGAGCATGGGCCCGCGCGTGGAGACGGTGCGCAAGGCGCCCGAGCCGGGGCGCAATGACCCGTGCCACTGCGGCAGCGGCAAGAAGTACAAGAAGTGCCACGGAGCTTGATTTTGTTGGGCAATTTGCTATTGATTAGATAGCTATTGGCGATTGATGGATAAGCGCTAGAGCCTGTTTTGATCTGAAATTCCTCGCAGCGCGCCTTCGGGCGCGCTTTGCTTTTTTGCAGGGCACACCGCATGAACCCTTCCACCCTGACCCGCCTGCGCGCCGAATGGGCGCCCAGCATTCCGCGCGAGCTGCTGGCCGGGGCTGTGGCCACGTTTGCGCTCATCCCCGAAGTCATCGCCTTCTCCTTCGTGGCGGGCGTGGACCCTTCGGTGGGGCTCTTCGCCTCGTTTGTCATCAGCCTGGTCATCGCCTTCACCGGCGGGCGGCCTGCCATGGTGTCGGCGGCGGCAGGCTCGGTGGCGCTGGTGGCTGCGCCGCTGGTGCAGTCGCACGGGCTGGGCTATCTGCTGGCGGCCGGGTTGCTGGCCGGGGCTGTGCAGGTGGCGTTTGGGCTGATGAAGCTGGGCGTGCTGATGCGCTTCGTGTCCAGCTCGGTGCGCACGGGCTTCGTCAATGCACTGGCCATCCTGATCTTTGCCGCGCAACTGCCGCACCTGCACGGCGCCAGCACGGCCACCTGGGGGGCGCTGGCGTTGGGGCTGGCGCTCATCTACGGCCTGCCGTGGCTGGGCCAGCGGCTGGCATGGCCTGCGCTCACCGCCATTCCGTCACCGCTGATCTGCGTGGTGGTGCTCACGGTGCTGGCATCGGCGCTGGGGCTGCACCTGTCCACGGTGGGTGACCTGGGCAAACTGCCCGACGCGTTGCCTGTGTTTGCGCTGCCGCAGGTGCCTGTGTCGCTCGACACCCTGCGCATCATCCTCCTGCCCGCGCTGGCGATCGCCATGGTGGGCCTGCTTGAATCAGTGCTCACCGCCGCAGTGGTCGATGAGCTGACCGACACCCCCAGCGACAAGAACCGCGAATGTGCGGGGCTGGGCGTGGCCAACATCGCGGCCAGCCTGTTCGGCGGCATTGCGGGCTGCGGAATGATCGGCCAGGCCGTGGGCAACGTGAAGTACGGCGGGCGCGGGCGCCTGTCCACGCTGTTTGCCGGGGTGTTTTTGCTGATCCTCATGGTGGCGCTGAAAGACTGGGTATCCAAGGTGCCGGTGATTGCGCTGGTGGCCATCATGGTCATGGTGTCGGCCGAAACGTTCGACTGGAAGTCGCTCGGCGCCCTGGTGCGCCACCCGCGCCTGTCCAGCGCCGCCATGCTGGCCACGGTGGCCGTCACCATCGCCACCCACAACCTGGCGGCTGGCGTGGCCGTGGGCGTGGTGCTCAGCGGGGTGTTCTTTGCGTTCAAGGTCTCGCACATGCTGGAGGTGCGCGTGCACGACGATGCGGATGGCGCCGATCACGCAGATGGCGCTGGTGCCACGGCCTTGGGCCAGCGCACTTGGCGCGTGTCCGGCCAGGTGTTTTTTGCCTCGGCCGATGCGTTCATCGAGGCGTTCGACGTGCTGGGCGCCGAAGGCCGCGCGGTGGTCATCGACGTGACGCACGCCCACTTCTGGGACATCACCGCCGTGGCCGCACTCGACAAGGTGGTGGAACGCTTGAGGCACCATGGCTGCACGGTGCAGGTGCTGGGGCTTAACGAAGCCAGCGCGGTGCTGATTGATCGGATGGGGAGCGATGTCGCTCCGGCCCGTGCGAAAGGAGGGGTGGGCGGTTGAGCGGGGAGGGGGCCGCTGGCGTTTTAGCGAAGGCGACCAGCCCCGCAGCACACCCAGCAGGCCCAGCGCTTGGCTCCCGGCCTTTTTGTCGCCGTGCACGGCATCGCCACATGTCCAGCCGCAATGCTCCGTGCCATTGCGGCAGTGGCAAGAAGTACAAGTGTGTTACGGGGTTGGGGTAGGAAAACTACTGATTTGATATTTGCTGACGCTTATTGGATAAGCGCTAGAGGCCAATTGGACTTGATTTTTCCACTGCTGCCCGTTGCAGATGTGAGGGCGGGGTTCAAGGTGGGTGGCTGCCTGTCGCTGATCGAGCACAGTGATAGGGCGCTTTGGGCCGGTGGCCGCCATCGTAGCCGTGGCTCCGAAGGGTCCGATTGCGTTCCTCGCCGTCGGGCAGAATTCGGCCAGGAGCAGTCAGCTGGGGCAGAAAGAAGCAGACGCTCAACGTTGGCGTTAAGCGGCGCCGCTGTGCGGCGTCTGCTTGAACGACCTGTTAGCCACCAGGCCGACAAAAGCGGGGAAGAGTGCCACGGGGCACAGTAGGTCGAGCCACATGAGTGAAGCGACGTCCACGAGGTTCTCGCCTGGTGCGTAGTAAAAGGAAGCGCCAAGTACGGCGGCCGAGGCGGCCAGACCGGCGGCAAAACCACCCACCACTGAAAGCTCGCGAAGCAACCAGGACGTGAGGATGGTTCCAAGGGCCACAAAGGGCAACCAGGAAAGGACTTGAAGGAGCGGGACAAGCCAAGCGGTCCGCTCCGCATCGCGCCCAAAAGGATGGAACGCCACCCAGAGTCCGAAAGCGTTGAGCGCCAGCCATGCCACGCCAACGCCCAAGGCGGAGGCAATCAAGAGCGTTCGAACTCGCATAGGCGCTCCATTCTGCAAGCTAACGTTTGACATGAGCGGCAGGCAACGGCGCATATGGCATAGCCGAAGCGCACCACTGGCGCCCGCCGTTGACTGTCCGCTCGATGGAATGGTTAGGGCTCATTCTTGCGCGCCGCTCCACCCTTGGGCCAATACAGAAGACAAGCAGCAAGAGCCAAAACAACCGTCAAAAGCCATATCCCAGCGAACTGCCACAGCACGAAACGGTTCGTCCTCGCCCCATCCACGACGACACGCGACACTGACGGACTGTTTGGCAGATAGTGAACTTCCACCTCCGTCCCGGGGGGTAGTCGTTCAGGGAGTGCACCGCTCCCCCGAACTTGGATTTCGTAGGGTCGATCATTTACGCGAAACCCGACGATGGCGGTCGAGCGGTAAGCATACTTTCCGTAGCTGGGGTCGTGCGACACAACTCTGCCTTGAGTCTTGGCCCCGTCTTCAGTTAACGACGCGTCCTCCCTCATCTCTCGTAGTGCGACGGGTGTTTGCAGGAGTGACACAGCAATGCTGGCTACTGCTGACAAACCAACGACCCAGCGACTTACGGTTTTCGACCGTGGACTCGGCTGCCCCATGAAATGAGCCCTAACGTGATGTATCCCGCAAAACCTGCGGGATAAACTGGACCGTGCGGGATATTCTGGACACTGATTCCTCCTGAAAATGGCTTGCAGATTGGGCTTGCGGTCAGTGCGCTGTTCAAAAGCACAGGTATAAAATTTCCGACAAACCCGGCAGGCTTTAACTCAGCAAACTATAGCTTGCCAGTAGGCAGGCACCGGGCACTGAGACAGCGCGGTTTGGACGTCAAGCCAGTGGGTAGTGAGTCAACGGCAGCTTTGCGGCAGTTTCGTCCACCGGCTGCTTAGGGCCCGCTAGCGTCCTTCGCCGTGAGGCAGAATCCGGCCAGGTGCAGTCCGTGGAAGCGAACGGAAGCAGACGCTCAACGTAAAAGTGAGGGGCAGCCCGCTTCAGGGCTGTCCCTCTCGACTGGCAGGTTAGGTTTTACCGTCTGTAGACCGTGTTTTGATCTTGGAAACAATGTCATCGATGCTAGGCGAAGTAGCTGACCTGTAGATGGTTTTTATTAGCCAGATTAACGACAGGATGCCTGTGATCAAGAAGACAGCTTGCCAAGTTTCCGCCTTGAAATATGCATCACGAAAATCTGCTGTTACAAACGCCGCCACTATGGCAATGAGAACGCCAAGTGGCGCGTGCCACGCCTTTTTTTCCTCAACAAGTTCCAGGTGGTCTTTCAATACCAAGCGCAGCCTATCTTCGGTGATTTGGATGATCTCTTGATCTAGATTGCTGTGGACGCTTTTGGTAGGCGCTTGGATTTGAGCGAACGTTCCATTACTGGCCATTTTCGGTCTCCCATAAGAACGAAATGTCCAAACGCTTGAAGCCTGCAACGGAATAGCCTGAAAAGACGAATGCGATTTTTCGATTGTCAGTCTCGCCAAACGGGAACGGTTTCGGAATTGCACTGGGCAAGCCGTTATTCCAATTGTTGAAGGTTAAGACTGCATGATCGTCCTTACCTTCGAGAAAGAATCTTTGTGTCGAGTCCTCTTTGTCGTCGACGAACTTTACGTTGAGCCGAACGTTCCAGGTTCCAGCCTGAAACTCAATCCAAGCGTCCTCTCCATCGGGGACTTGTAGAACCGCCGTAGTAATGAGTTCGCGGCCACCTACGGTAATCTTCATAAGCTAATTCCTGTGTAACTTAACGTGATGTATCCCGCAAAACCTGCGTGATAAACTGGACCGTGCGGGATATTCTGGACACTGATTTCTCCGGAAAGTGGCTTGCAGCATAGGTTTGCAAGGGGCGACCTGTTCAACCGTCCAAGTATAAAAATTCCGTGAAACCCGACATGCTTCAAATCGGCAAACTATAGCTTGGTGGGCAGACAACGAAATTTGCAACAGCCCCGTGCAACAAGTCAATGGCAGCTTCCGGGCCGCGCTTCGGAACGGCTGCTCAGGGCCCAGAGCTGCCCTTGGCTAACCTACATTCTTGCAAGCATTGCGGGTCAATTGACCCGACTCGCTCTGGATTGGTCACAGGTTCGCAGCCATCCAAGATGACTACTTCACACTCAGTTCAAACTAGGCTCATTTTCTGCACACGAAAGGCTTCTACTATGCTTTTCATGCCAAAGCTCAAGCCGCCATCTTGTTTCCAATCTGCACTGGCTATCTTTGGTGCTGTCGTGTTTGCCAACGCTGCCCTGTGGGGGGTACTAAGTTCCAATTTAACAAGGGGAATTTATTCAGCAGACGCTGATTCGATAAGCATCCCCATCGGTTTCGCGTTCGCGGACTCAATGCTGATACTACTTTTGGGAGTCTCGGGATCACTGTTGCCCCAACGACGGATTGGATGGCGCATTGCGGCTTGCCTGTTGCTGTTAGTCGCCGGTTTACTTGGCACCGAGTTGGCCTACCGTTGGTTCTATCCAAATCACTATCTGGCAGGTTCGGCGTTTGTTCTTGTACCTATCGTGTGCGCGCTATCACTTTGGAAGCAATCAAGCGCTACACATCCTTGTTAGTACAACTTGCCCTTCCTCGTGGACGGCGGCTATTGGCCGAGAGCCGCAGTTCCCAATGCGCTGAGCGATCTGCGTCACCGCAACACCACCCCTCACCCCTGCGCCAGAAACTTCTTCAAATTCCCCGCCGCTGTACTCCGCACCTTGCGCTTGAGCGATGGCGACCAGCCCAGCAGCAGCCCTGGCGCCCCCAGCGCCTGCCGTGCCCAGCGCCAGAAGTTGAAGCGGTCGCGGTGGGTGGCGATCAGCCCGTCGGGCGTGAAGGTGAAGGTGCCGTCGATGATGTTGTGCACCTTGCGCCCCGTGGCGCTGAAGAGGTAGTGCGCCTCCCAGTGCGCCTTGCCGCCGGCCGCGTCGGCTTCGATACCGCTGAACGTGAGCTTCCAGTGCTCGGCCGCGCCGGGCTTTTTGGTGGCGGTGCACAGCATGCGCCACATGCCGCCGATCTGGTCGCGGCCCTTCAGGGAAAAGGCCTCGTCGTCGAACGTGGCGTTGGGCGCATAGCAGGCGGCCATGGCGGCGTGGTCAAGCTGCGCAAACGCGGTGTAGAAGCGCTGCAGGGTCTGGGCGTTGGGGTGCATGGGGTCTCCTCCTCAAGGGCGCCCATGCTACACCGGTGCCTGCCTGTGCATGCCGCTTGGGCGACCGGGCCGTGTGGTGCGTTCTCAACGGGTGCGCAGCCCGCCGATGCGCCGGCGCTTGATGTCATCCAGTCCGTCCAGCACCTGGATGCCATGTGCATACCCCTGCTGCACGATCTGCTCGAAGCGGTTCCACTGCAGCATGCCGACGCGGTCCATGGGGGGGTTGAAGTACAGGTCGGTGAGCTGCTGCGACTGGCGCTGGCGCGACATGCTGTACAGGATGGTGACCTGCATGAGGTAGCTGGCCAGCGAGGGCAGCTTGTAGCGGCGCTGGGCGCGCGGGCGCAGCTTGTCGCGCAGCAGGGCCCAGCTGGTGGGGATGTCGTCCAGCTCGATGCGGCGCGGCTTGCGGAAGTTCAGGTCCACGCCGATCACCGTGCCCACGCCGCGCATGCTGCTGCGCATCACGTCCACGGGAAAGTTGTTGAACGTGCCACCGTCGCACAGCAGGTCGCCTTCGTGCACCACGGGCGGCAATGCTCCGGGGATGGAGATGCTGGCCAGCAGCGACTTCACCAGGCTGCCACGGCGCACCACCTGTTCGCTGGCGCGCGAGTAGTTGGTGGCCACGCAGTAATAGTTCTTCCACAGGTCTTCCACCTGGGCTGGGAAACCCACCAGGCTCCCCACGGCCTCGTGCAGGATGTGGCGCAGTCGGCGGCCCTTGATGAGCGACATCAGCGGCAGCAGGCTCCAGTCGCCCGTGGGGTTGGTGCGGAATGCCTCGCGCGCATTGGCCATCACCGTCGCCAGCGGCCGGTCGGATGCCACATACGCGGCCATGACCGATCCGATGCTGGTGCCACCCACGCAGTCGATCTCCACGCCTTCCTCCTGCAGCGCGCGGTAGATGCCCAGGTGCGCAAAGCCGCGCGCGCCGCCGCCCGCCAGCACGAGGCCCACGGCCGTGCGGCTCTGGATGCGGGCCAGGCGCGCCATGTCGCGGTCGAGGGTGGGGCGCACATGCACGTGGTCGGACACGGGGCGGCGGTCCAGCCATTGCTGGGTGCCACGCGGGCACTGCGTGCCTTCCGGGTGCAGCAGCACCAGGATCTCGGCGGCCTCGGCCAGGGGCGCGCGGCGCAGCAGGCAGTTTTCTTCGATGGGGTGGATGGCGGGCGCGGCCTGAGCGTCGGCCAGCAGCAGCAACTCGTCGCAGTGGCGGCTCACGCGCCGCGTCCAGGGCGTGGGCTCGGGGTCGGCCAGCAGCAGCACAAAGTTGTTGCGGGCCTCGATCTCGTCGAGCAGCATGGCGATGCGGCGGTTGGCAGTGGCATCGGCGCCTTCGCGCTGGGCAATGCCGGGCTCGTGCAGCTCTGCATCCACGGTGGCGGAGTCGACCACACGCACGCGGCCGATGGTGCCCAGCTGGCGCGCCAGGCTCTGGCCAAAGCCCTGCAGGTCCACGCCGCTGCTCACGGGCAGCAGGCCCATGGCCACGGGCCGCTCTTGTGCGGCCGTGTTGGCGGCGGTGCCCGTTTGCAGGCGCTGGATGATCTGGCGCGTGAGGGCAATCGACACCTGGGCGCTGCTGGCCAGCAGGGTCTTGAACACGTCCTTGGTCAGCCGCACCAGCACCGAGTCGCGCACGGCGACCACGGTGGCTGCGCGCGGTGCGTCGGTGAACAGGCTGATCTCGCCAATCACCTGGCCCCGGCCCATGTCGGCCACACGGCGCTGCGGGCCGCTGCTACCGTCATCGCTGCGCACATAGGCACGCAGGCGGCCGCTCACGGTGAGGTACATCGACTCGCCGGGCTCGCCCTGCGCCATCAGCGTGCTGCCGCCGGGCACCTCCACCCACTCCAGCTGGGCGCGCAGCAGCTCCAGCGCCTCGGGTTCGATGCCTGGCAGAAAGCTGCGCAGGTGCTCGGTGAGCAGTTGGTTCTGGGTGGCGGTAAAAGGAGGCATGGTCACGCAGTCGGCAAGGCTCGGTGGGGCGCTGCGGAAAGCGGGGGGGCTCGCCAACACGTCGTGTTTGCGATGGGTTCCGCAGCGTGCGAAGCGGCGGATTCTAGGAACGCAAGGGCATCTGTGCGCACTGTGCAAGGCATGGTGGCCGGGCAGCGCGTGAACAAATGCACGGCGGGCCCTTGCGATTGCCCTTCCGTGCCGATGCGGAGCGAGTCGTCAGCGCATGAAGGCGCTCAGCGCGCGGGCCGTGGCCTCGGGCAATTGCTCGGGGATGAAGTGCCCCGCCGGCACGGCCTGGCCCGTCACCACGCCCGCGCATTGCGCCTGCCACAGGGCCAGCGGGTCGAACAGGCGGTGAACTACGCCGTGTTCGCCCCAGATCACCAGCGTGTCGCACGCGATCTTCTCGCCGCGCGCGCGGCTTTCGCGGTCGTGCTCCAGGTCGATGCCTGCGCTGGCGCGGTAGTCCTCGCACGCGGTGTGGATGGCCTCGGGCGTGCAAAAGCAGCGCTCGTAGTCGGCCAGCGCCTGGGGCTCGATGTGGGCCAGGCCCGCGCTGCCCCAGCCGCCCAGCTTGGCGTGCAGGTAGGCGAGCGGGTTGCCGCCAATCATGGCCTCCGGCAGCGGGGCGGGCTGGATGAGGTGGAACCAGTGGTAGTAGGCGCGCGCAAACTCCATGTCGGTACGCGCGTACATGTCGAGCGTAGGGGCGATGTCGATCACGCACAGCTTCTTCACGCGCGCGGCGTGGTCCAGCGCGAGGCGGTGGGCCACACGGCCGCCCCGATCGTGCCCGCACAGAAAGAAGTGATCGTGACCCAGCGCGGTCATCACCTCGGCCATGTCCTGCGCCATGGCGCGTTTGCTGTAGTTGCGGTGGTCCGGCAGGCCGGGCGCGTGCGATGAATCGCCATAGCCGCGCAGGTCGGGCAGCACCAGAAAGTAGTCGCGCGCCAGCTGCTGCGCCACGCGGTGCCACAGCGCATGCGTTTGCGGAAAGCCGTGCAGCAGGAGCAGGGGCGGTGCATCCACAGTGCCGCCGGTGCGGACAAAAATCTCGGCGCCAGCGGTGGTGATGCGCTGGGTGGCGAAGCCTTCAAACCAGGTAGGAGAGGTCATGCGGGATGCGGCGATGGTTGATTGCGTTGGAGCGACAGGCTGAATTGGCGTGTGCGCCCCTTCAGGCGCCCACCCAGGGGTCAGGCCAGCAAAAAGCCCAGCAGCCGCTGCAGTGCGTAGCGCACCGTGGCCGTACGGATGGCGGCGCGGTCGCCGGCAAAGTGCTGCATCTCGCTGTGGGTTTCGCCACCCACACACCAGGCAAACCACACGGTGCCCACGGGCTTGGCCTCGCTGCCGCCTGTAGGGCCGGCCACGCCAGTTACGGCCAAGCTGACGTGCGCCTGGGAATGGGCCAGCGCCCCATCGGCCATGGCGCGGGCCACGGCCTCACTCACGGCGCCTTCCTGCTCAATGAGTGCGGCGGGCACGCCCAGCATCTCGACCTTGGCGGCGTTGGAGTAGGTGACAAAGCCGCGCTCGAACCACTGGCTGGAGCCCGCCAGGTCGGTGCAGGCCGCCGCGATCATGCCGCCCGAGCAGCTTTCGGCCGTGGCCAGCAGGTGGCTGTGTTTGAGCAATTCCAGAGAAATTTGGGTCAAATTGGCCTCTAGCGCTGATGTATCAAGCGCTAGCAGCTCTTTATTTGATAGCGATGCGGTTGTCATAGAAACCTCCACACTGCAATGACCAGCAGGGTACAGAAGGCTGCCACAAAGTCGTCCCACAAGATACCCCAGCCGCCGCGCCAGCCAAAGCCCTTGAACAGGCTGTCGGCCCAGCCCACCGGGCCGGGTTTGGCAGCATCAAAAAAGCGGAACAGCCCAAAAGCCACCAGCTGCCCCCACCAGCCCATGGGCATGGCCAGCCACAGCACCAGCCAGAAGGCCACCACCTCGTCCCACACGATGCTGCCGGGGTCGGCCACGGCCATGTTGCGGGCGGTGGTGGTGCAGGCCCACCAGCCCACCACGGTGCTGGCGGCAATCAGCATGCCCATGTGTTGGGGCGGCAGCCATTGCTGTAGCGCCAGGTAGCTGAGCCAGGCCCACAGCGTGCCCACGGTGCCCGGCGCCACGCGCGACAGCCCGGCGCCAAAACCCAGTGCGATGAAGTGGGCCGGGTGGGAGAACATGAACGCCACGGTGGGGC
>NZ_JAMXAX010000133.1 GCF_023913775.1 Acidovorax facilis
ACGCCCCAGGATGACTTTGGGCTGGAGCAAGCCTATTGAGGTGTATGCCGAGCATTTGGCTCGCTTGGCCCAACAGCCCGATTCAGTCCATTAACTTGATTGTTGCACTTGGACTTGAAACCGCCCTCATCTATAAAGCGCTAACAGCTATTATTTTAAGAGCAAAACCTATCGCTCAAGAGCTCAGCAACGCCGCAGGTTCGTCGCCCTCCAGCACCTGCTGCGCCCAGGGCGCCAGCTTGCGCGTGTCAGCGCGCAGCACCTCCTGCTTCACAGCCAGGATCTGCGCGGGGTGCATGGAGAAGCTGCGCAGGCCCA
Source organism: Acidovorax facilis (assembly GCF_023913775.1). Lineage (GTDB taxonomy): Bacteria > Pseudomonadota > Gammaproteobacteria > Burkholderiales > Burkholderiaceae_C > Acidovorax > Acidovorax facilis. The sequence continues at coordinate 319 of NZ_JAMXAX010000133.1, forward strand.
GGCCCAACAGCAGGCGCGTCATGGTCACATCGCCCGCCGTCTCGCCACACACGCACACGCTCTTGCCCTGGCGCTCCCCCTCGGCGATCACGTCGCCCACCAGGCGCAGCACGGCGGGGTGCAGCGGGTCGTACAGATGGGCCACAGCCTCGTCGGCACGGTCGATGGCCAGGGTGTACTGGATCAGGTCGTTGGTGCCGATGGAGAGAAAGTCGAAGTACTTGAGGAAGGTGCGCACCATGAGCGCGGCGGCGGGCACCTCGATCATTGCGCCCAGCTGCACCGGGCCGTAGGGTTCGCCACGCGCATCCAGCTCCCCCCGGGCCAGGTCTACCTGGGCGAGCGTCTGCTGAATTTCGTGCGTGTGCGCCAGCATGGGGAACAGCAGGTTGACCTTGCCATGCGCCGCCGCACGCAGCACAGCGCGCAGCTGGGTGCGGAACATGGCCGGGTCGGCCAGGCTCCAGCGGATGGCGCGCAGGCCCAGCGCGGGGTTCAGGTAGTTGTCCTTGTGGCTCTTGTGGTCCAGCGGCTTGTCCGCGCCCACATCGATGGTGCGAATGGTGACGGGCAGGCCCTGCATGCCGTCAATGGCCTCGCAATAGGCGCGGTACTGCTCGTCCTCGCCGGGCAGGTTGCCCGTCTTGCCCATGAACAGGAATTCGCTGCGGAACAGGCCCACGCCCACGGCCCCGGCGCGCACGGCGGTGGCCGCGTCGCCGGGTTGTTCGATGTTGGCCAGCAGCTCGATCTTGTGGCCGTCGATGGTGATGGCAGGGGTGTGGCGCAGCCGGGCCAGCCGCTCGCGCTCCAGCTCCACCTGGCGCTGGCGAAAGCCGTATTCGGCCAGGATGATGGGCGACGGATCGACAATGACCACACCTGCATCGCCGTCGATGATGACCCAGTCGCCCTGCCGCACCAGCTGACTGGCGGCGCGCGCACCGACCACGGCCGGGATGTCCATGCTGCGCGCCACGATGGCGGTGTGCGATGTCTTGCCGCCCACGTCAGTGACGAAGCCGGCGAACACGCTTTGCTTGAACTGCAGCATGTCGGCGGGCGAGAGGTCGTGCGCTACCAGCACCAGGGGCACGTCCACCGTGTCGTCGAGCAGCAGGTCTTGCTGCAGGCCCAGTTGCTTGTGGCGGCGCGGGCTGCTGACCGGCGGCGCCACGGGGCTGGCCACGCCCTTCATGTAGCGCAGGATGCGCTCGACCACCTGTTCCAGGTCAGCCTTGCGCTCGCGCAGGTACTCATCCTCCATCTCGTCGAACTGGCGCGCGATGACTTCAAGCTGCGTGGTCAACGCCCACTCGGCGTTGTACAGGCGCTCGGTGATCCAGTGCTTGACGCCGCCCGTGAGGGCCTCGTCCTGCAGCAGCATCAGGTGCACGTCGAGCAGCGCGGTCAGCTCATGCGGCGCATCGGCGGGCATGTCGGTCTGCAGGCGCTGCAGTTCCTCGACCACGGCATTGCGGCCGTTGCGCACCCGCTCAATCTCGCCCTCGACCTGTTCTGGCTTCACAAAATAGTGCGCCACGTCCACACGGCTGGACGCCACCAGCACGGCACGGCCGATGGCAATGCCGCGAGCGACTGCGAGACCGTGGACGGAAAAAGTCATTCACCCTCACCAAATTTGTCGGCAATCAAGGCCAGCAGGGCATCCATGGCCTCCTGTTCACGATCCCCGTTGGTTTCAATCTCCACCTCAGTGCCCATGCCGGCGGCCAGCATCATCACGCCCATGATGCTCTTGGCGTTGATGCGGCGGTCGCCACGGCTCATGAAAACCTCACAGGGGAAGCTGCCAGCCAGCTTGGTCAGCTTGGCCGAAGCGCGGGCATGCAGGCCCAATTTATTGCTGATGGTCGTACGTGTCTTGATCATGTCGATTACGGGTGTTCTGGTTCTGCGGCGCGGAGATGGCCACCTGCATCACGCCCTGGGTGCCCCCCACCACGGCGCGGGTGACCACCGCGTCGAGGGGTTCGTGGCGGTAGCTCACTGCCCGCAGCAGCATGGGCAGGTTGACCCCCGTCACCAGGCGCGAGCGCACGTTCTCGATCACGCGCTGCGCCACGTTGCAGGGGGTGGCACCAAACACGTCGGTGAGCACCAGGGTGGAATCTGCGCCCAGCTGCTGCAGCATGATGCGGGCCTGCGCCAGCGACTCTTCGGGCGGCTGGTTGGGCTGCACGTCGAGAGCGGCCACGTTGTCGCCGCAGTCGGGAAACACATGCAGCGCACATTCGCGCAGTGCATGGGCCAACGGGGCGTGGGCAATGATGAGGATGCTGGTGGTGCTCATGGCGTGGTGGTTTGCAGCACATTATGGCGCCGCCCCTGCAGCAGGAACCACGCGTAGGCGACCGCGTTGCACGCCAGGTACACCGCCATCGCGGCCTGGAACGACTGCACCGTGGACAGGCCGGCCGCGGCAAAGGCGTCCACCCCCAGGCCAATGCCCCACTGCACCACAAACACGCCCGCAAAAATCACCAGGTTGTAGGCTGACAGCGCGCGCCCCGCCAGCGCCTGCGGGAACGCCATGGCCACCGCAGGCTGCGACAGCGACACAAACGTGCACGACACACAAAACAGCGCCCAGGCACCGCCTCCCGCCTGCGACCCCGCGAGAATGATGCCGAGCAACACCACCAGGCACAGCGGCAAGCCCGCAGCCATCAGCCGGTCCGCTCCCAGCCCCTTGCGCAGCAGCCAGGGGTTGACCATGCCCCAGGTCCAGAACGTGCAGAGCATCGACACGTTGATCCAGAACAGCCCCGTGGCAACCTCCAGCGGTGAGTAGCCCGCCACCCGCTGCATCCATGGGCCTGCCCATAGCGTCTGCATGGCCACCATGCCGCCGTACACAAAGAAGCCCAGGGGCGCCAGGCGCTGGAAATACGGGTGGCGCCACACCATCGCATAGCCCGGTGGCACAGTGACACCGCTGGGGCCGCGCTCCGCCGTGGCATCACCACCACCACCGCCCGCGCCCGGTGTGCCCGCCGCCCAGCCGGGCACCCAGACGGCAATCACCACCATCGACAGCGCGATCAGCGCCGCCAACCCCCAGAACAGCGGCCGCCACCCCACCAGGGGCAGGGCCCACTGCACCGGCAGCGTGGACGCCACCATGCCCAGCGAGCCCGTCATCAGCATCCAGGAGTTGGCGCGCATCTGCGCCGTGGGCTCGAACCAGCGCCTATAGCCCGTGAGCGGCGCCATCAGGCAGGCGCTGACGCCCGCACCACACAACACACGCCCGGCCAGCAAGCCCGAAAACCCCGTCGCCACCGAAAACACCAGGCTGCCCACCACGGCCACGCCCAGAAATCCCAACGCCACCTTGCGGGGGCCATGCCGGTCCAGCCAGGTGCCCAGCGGCAGCTGCGTGGCCGCAAAGCCCAGAAAGTACCCGCCCGCAAGCAAGCCCAGGTCGCTGGCCTGCAGCGAAAACTCCTGCGCCAGTGTGGGCGCTAGCGTGGCCGTAACAGCCCGCACCAGCGCCGACAGGAAGTAGGCGAAGGCAAAGGCCAGAAAAACGATGACCGCTGCCCGCCTGGGCAGCACCGCATGCCCGGTCATTGGAGCACCATCCCTGCAAAGAACTGGTCGGCCAACTCGGGGCGGGGCTTGCCCGTGTAAACCACCGCGTGGTACAGCCGCATCTGCGGCCCCGCAGCGCGCGCAAACCACACGCCCTGGGCAAACACGGGGCTGCCGTCGGCACGCTGGCCTTGCACCACGGTGCGCACCGACTGCGGCAGGGGCAGTGCACCCTTGGGGGCATACGGCGCATCAGCCGCCGTGGCTGCGGCGCCCGCGCCGAGGTTGGCGACCACAGCGGCCCGCCAGTGCCGCAGGGCAGCGCCCGCTTGGGCAGGGTCTGCCAGGGCCGCATGCGACACGGCAAATGTGGCGCCGTCGGCATCGCAGCCCGCCATGGACAGCTCGACGGGCACCCCCGCCAGTTCAACCGTGCGCGTGGCCTGGTCAGGCTTGCAAGGCAAGGTGATGGTGATGCCGGCCTCGGGCAAAGGCACGCTGCGCCAGTTCAGCGCAGGGCTGCAGCCCACGAGCAGCCACAGCAACGGTGGCAGGGCAGCAGCCCGGGTTGGTGTCCAGTTCATCGGTCGATTATCGGCACAGTGACCCAGATCAACAGGCTGCATCCCCTGCGGGCGAACTTTTGCCCGCCAAGCCGACTCCATCCCAAGTTCGGCCTGCGGGCCACCCGTGAAGACGGGCGTTGTTGTTAGGGCAGGTCCGGCACAATGCCGGTAGCAGGCCCGGGTACCCACAGGGGCCACAGTTTCAGGATGAATGGACAAGTCATGGCGATCAAGCATTGGGCGGCAGGGGTGGCAGTGGCAGCATTTGCGGCCGTGGGTGCCTATGTGTACCTGGATACAGGCCGCTCTGCGGCACCGGAATCCACCTTCGTGTTGCTAAACGGCACGAGCCAATCCACCGCCGATCTGCGCGGCAAGGTCACGCTGGTGAATTTCTGGGCCACCAGTTGCACCACCTGCGTGGCCGAAATGCCCGAGATCGTGGCCACCTACAACAAGTACCAAGCCAAGGGCTTCGACACGCTCGCCGTGGCCATGAGCTACGACCCGCCCAGCTACGTGGTGAACTTTGCCGAAACCCGCAAGCTGCCCTTCAAGGTGGCGATCGACAACACCGGCAAGGTGGCCCAGGCCTGGGGCGATGTGCGCCTCACGCCCTCGACCTTCATCGTCAACAAGCGCGGCGAGATCGTGAAAACCTATGTGGGGGCGCCGAACTTCCCCGAGTTGCATCAATTGATCGAGAAGTTGCTCGCAGAGACCTGAGCTGCGCCTCCGTCAGTCCTTCCAAAGACAAAAGGCCGATTTCATGAGAAATCGGCCTTTTGCGCTTATGGGGCAAGCGCCAGCAGCTATCAATTTTGCAAATGACCTCTGAAACTGGCGTTTCCCAGAGGAGCGGACGCCGCGCAAGGGCCGCCCCGCCGCGCTGGCGTCGTCCCCCTTCCCGCAGCGCGTAGCGCGTAGAGAGAAGGGGGAAGCGGCGCAGCCGCTCAGGGGGATGTGCCTTATTTCGCGCGGTAATTGTCGTGGCAGGCCTTGCAGGTGCCAGCGGCTGCGCCGAATGCGGTCTTGAGGTTGTCCAGGTTGCCCGTCTTGGCCGCAGCGGCCAGCTTGACGGATTCGGCTTCGAGCTTGTCGGAATGCTCCTTGAATTTGGCCTGTTCGGTCCAGATTTCAGGCAATGCCTTGGTGGGCGCGCCCTTGTCGGTGCCCGCGCCAAATCCCGCCCAGGGCAGCTTGGCCATCTGCGCCACCACGTCCGCGTTCTCCTGCGCGGCCTTGGCGTCGAACGGGATACGGCCATTGGCCATGGCCCCAAGGCGGCCAAAGTGCTGGCCCATCACAAACAGCGCGCTCTGGCGGTATTTGATGGCGTCTTCCGCCTTGGCGAACTGGGCAGAGGCCGGTGCGGACAAGGTCAGCGTAGCGGCGGCAAGGGCGAACGCGGCAAGTGCTTTCATAGGGAGATTCCTTTTTCGTGGGGTGGACAGGCTCTGAGAGCCCGGGGCAAGTATGCCGTTTTACCGCCCATTTCGCAGCGGGCATGCTCTTTCGGGTTGACCCCGCCTCCTTCACAATGCGGCCCACCACCCTTCGTCCAACCACCCTGCCCCGCCGCCATGACGCAACACTCCGTACGCATCTGGGACCTTCCCACCCGCCTCTTCCACTGGGCACTGGCCGCGAGCGTCGTGGGCCTGGTCATCACCGCCAAGGTGAGGGGCAACGCCATGGAATGGCATTTCCGGCTGGGGTACGGCGTGTTGGCGCTGCTGGTGTTCCGAATGGTCTGGGGGCTGATGGGCGGGCGCTGGTCGCGCTTCACGAGTTTTCTATATTCCCCCGTGCGGGTGCTGCGGTATCTGCGCGGCTCAGCCCACGCCGAAGACAGTATCGGCCACAGCCCTCTGGGCGCCCTGTCGGTCTTTGCGCTGCTGGCCGTGCTGGTGGCCCAAGTGGCCACCGGTTTGCTGAGTGACGACGAGATCGCCTTCGCTGGCCCGCTCACCCGGTTTGTGTCGAATGCAGTGGTCGGCCAGGCCACGGGCTACCACAAGGAAATTGGCCAGTACCTGGTGCTGGGGCTGGTGGGATTGCACCTGATCGCCATCATTTTCTATGTGCTGGTTCGCCGCCAACGCCTCGTCCGGCCCATGCTGCAGGGCGACAAGCTGCTGCCCGCCCCGGCCACGCCGTCTCGCGACGACTTGACCAGCCGGGCCATGGCGCTGGTGGTGCTGGCCCTGAGTGCCGCGCTGGCCTGGTGGGTGTCCTCTCTGGGGGCAGCGGCGGGGTTCTAGCCAGACTCGCTACACTGCGGCTTCCGCTGTTTTGAACTACTGCGTTTTGGACAAGCCTTCCGTCACCCTGCTGACCCCCACCTCGCCCGCCGAGATGGAAGCGGTCCGCACCATCTTCCGGGAGTACGCCGACACCCTCGGCGTAGACCTGTGTTTCCAGGACTTCGAGACCGAACTCGCGGGCCTGCCCGGCGACTACGGCGCGCCGCGCGGCGCACTGCTGCTGGCCCAGGTCGAAGGGGCGATTGCCGGCTGCTGCGCCCTTCGGCCACTGGATACGGCCGACTACCCCAACGCGAGCGAAATGAAGCGGCTGTACGTGCGCAAAGCCTTCCGGGGCTTCGGCCTGGGCCGCGAACTCGCGGAGGCCATGCTCGACCGGGCGCGCCAGGCGGGTTACGCCTGCGTGCTGCTCGACACGCTCGACGACATGGAATCGGCCCGGGCGCTGTACACCGACCTGGGCTTTGAAGAGATTCCACCCTACTACCACAACCCCATTGCGGGGGCGCACTACCTCAAGGTTGATATTTCTTGAGTTTTTGGTGCCTGGCGCTCACTGATATTGCGTCAATAGCTATTAAATTTATAGCAGCTATAGAATCAGACCGGCCCGGTGCCAAGCACTTCGAGCCTGTTGATCAGGATCGAGCCGTGGGGCAGCCCCACGGTGTTGTCTTCCAACGCGTCCATCGCGGCGCGCGAACCTCCCGCCACCCGTGGCGCGCAGTTCGCACCCAACCCGCAGGTTGGCACCGGGCCAACTTACTACATTTCGCAGCTTCGTGACGAAGACTCCAGCCCGTACACGCGCACTGGCCAAGGCGCTGGCCATGGCGGTGCTGGCCGATGCACGGGAGCGGGAGCGTCGCACCCTCCAGGCACTGGCAGCGCGCGCAGGTGCCTGCCTGGGTAACAACGCGACCCTGGCGGACAGCCCCGTTCCACTGTCCCCGCCGTTGTTCGAACAGCTGCGCCGCCTGTCCCACGCGTCCGGGGCCGAATGGGCGCGGCTGGAGCCTGAGGACGTGGCCACCTGGCTGTGCTGGGGTGTCTGGTGGCGCAAAGCGGGGCTGCGCAATGGCGCCACCCTGCAGTCGCTTACGACGACCTTCAGCCAGCAGGAGGAAAAAGACCAGGACGCCTGGGACGAGCTGGTGGGCGACGACGATGAAAACGCCGAACCAGCCCTGCCTTTGCACCAATGGCCCGACCCCCAACTCGCCCGGGCTTTCCGCACCTGGGCCGCCAGCCCACGCACCGGGGAGCCGTTGCACTGGCTGCTGCGCTCCGCCACGGCAGGCGCGCACCCCGCATGGATGGGCCGTGAGCGCACCACGCCCGTGCTGCTGGCCGCCACCGACGTAACCGAGGCCCTGGCCGTTTCGCTGGATGACCTCCTGTGGCTCGCGCCCGAGCATGCGCACTGGCGCGAACGCCAGGACGGGGGCCATGCCCTGCCCCTTTCGCACTATCGCTACCGCTTGCTGCCCAAGCCCAGCGGTGGGCTGCGCCTGCTGGAGGCGCCCCGCCCGCGCCTGGCCAGCACGCAGCGCCGCATTCTGGACAGCCTGCTGGCTGGCGTGCCCGTGCACGAGGCCGCGCATGGCTTTGTGCGCGGCCACGGCGTGGGCACCCACGCACAGGTCCACACCCAGCAGGCTGTGGTGATACGGTTTGACCTGGCCGATTTCTTCATGTGCATCACGGCCACCCGCGTGCGCGCGCTGTGGCGGGCACTGGGCCATGGTCGCCCGGCCGCCGAGCTGCTCACGCGGCTGACCACCACGCGAACCCCTCAGGCCATCCGGGAACGATTGCTGGAAGCAGCCCCCCTGCCGCGGGAGGCCATCGCGCAGCGCCGTGCCATCAACACGCGCCTGAAACAGCCCCATTTGCCGCAGGGTGCGCCCACGTCGCCCGCCTTGGCAAATCTGTGCGCCTTCGGGCTGGACCTGCGGCTGAACGCCCTGGCAGAGCGCTTTGGCGCGCGCTACACACGCTATGCCGACGACCTGGTGTTTTCAGGTTCAAAGGCGCTGCACCAGCAGTGGGTGGACTTGCGCGCCTGGGTGACCGCCATTGCCCAGGACGAAGGATTCACCCTGCGCGCGGACAAGACCCGCGTGATGCCAGCGCACCAGCGGCAGTATGTGACGGGACTGGTGGTCAACGAGCTTACCAACTACAGCCGCACACAGTTCGACATCCTCAAGGCGCGCCTGCACCGACTGGGCCAACAGCCCCAGGTGGACATCAGCGAGCGGGCCCGGCTGACCGGCGAGATCCAATGGGCCAGTCAATGGCTGGCGCCGACACGCAGAGCGAAGCTGCAGCGGCTGCTCCATGTCATCCGGTTTTCCAACGAGCTTTAGATCCGCTCAAGACCTTCCCGGGATCACGTTTATGGCCGGCTTCGCCAGTTCTCGCCACGGCAATGGCGACCCCGGCAGCTGGCCCAAACCAGAACGCCCCACATCGCAGGGAGCAACTCGGCGCAGCCGGTTAACGCCGAACTCAAGCCTTTTGGGCTTGCTGGAGCAGCGTGTCAGCGTCGCTCACTTCAAATTTGCCCGGGGCTTCCACGTTGAGGGTGACCACCTTGCCGTCGCGCACCAGCATCGAATAGCGGTTGCTGCGCAGACCCAGGCCCTTGCCCGTCAGATCCAGCGTCAGACCGGTGGCCTTGGCGAAAGTGGCATCGCCATCGCCCAACATGCGGACCTTGCCATCGGTCTTCTGGTCACGTGCCCATGCGCCCATGACGAAGGCGTCGTTCACGCTCACGCACCAGATCTCATCCACACCAGCGGCCTTGAACTCGGCGGCCTTTTCCACATAGCCTGGCACATGCTTGGCCGAGCAGGTGGGCGTAAACGCTCCGGGCAACGCAAACAGGGCAATCGTCTTGCCAGCCGTAGCCTTGTCTACAGGCACAGGGTTCGGGCCGATGCTGCAGCCTTCGCCCTCGACTTCCGAATATTCCATGAGCGTGCTGGCAGGCAGGGTGTCACCGACTTTGATCATTGTTATCTCCTTGGGATGGTGGATGGATAGCGGGATGAATGGGATTGGATACGCGAACTGCCCCGCGCCGCCAACACAACATGACGTACGCAAAACAAGGCTCAGACAAGCGACTCACGCCAAGGCGAGTTGATGCCGCATCCCGATTTGCCTGAGTCCTAAAAAAGTGGTCCACAAAGCAAAACGACCCACATTGTGGGTCGTTTTGAAAGGCTTTGCCGTCCGGGGTCTTGACCCGGGGCAATGGGATGCTGATTTACAGCAGACCGGCCTTTTGCACCAAGCGGGTAGCCACCCAGTTCTTGGTCTTGGAGAGCGGACGGCTTTCGGTAATTTCGATCACGTCGCCCAGCTTGTACTCGCCATTCTCATCATGGGCGTGGTACTTGCTCGACTTCGCAACGATCTTGCCGTAGAGCTCGTGCTTCACACGGCGCTCGACCAGCACGGTCACAGTCTTTTGACGCTTGTCGCTGACCACCTTGCCAACCAAGGTGCGCTTGAGGGATTTTTTAGGTTCCGTCATGTGGGCTCCTTACTTGGCGGCTTGCTTTTCAGCAAGAATGGTCTTTGCACGGGCGATATCGCGGCGGGTGGTGCGCAGCGTGTTGGTGTTAGCCAATTGCTGCGTAGCCTTTTGCATGCGCAGGCCGAAGTGGGCCTTTTGCAGCGCCTTGATTTCGGCTTCGATACCGGCGACGTCTTTTTGGCGAAGTTCAGTAGTCTTCATTGCTTGTTCTCCTGAATTAAGCGCCAAGGTGACGACTGACAAACGTGGTGCGCAGCGGCAGCTTGGCTGCAGCCAGGCGGAACGCTTCGCGGGCCAGTTCTTCAGGCACACCGACGATCTCGAAAACGATCTTGCCGGGCTGGATTTCTGCCACGTAGTACTCGGGGTTGCCCTTACCGTTACCCATACGCACTTCTGCGGGCTTGGTAGAGATTGGCTTGTCCGGGAACACGCGGATCCAGATACGGCCGCCACGCTTGACGTGACGGGAAATCGCACGGCGTGCAGCTTCGATCTGGCGGGCCGTCAGACGGCCACGATCGGTGCACTTCAGACCGAAATCACCGAACGCAACGGAGGCACCCCGCGTTGCGACACCGGTATTACGGCCCTTTTGCTCCTTGCGGTACTTGCGGCGAGCAGGTTGCAGCATACTTATTCTCCTTTTCCGTCCGCTGCTGTAGCGGGCGCGGCGACTTTGCGTACGCGCTTAACGGCGGTGTTATCAGCGCCACCAGCTTCCACTGGCTTGTCGCTGCCGTCGGCCGGAGCGGTGTTACCACCGACTGGACGACGTGGGCCACGGCCTGCGCCTGGACGATCGCCACCTGGGCGGCCGTCACGGCGAGGACCGCGTGGGCGGCGTTCTTCGTCTGGACGTGGGGTTTCCACGGCAGGCAGGTCGTTACGACCCAGCGTATCGCCCTTGTAGACCCAGACCTTGACGCCGATCACACCGTAGGTGGTCTTGGCTTCAGAGGTACCGTAGTCGATGTCGGCGCGCAGCGTGTGAAGTGGCACGCGGCCTTCACGGTACCATTCGCAACGGGCGATTTCGATACCGTTCAGACGACCGGACGACATGATCTTGATGCCCTGGGCACCCAGACGCATGGCGTTCTGCATGGCACGCTTCATGGCGCGGCGGAACATGATCCGCTTTTCGAGCTGTTGCGTGATGCTGTCGGCGATCAGCTTGGCATCGATTTCGGGCTTGCGCACTTCTTCGATGTTGACTGCCACTGGCACGCCCAGGCGCAGAGCGAGTTCCTTCTTGAGGTTCTCGATGTCTTCACCCTTCTTGCCGATCACCACACCAGGACGTGCCGAGTAAATGGTGATGCGGGCGTTCTTGGCTGGACGCTCGATCAGGATGCGCGACACAGCCGCGTTCTTCAACTTGGCCTTCAGGTACTCACGCACCTTGATGTCTTCGGCCAGCATGCCCGCGAAGTCGCGGTTGCTGGCGTACCAACGGCTGGACCAGTTGCGGCTGACCGCAAGGCGGAAGCCGGTAGGATGGATTTTTTGTCCCATAGTCTTCCCGAGCCTTTAGTTGCCAACCGTCACGTACACATGGCACGTGGGCTTGCTGATGCGGTTGCCGCGGCCTTTGGCGCGCGCGGTGAAGCGCTTGAGCGTGGTGCCTTGTTCGACGTAGATGGTCTTGACCTTCAGTTCGTCGATATCAGCGCCATCGTTGTGTTCGGCGTTGGCAATGGCCGACTCCAGAACCTTCTTGACGATGCCAGCAGCTTTTTTCTGCGTGAACGTCAGGATGTTCAGAGCTTGGTCCACCTTCTTGCCGCGGATCAGATCGGCGACCAGACGGCCCTTATCGACCGACAGACGGACGCCCCGGAGGACTGCACGTGTTTCAGACATGGTCGTTCCTTACTTCTTCGCTTTTTTGTCAGCGGGGTGACCCTTGAAGGTGCGCGTCAGGGCGAATTCGCCCAGCTTGTGGCCCACCATCTGGTCGGTGACATAGACCGGCACGTGCTGCTTGCCGTTGTGCACGGCAATGGTCAGACCGATGAACTCGGGCAGAACCATGGAGCGACGCGACCAGGTCTTGACTGGTTTCTTGTCCTTGGTGGCAACGGCCTTTTCGACCTTGGCCAGCAAGTGATGGTCAACAAATGGACCCTTTTTAAGAGAGCGAGTCATCTGTTACCCCTTACTTCTTGCGACGCGACACGATCATGATCTGTGTGCGCTTGTTGTTACGGGTGCGATAACCCTTGGTCAGATTGCCCCAAGGATCGACTGCATGGCGGCCTTCGCCGGTGCGGCCTTCGCCACCACCGTGAGGGTGATCCACCGGGTTCATGGCCACGCCGCGAACCGTTGGGCGAATACCCATCCAGCGCTTCACACCGGCCTTGCCCAGTTGGCGCAGGCTGTGTTCTTCGTTGGCCACTTCACCAATGGTGGCGCGGCATTCGATATGGATCTTGCGCACTTCGCCGGAGCGCATACGCACCTGGGCATACACGCCCTCGCGGGCCAGCAGCGTTGCCGAAGCACCTGCCGAGCGGGCGATCTGAGCACCGGCACCGGGCTTGAGCTCGATGCAGTGGATGGTCGAACCCACGGGGATGTTGCGGATAGGCAGCGTGTTGCCAGCGCGGATAGGGGCTTCCGAACCGGACAGCAGGGTTGCGCCCACTTCCAGGTTGCGGGGAGCGATGATGTAGCGGCGCTCGCCGTCGGCATAGCACACCAGAGCGATGTGGGCCGTACGGTTGGGGTCGTACTCAATGCGCTCAACCTTGGCCGGAATGCCGTCCTTGTTGCGCTTGAAGTCCACCACACGGTAGTGGTGCTTGTGACCACCGCCCTTGTGGCGGGTGGTGATGTGACCGTTGTTGTTACGACCGGCCTTCTGGAATTGTGGCTCCAGCAGGGGGGCGTACGCTTCACCCTTGTACAGGTGGTCACGCGTGACCTTCACCACGGCACGTTGGCCGGGCGAAGTGGGTTTCATCTTGATGACAGCCATGATTACGCGGCCTCCCCGGAGAGGTTCAGCTCTTGACCTGGTTGCAGCGTGACGTATGCCTTGCGAACGTTGTCGCGGCGGCCGATGGTCTTGCCAAAACGCTTGGTCTTGCCTTTGGTGTTCACCACAGAGACGCCCTTGACCTCGACCTTGAACATCAATTCCACAGCGGCCTTGATTTCTGGCTTGGTTGCGTTCTGCAGCACCTTGAACGTCACAGCATTGGACTTTTCAGCAACCATGGTGGCCTTTTCGGACACGATGGGAGCGACCAGCACTTGCATCAGACGACCTTCGTCAAACTTGAGTGTGCTCATGCGAACATCTCCTTGAGTTTGTCGATTGCACCCTTGGTGACGAGCACTTTCTTGAAACGCACCAGCGACACGGGATCGGCGTAACGGGGCTCAACGACGAGCACGTTCACCAGATTGCGCGAAGCCAGGTACAGGTTTTCGTCCACTTCGTCGGCAATCACCATCACCGATTGCAGGTTCATCGCCTTGAACTTGTCGGCCAGGACCTTGGTCTTGGGGGAGTCAAGCTTCAGCGAGTCGACCACAGCCAGACGGCCTTCGCGGGCCAGCTGCGACAAGATGGCAGACATACCGGCGCGGTACATCTTCTTGTTGATCTTCTGCGTGAAATTTTCGTCAGGCATGTTCGGGAAAATCCGACCGCCCCCACGCCACAGTGGCGAGGAAGTCATACCTGCACGTGCGTTACCCGTACCCTTTTGCTTGAAAGGCTTCTTGGTCGAGTGACGGACTTGCTCGCGGTCCTTCTGGGCGCGAGTGCCTTGGCGTGCATTGGCCTGGTAGGCCACGACGATCTGGTGCACCAGATCTTCGTTGTATTCACGACCGAACACGGTTTCAGGAACATCCAGCTTGGACGCGCCTTGGCCTTGGTCATTCAGGAGTTCGAGCTGCATTAGTTCGCTCCTTTGGAAGATTTGGCCTTGACCGCTGGGCGCACCGTCACGAACCCACCCTTGGAGCCCGGAATAGCGCCCTTGATCAAGAGCAATTGACGCGCTTCGTCGATGCGGATGACATCGAGGTTTTGCGTGGTCTTGGTGACATCGCCGAGGTGGCCCGTCATGCGCTTGCCGGGGAACACGCGACCGGGGTCTTGTGCCATACCGATCGAGCCAGGCACGTTGTGCGAACGGCTGTTACCGTGCGACGCGCGCTGCGAGCTCATGTTGTGACGCTTGATGGTACCGGCGTAACCCTTACCGATGGAAGTGCCTTGCACATCGACCTTCTGGCCCACGGCAAACACATCGGTTACGGGCACAGCTGCACCTGCGGCATATTTGCCAGCGGTATCAGCAGTGACGCGGAATTCCTGGATGATTTCACCGGCTTCCACACCTGCCTTGGCAAGGTGGCCGGCTTCTGGCTTGGTTACGCGCGATGCTTTGCGCGAACCAAACGTGACCTGCAAGGCCACGTAGCCATCGTTCTCTTGGGTTTTGACCTGGGTAACGCGGTTGTTGGACACATCCACCACCGTGACAGGCACTGCGTCCCCATCATCGGTGAACAGACGCATCATGCCCACTTTGCGACCCAGCAACCCGAGGGAGTTGCTCAGACTCATTGGTTTTCTCCAAAACTCTCACCGCCACAACTTCAATTGGCTGCAGCGTTTCCGCAAGCTCTCGCCCGCGTGTATGAAAGAAGGTTAATAAAACTCCGCCAATGCACACCTTTTAACAGGCGCAAATTGAGCGAAGCCCTAAAGTATAACGCGAACTGCTTTTTCAAGCAAGTTCGCGTTATTTCAGACACTGCAAGGCGGGCGGACCCACCTCACAACGGCCGTCGCTACATCACTGCAGCTTGATTTCGACGTCCACGCCAGCAGGCAGGTCGAGCTTCATCAGGGCGTCAACGGTCTTGTCCGTTGGGTCCACGATGTCCATCAGACGCTGGTGCGTGCGGATTTCGAGCTGGTCGCGGCTGGTCTTGTTGACGTGCGGCGAGCGCAGGATGTCGAAACGCTTCATGCGTGTCGGCAGGGGCACGGGGCCCTTGACGATGGCGCCGGTGCGCTTGGCAGTGTCAACGATCTCGGCAGCGGACTGGTCGATCAGCTTGTAGTCAAACGCCTTCAGGCGGATGCGGATTTTTTGCTTGGACATGGCAAGTTCCTTGTTCTGCTTATGGATTAAGCAATGATCTTGGCCACGACGCCAGCGCCCACGGTACGGCCGCCTTCGCGGATAGCGAAGCGCAGACCTTCTTCCATGGCGATGGGGTTGATCAGCTTCACAGTGATCGACACGTTGTCACC
>NZ_JAMXAX010000134.1 GCF_023913775.1 Acidovorax facilis
CGCTGAGGCGGCTCCTCCCTTACCTGTGGCAATACAAATGGCGCGTGGTGGCGGCCATTGTGTTCATGGTGGGCGCCAAGCTGGCCAACGTCAGCGTGCCGCTGCTGCTCAAGACACTGGTGGACGCGATGGCGTTCAAGCCTGGTGACCCCGCCGCGCTGCTGGTGGTGCCGGTGGGCTTGCTGGTGGCGTACGGGGCGCTGCGCCTGTCCACCTCGTTGTTCACCGAGCTGCGCGAGCTGGTGTTTGCCAAGGCTACGCAGGGTGCGGCGCGCTCCATTGCGCTGCAGACGTTCGAGCACCTGCACGCGCTGAGCCTGCGCTTTCACCTGGAGCGCCAGACCGGCGGCATGACGCGCGACATCGAGCGCGGTGTGCGCGGCATCGAGTCGCTGATCTCGTTTTCGCTGTTCAACGTGTTCGCCACCTTGATCGAGGTGATCCTGGTGTTGAGTGTGCTGGCCGTCAAGTTCGATGCCTGGTTTGCCTGGATCACGCTGGCCGCGCTGGTGCTGTACATCGCCTACACCGTGCTGGTGACCGAGTGGCGCACCAAGTTCCGCCGCGAGGCCAACGAGTTCGACTCGGCAGCACACTCCAAGGCCGTGGATTCGCTGCTGAACTACGAGACGGTCAAGTACTTCAACAACGAAGGCTTTGAGGCCCGCCGCTACGACGAAAGCCTGGAGCGGTTGCGCCTGGCCCGCCTCAAAAGCCAGACCACGCTGTCGATGCTCAACACCGGCCAGCAGCTCATCATTGCCGTGGGCCTGGTGGCCATGCTGTGGCGCGCCACACAGGGCGTGGTCGATGGCCGCATGACGCTGGGCGACCTCGTCATGGTCAATGCCTTCATGATCCAGCTGTACATCCCGCTCAACTTTCTGGGCGTGATCTACCGCGAGATCAAGCAGAGCCTCACCGACCTGGACAAGATGTTCACGCTCATGGACAAAGAGCGCGAAGTGGCCGACGCACCCGGCGCCCAGCCGCTGGCGGGGCTGAGCCAGCCCACCGTGCGTTTTGAGAACGTGCATTTTTCCTACGACGTGCGCCAAGGCAGCGACTTCAGCAGCGGCCGACCCATCCTGCAGGGCATCAGCTTCGAGATACCTGTGGGCAAGACGGTGGCGGTGGTGGGGCCTTCGGGTTCGGGCAAGTCCACACTGGCCCGGCTGCTGTTTCGCTTCTACGACATCCAGCAGGGGCGCATCACCATTGCGGGGCAGGAGATCCGCAGCGTGACGCAGGCGAGCGTGCGCCAGGCGATTGGCATCGTCCCGCAGGACACGGTGCTGTTCAACGACACGGTGGCCTACAACATCGCCTATGGCCGCACCGGTGCCAGCCAGGATGAGATCGAAGCCGCCGCCCGTGCCGCACGCATCCACGACTTCATTGCCAGCACGCCCAAGGGCTACGCCACCATGGTGGGCGAGCGCGGGCTCAAGCTCTCGGGCGGTGAAAAGCAGCGCGTAGCCATTGCGCGCACCTTGCTCAAGAACCCGCCCATCCTGATCTTTGACGAGGCCACCAGCGCGCTGGACTCCGCCAACGAACGCGCCATCCAGGCCGAGCTGCAGGGCGTGGCGCAGAACAAGACCACGCTGGTAATTGCGCACCGCCTGTCCACGGTGGTGGACGCGCACGAGATCCTGGTCATGGACGCTGGCCGCATCATCGAACGCGGTACCCATGCACAGCTGCTGGCCCTCGGCGGTCGCTACGCCAGCATGTGGTCTCTCCAGCAGGAGGCCCCCCCTGAGTCACCTGCGGCGCCTTCCCCCTGAGGGGGACGACGCCATCGCTGCGGGGCGGCCCTTGCTAGGCGTCCCGCGCCTGGGCCGCGCCGGTTTTGTACGCTCTGCGCGAAGCGCACGATGCAAAGCGTAGCGTCCCGTTTTCTTTTTTCGAGATTGCACTATCCCATGAAGCCTGTACTGCTTGCCCTCATGTTCCTGTCCGAAGAACATCGCGCCCAGATGGCGCAGTCGTTCGAGCTGGTCTACGCGCCCGACGCTGCGCAGGCCGCAGCCGCCATTGCCGAGCATGGCGCGCGCATCACCGTGGTCCTGACCATCGGCGCCACGGGCCTCTCAGCCGCGCAGATCGATGCATTGCCTGCGCTCACGCTGATTTGCGCGCTGGGCGCAGGCTTCGAGAACATCGCCGTGGCCCACGCCAAGGCGCGGGGCGTTGTGGTGGCCACGGGCGCGGGCACCAATGACGACTGCGTGGCCGACCATTCCTGGGGCCTGCTGATTGCCGCGCAGCGCCGCATCCTGCCGCTGGACAAGGCCACGCGCGCAGGCATCTGGCGCACGGCCTTGCCGCTGCCGCCCAACGTGTCGCACAAGCGGCTGGGCATCATCGGCCTGGGCACCATCGGCAAGAAGATTGCTCAGCGCGCGCTGGGCTTCGAGATCGAGGTGGGCTACCACAACCGCAGCGCGCGCACCGATGTGCCGTACCGCTACTTTGGCGATGTAAAGGCGCTGGCCGAATGGTCGGACTTCCTCGTGGTCGCCACGCCCGGTGGCGCGGGCACCAAGCACCTGGTCAACGCAGACGTGCTGAATGCCCTGGGCGCGCGCGGCGTGGTGGTCAACATCGCGCGCGGCAGCGTGATCGACACCGCCGCCCTGGCCGCCGCGCTGCGCGAAGGTCGCATTGCGGCAGCAGGCCTGGATGTGTACGAGAGCGAGCCCGCGCCCCCGGCTGAACTGCTGGACCTGGACAACGTGGTGCTGACACCCCATGTGGCGGGCTGGTCGCCCGAGGCGGTGCAGGCTTCGGTGGACCGTTTCCTGGAAAACGCTCGCCGCCATCTGGCAGGCGAGGCGCCGGTGTCTCCGCTCTGAAATTTGAATGAAAAATGGCTCTAGCGCTTTATGGATAAGCGCAAGCAGCTATCAAATAAGGAGTTGTGGCAATGTCCCTGGATGTCGATGCCTTGCAGGCGCGGCTGCGCGCCTTTGCCGCCGAGCGGCAGTGGCAGCCGTTTCACACCCCCAAGAACCTGGCGATGGCGCTGATGGTGGAAGCGGCGGAACTGACCGAGATTTTTCAGTGGATGACCCCCGAGCAGTCGCTGGCGGTACGTGATGACCCGGCGCTCACGGAGCCCATTGCCGATGAGGTTGCCGATGTGCTCCTGTACCTGCTGCAGCTGGCAGACCACGCGGGTGTGGACCTGGCGCAGGCGGTGGAGAACAAGCTGCGCAAGAACGCCGTCAAACATCCGGCGCCGTGCGTTGGTGGTGCAGCCGTGGGTGGTCGTGGCATTTAGATGAAAAATGCCTCTGGCGCTTTATTGGTAAGCGTTGACAGCTATCAATAGTGAAGCGACCGGCTCCCGCCCTGCAAGGATCCAGCGACAGCAAAAAGCCCCGCGAGCGGGGCTTTTGTTGGGGGCTTTGGCGAACCAGCGTCTGGCTTATTGCTTGCGGGCCGCAATCGCCTTCTCGGCCGAGGTCACCAGGTCGGCACCAATCTGGCCCTTCCACTTGTCATATACCGGGCGTGTGGCCTTCACAAAGGCGGCGCGTTCGGCGGGGCTCAGCTGGGTCACCGTCACGCCCAGTGCGGCGATGTCTTTGAGCAGAGGTTTGTCGGCTTCGACCACGCCCTTGCGGGCGAGAGCGATTTCTTCCTTGCCGGCGTCGATGGCGGCTTGCTTGACGATCTCGCGGTCGGCTGGGGTCCAGCTGTTCCAGATCTCCTTGTTCACCACAAAGATCAGCGGATCGTTCACGTAGCCCCACAGCGTGATGTGCTTTTGCGCCACGCTGTGCAGCTTGGCGGCGGTGAAGATGGACAACGGGTTTTCCTGTCCGTCCACCGCGCCGCTGGCAAAAGCGGGCTGTGCGTCGGCCCAGCTCATCTGCGTGGGGTTGGCGCCCAGGGCGGTGAAGGTGTCGAGGAACAGCGGCGAGCCCACCACGCGAATCTTCAGGCCTTTGAGGTCTTCAGGGGTCTTGATGGCCTTTTTGGAGTTGGAGATTTCGCGGTAGCCGTTTTCGCCCCAGGCCAGTGGCATCGCACCGGCCTTGTCCAGCGTGGCGAAGATGCTCTTGCCCACGTCGCCCTGCGTCACAGCGTCCACGGCGGCGTAGTCGGGGAACAGGAAGGGCAGCGAGAACAGGTTGAGTTGCTTGACCTGGGGCGACCAGTTGATGGTGGAGCCCACGGCCATGTCGATCACGCCCTGGCGCAGCGCGCTGAATTCACGCGTCTGGTCGCCCTGGATCAGCGAGACGCCGGGGTACAGCTTGATGTTGATGCGGCCATTGGTGCGCTCGCGGACCTTGTTGGCCCACAGCTCGCCGCCCTTGCCCCAGGGGAACGCGGGGCCCAGCACCAGCGACATGCGGTATTCGCTCTTGTACGCAGTTTGTGCGATGGCGGCAGGTGCGGTGAAGGCCAGGGCGGCTGCAGCGGCCACGGCAGAGGTGAGGAAGGTGCGCAGTTTCATCGGTTGTCTCCTTGTTGGATGGTGAATGGGTGAGGAAAAATCAGTAGCCCAGCCGCAGGGGCAGCCAGAGCGCAATCTGCGGAAACACGACGACCAGCAGCATCGCCAGCGTCATGGCCAGCACCAGCCAGACGACCCAGCGGGTGGTCTGCTCCATGCGTACGCCGGCAATCTTGCTGGACACCATCAGGTTTACGGCCATGGGCGGGGTGAACTGGCCGATGGCCACCGTGAGGGTCAGCACCACGCCGAACCACACCACGTCCCACTGGTAGTGCTGCATGATGGGCATGAGCAGGGGCACAAAGATCAGGAAGATGGAGATGCCGTCGAGGAACATGCCTGCGATCAGCAGCATGACGATCAGCACGCCGAGCACACCCTGCTCGCTCAGCCCCGACTGCACGATGGTGCGGGTGATGGGGTCGATCACTCCCAGGGTGGACAGCGAGAACGCAAAGATGCCTGCCAGCGATACCACCACCAGGATCACGGCCGACAGTTCACCGGCTTCGCGCAGGATGGTGAACAGGTCGCGCACACGGATCGTGCGGTGAATGCACATGCCCACAAACAGGCCGTAGAACACGGCCACCACAGCAGCCTCGGTGGGAGTGAACCAGCCGGCACGCATGCCGCCCAGAATCACCACCGGCGCGGCCAGCCCCCACGCCGCCTCGCGCAGGCTGCGCCAGAAAGGCGGGCGGGGCATGTCGGCTTCAGCGCCACCCATCTTGTGGCGGCGTGCCAGCCACACGGCGGGCACGATCAGCGCAATGCCCGCCAGGATGCCTGGGAACATGCCTGCGGCAAACAAGGCGGGCACCGAGGCGCCCGGCACCAGCACCGAATACACGATGAACGCCACCGAGGGCGGGATGAGGATGTCGGTGGCTGCTGCGCCCGCCACCACACTCGCCGAGTAGGCAGCGGGATACCCGGCGCGCGCCATGGCGGCGATCATGACGCCACCCACCGCCGCTGCGGTAGCAGGGCCCGAGCCGGAGATGCCGCCCAGGAACATGGCCACGGCAATCGCCACCAGCGGCAGCATGCCGGGCCCTCGGCCCACGATGGACACCGCAAAGTTCACCAGCCGCAGCGCCACGCCTGAGCGGTCGAAGATCGAGCCCACCAGCACGAACATCGGGATGGCCAGCAGCGGGTATTTGCCCAGGCCTGCGTAAAAGTTCTGCGGCACGGCCAGCAGGCCGAACCAGGGGGTCTCGGCATTGGCCACGGCAATGGCCGTGGCGCCCGCCAGACCCAGGGCCGCACCAATCGGAACGCCCAGAAACATCATGCCCAGGAAGGCGACAAACAGCAGGGTAGCGATCACGGGCGGGCCTTCGGTGCGGTCGATGCGGCCGATGCACGCCGCAGGCGGGCAAACAGTTGCAGTGCCCGGGCTGTGGTCAGCGCGCACAGCACGGGCAGCCAGACGGTGTACCACCACTGCGGCACACCGATGCCGGGCGATGTCTCTTCAAACCGGTAGTCGTCCCACACCACGCGGATGCTCAGCACCGTGATCAGCCCAAACAACAGCGCCACCATGAGAGCACCAAACTGCGCCAGCACCTGACGCCGGTGCTCGGAGCCGCCATCGGCAAAGAACTCGATGCGGATGGGCAACTGGCGCGCCACGGCGGCGGAGCCGCCGACCATGGCCAGCACGATCATCAGGAACACCGATATTTCTTCGGTCCAGGCGAAGGATGCATCGGTGAAATAGCGCAACACCACGTTCACAAAGGTGATGAGCGCCAGGGCGGCCATGGTCAGGACGATGAGCCAGTCTTCCAGGCGCAGGGAGCGGGGTTCGTCAGCGGCAGCGGGCGCTGCAGGCACTATGGGCGCAGAGGGCTGCCCATCGGGAGTGGAGGTGGACATGAACGCGGGGAGTCAGAAGAACACGGGGCAAATGCCGATCTTGCTGCCCGGCGGCGTTGTGCACCTGGGGCGTTGACCGAGGGAGAAGCGGGGTAGACGCGTTGGGTATTATGCGTCGCTCGCTATGCATGCACAGCATTGGTGCGGGGGGCCAGCGCAGCCGGGAGACGCGCATGGAGCCGAGGGCTGCAGGCGCGCGGGCGTGTGGAAACCCTGATGCCCGGTGCCAGCACGCTGCAGCGCCCGCGCGGATAATGCGCCGATGGAAACCAAGTGGCTTGAAGATTTCGTCAGTCTTGCGGAAACCCGCAGCTTCAGCCGGTCAGCGCAGCTGCGGCATGTGACGCAGCCCGCGTTCTCGCGGCGCATCCAGGCGCTGGAAGCCTGGGCTGGCACCGATCTGGTGGACCGCAGCTCTTACCCCACCCGACTCACCCCGGCTGGCAAGACCCTGTACGACCAGTCTCTGGAAGTGCTGCAGGCGCTGCAGAACACGCGCGCCATGCTGCGGGCGCACACCAGCGCGGGCAAGGACATGATCGAGTTCGCCGTGCCGCACACGCTGGCGTTCACGTTTTTCCCAGCCTGGGTGTCGAGCTTGCACGACAAGTTTGGGCCGTTCAAAAGCCGGCTGATTGCGTTGAACGTGCACGACGCCGTGATGCGCCTGGTGGAGGGCGGGTGCGATCTGCTGATTGCCTACCACCACCCTTCGCAGCCCTTCCAGCTGGATGCCGACCGTTACGAGATGGTGAGCCTGGGGCAGGAAGTGATCTCCCCCTACAGCAAGGCCGACGCCGACGGACAACCCGTGCACCGCCTGCCGGGCCGGGCCGGGCAACCACTGCCCTACCTGGGCTACGCCCCGGGCGCCTATCTGGGGCGCGTGACCGAACTGATCCTGAAGGAATCCGGCACGCCCATCCATCTGGAGCGCGTGTACGAAACCGACATGGCCGAGGGGCTCAAGGCCATGGCGCTCGAAGGCCATGGCGTGGCCTTTCTGCCGCACAGCGCCGTGAAGAAAGAATTGCGTTCGCGCCGTCTGGTCAGTGCAGCACCGGTCGATAGCGAAGGCCTGCAGATGACCATGGATGTGCGCGCCTACCGCGAAAAACCAGCGGGCAAAGAGGCTCCCAAAGGCACGGCACAGGCGCTGTGGATGTACCTTCAAGCGCAGGCCGGGTCATGCTAAGGGTAAATACGGATATAAACACTTTGCATAGTTGCGCGCGCAAACGGCATTGGAATTTCACGGTAACGACACGTACAGTCGGCGCCATCGCTGGGTCGGCTGCTGCAGCGTGTGCCGTCTAAGAGCAGATTCTTAGTCCCCACGGTGGCACGAACATTGCGAATCCGATCCATCCACTCACCGAGACGCCGTATGAAAGTTCAGCATTGGGGAATTGCCTGGGGCCTTGCCGCTGCAAGCTGCGCTTTCGCGGCCTCTGCGCAGGCCTCGGTGCTGGAGCGCATCAGTGCCGGCGGCAAGCTGGTGATTGCGTACCGTGAATCGTCGGTGCCTTTTTCGTACATTGACACCCAGTCCGGCAAGCCGGTGGGTTATGCCATGGACCTGTGCCTGCGCCTGGCCGAGGTGGTGCGCAAGAAAACCGGCAAGAAGGACATGGAGGTTGAGCTTGTAGCGGTCACGCCGGCCAACCGTATCGCCATGATCGAGCAGGGCAAAGCCGACATGGAGTGTGGCTCTACCACCAACAACGCCGAGCGGCGCCAGAAGGTTGCGTTCACCATTCCCCATTTCATCACGGGTGCGCGGCTGCTGGTGAAGACCTCCAGCCCCATCGACCGTGTGGAAGACCTCAATGGCAAGAAGCTGGTGTCCACTAAGGGCACAACACCGCTCAAGGCCGCCGATCAGGCCAACCGCGAGCGCCTGATGGGGATCACCATTGTTGAGGCGCCGGACCACGCCAAGGCGGTCGAGATGGTCGAGAAGGGCGAGGCCGATGCTTTTGTGATGGACGACGTGCTGTTGTATGGCCTGGCCGCCGGGCGGCCTGACCCCAAGGCGCTCAAGGTGGTGGGCCGCTTCATGACCACCGAGCCACTGGCCATCATGCTGCCCAAGAACGACCCCGAGTTCAAAAAGCTGATTGATGAAGAGATGCGCCGCCTGATCACCAGCCGGGACATCTACCCCATTTATGACAAGTGGTTTAACAAACCCATCCCACCCAACAACACGGTGCTGAACCTGCCGGTCAGCTACTTGTTGCGCGACTTCTGGAAATACCCCACCGACCAGGTTCCGTTCTGACTAATATCCCGGTCGAGGTTTCTGTTTTTGGAGAATGCGACCTGCCGGCACTGCCGGCGTGGGCGAATCTCTAGAATCCCCCCGTTTTTAGCTTCACACACAAGGAGATACCAATGAAGAAGCATTTGCTCGCGGTTGCCGTGACCGCCCTGGCTGCAGGTAGCGCTTTCGCTCAAGCCACCGATACCCTGGCCAAGATCAAGGCCTCGGGTAGCGTGACGCTGGGCGTTCGCGAATCTTCCGGTCTTTCCTACACCCTGGGTAACGGCAAGTTTGTGGGCTTCCACACTGAAATGGGCGAAATCGTCCTGGCCGACATCCAGAAGCAACTGGGCCTGCCCAAGCTGGACGTGAAGTACCAGCCTGTGACTTCGCAAAACCGTATTCCCCTGGTGACCAATGGCACCGTGGATCTGGAGTGCGGCTCCACCACCAACAATGCCGCCCGCCAAAAGGACGTTGCGTTTGCCGTTACCACCTACGTGGAAGAAGTGCGCACCGTTGTCAAGGCCAACTCGGGCATCACGTCCATCAAGGACCTGAACGGCAAGACCATCGCCACCACCACGGGCACCACTTCGGTGCAAACCCTGCGCAAGCATGAGCGTGCTGGCGGCATCGACTTCAAGGAAGTCTTTGGCAAAGACCACGCTGACAGCTTCCTGATGCTGGAAACCGGCCGCGCCGATGCGTTTGTGATGGACGGCTCCATCCTGGCTGCCAACATCTCCAAGTCCAAGAACCCTGCCGACTACAAGATCGTCGGTGAAGTTCTGAGCGTGGAGCCTATCGCCTGCATGCTGCGCAAGGACGATCCAGCCTTCAAGAAGGCCGTGGACGACTCCATCAAGCGCCAGATTGCAGACGGTTCGCTGGCCAAGCTGTACGACAAGTGGTTCATGCAACCCGTGCCACCGACCAACACCAAGATTGGTCTGCCGATGTCCGACGCTACCAAGGCAGCATGGGCATCGCCCAATGACAAGCCCATGGAAGACTACGCAAAGAAGTAATTTTCTGAACGCTTGTGCCCCTTCGGCCAACCGGTTTGAAGGGGCTTTTTTGTTGGGCTCGCAAAGTGTTGCGCCCAACGCAATACCAAGAATTTAAGGGGTGCTCCTATGAGTTGGGATTGGCAGGTGTTCTGCCAGGACACCATGGACAGGGAAGTCGTGCAAAGCTGCTTTGGCAAGGGCGGCGATATCACCTACCTGGACTGGATGCTGTCGGCCTGGGGTTGGACGGTGTCTGTTTCGGTGCTGGCCTTGGTGCTGGCGCTTGTGTTGGGTTCCTTGATCGGGACGCTGCGTACCTTGCAGGACCGGCCCATGATCGTGCGCTTGGGCAATGCCTGGGTCGAGCTGTTTCGCAATATTCCGTTGCTGGTGCAGATTTTCCTGTGGTACCACGTGCTACCCAGCCTGTTTCCGGTGCTCCGGGGCGTTCCTGGCTTTGCGCTGGTGGTGCTGGCACTGGGCTTCTTCACGTCGGCACGTATTGCCGAGCAGGTGCGCTCCGGCATCCAGGCGTTGCCACGCGGTCAGCGGTACGCAGGTCTGGCCGTAGGCTTCACCACGTTCCAGACCTACCGCTATGTGCTTCTGCCCATGGCGTTTCGCATCATCATCCCGCCGCTGACCAGCGAGACGATGAACATCTTCAAGAACTCGTCCGTGGCGTTTGCCGTGTCGGTGGCTGAACTCACGATGTTTGCCATGCAGGCGCAGGAAGAAACCTCGCGCGGCATCGAGGTCTACCTGGCGGTGACGACGCTGTACATCATCTCGGCATTTGCCATCAACCGCATCATGGCCTTCATCGAAAAACGCGCACGCATCCCTGGCATGGTCGTGAGCGGCGCGGCCGGAGGGGGGCATTGATATGAATATCGATTTCTCCTTCTACAACTGGGAGCTGATCTCCAACTTCGTGCTCAAAGGGCTGTATTTCAGCCTGCTGCTCACGCTCATCGCCACCATCGGTGGCGTGATCTTCGGCACGGTGCTGGCGCTCATGCGCCTGTCGGGCAAGAAGTGGCTGGATGTTCCTGCGACCATCTACGTCAACGGCATGCGATCCATTCCGCTGGTGATGGTGATCCTGTGGTTCTTCCTGCTGGTGCCAGCCATCATCGGCCGCCCCATTGGCGCGGAAGTGTCGGCGATCATTACCTTCATCGCCTTTGAAGCGGCCTACTTCAGCGAAATCATGCGCGCTGGCATCCAGTCCATCCCACGCGGCCAGGTGTATGCCGGCCAGGCGCTGGGTATGACGTACGGCCAGAACATGAAGCTGGTGGTGCTGCCCCAGGCGTTCCGCAACATGCTGCCGGTGCTGCTCACGCAGACCATCATCCTGTTCCAGGACACGTCGCTGGTCTACGCCATTGGTGCCTACGACATGCTCAAGGGCTTTGAAGTGGCGGGCAAGAACTTTGGTCGTCCGATCGAGGCATACCTGGCCGCTGCGGTTCTGTACTTCATCATGTGCTATGCGCTGTCCTGGGCGGTCAAGCGCCTGCACCAGAAGATCGCGATCATCCGCTGATCGATGCTGGTGCAAAAGAGATTGGATTGAGGAAAAAGAAATGATCGAACTCAAAAACGTATCCAAGTGGTATGGCCCGGTGCAGGTGCTCAACGAATGCACGGCCACCATCCAAAAGGGTGAAGTGGTGGTGGTGTGCGGCCCCTCGGGCTCGGGCAAGTCCACGCTGATCAAGACCATCAACGCGCTCGAACCCTTCCAGAAGGGCGAGATCACGGTGGACGGAATTGCACTGCACGACCCCAAGACCGACCTGCCCAAGCTGCGCAGCCGCGTAGGCATGGTGTTCCAGCATTTCGAGTTGTTCCCGCACCTGTCGGTGACGGACAACCTGACCATTGCGCAGATCAAGGTGCTGGGCCGCAGTGCGGACGACGCCAAGAAGCGCGGTCTGAAGATGCTCGAACGTGTGGGCCTGATGGCGCACAAGGACAAGTTCCCCGGCCAGCTCTCGGGCGGCCAGCAGCAGCGTGTGGCCATTGCGCGCGCGCTGTCGATGGACCCCATCGTGATGCTGTTCGACGAGCCCACCTCCGCGCTCGACCCCGAAATGGTCGGCGAAGTGCTGGACGTGATGGTGGGCCTGGCCAACGAAGGCATGACCATGATGTGCGTGACCCACGAAATGGGCTTTGCCCGCAAGGTGAGCAACCGCGTGATCTTCATGGACGTGGGCGGCAAGATCCTGGAAGACTGCTCCAAGGACGACTTCTTCAACAACCCCGACGCACGCCAGCCGCGTACCAAGGACTTCCTCAACAAGATCCTGCAGCACTGAACGGTGCTTGCACGCCCGTGCCGCAGGGGTTTGGGGCTTCATAAAGCGCTCTCTGGAGCGCTTTTTTCATGGGGCCCCCCAAGGCTGAACGACTGCTGCGCGCAGGCTAGCGCTTGCTCCGCCGACCGGCTGGCGAGGGACTTTCCACGATGAGCTGCGACTCGAAATCCGTCCACAGATCATCGCGCCGCTTCAGTGCCTCGGACACCGCCTTGTGCCGCAGCTGGGCCACGGCCGACACCAGCGCATTGCACAGGAAGAACGCGGCGGTGTACGAGTCGAACGGCGATGCGTTGGACGTGCGCACCTGCAGCCGGTGGTGGGACAGCGCGGCCAAGGGCGCTGCGGCGCTGTCGGTGATGGCCAGCACCTGGGCCCCCGCGTCGCGAAAGCGCTGCGCCACTTTCACCGGCCCGCTGGCGTAGCGGCGGATGCTGAAGACCAGCAAGGCATCTTCGGGCTGGATCCACAGCAGCTGGTCGGTGGCGTCCACCGCGCCAGCCCCCAGTTCGTGCACGCCCGGGCGGCACATGTTCAGGTGCAGCGCCAGCCAGGCGGCCACTGGGGCGCTGTTGATCTGCGCCAGCACAAAGATGCGTCCCTTGCCCTGTGCAATGCGCGCCACCATGGCCTCGAAGGCCGCCATGTCCAGCCCGTCGCGCGTGGTGGTGAGGTTGTGCTGGTCGTGCAGCAGCGCGTCGTCCACACACTGCTGCAGGCTGCGCCGGGTGCCGATGGTGACGGGTGCGCGCTGCCCGGCCGTTTGCAGCAGGGCGGTGACCTCGGCCCGCGCCTCGCGCTGGGCCTCGGCATAGCTGCCGTAGCCCAGCTTGGCAAACAGCCGCACCACGGTCGATGCACTGGTGCCAGTGCGCGCAGCGAGGGCGGTGGCGGACTCCAGCAGGGCGTGGGGGTAGTCGCGCCCCAGGGCCTCGGCCAGCGCCCGTTCGCTGGCTGTCAGGTCGGCGTCCTGGCGGGCCAGCCGCTCGGTCAGCAAGGCGCTGGATTCGTGCAATGATGATTTCATAAAATTCTCATTCGTGCAAAATACGTTGCAGAACCCCGGGTCGCGTGCAACACTGCGACCCAAATTTTGCCCCTACCTGGGGCTTGCCCAAGGACAACGATGCTCAATACCCTGAACGAAGGTCTGCTGCCGGTGCGTGCGCAGGTCCTGGACTGGCTGGCCAGGCAGCAGCAGTCCATGCAAGACCTGTTGCAAAAAGTGGTCAATATCGAGAGCGGCAGCCGCAATGAGGCGGGCGTGACGGCCGTGGCCCATGCCCTGGCCGAGCGCCTGCAGGCGGCTGGTGTGCCCGTGCAGTTCGAGCCCGTGCCCGGCTATGGCGTGCTGCTGCATGCGCAGGTCAACCCGGAAGGCGCTGAAGCCGGTGGCGCGCCCATCATCCTCATGGGGCACATGGACACGGTGTTTCCCGATGGCACCGTGGCCAAGCGCCCTTACCGCGAAGAAGCGGGGCGCGCCTACGGCCCCGGCGTGGCCGATATGAAGTCCGGCCTGGTGCTCAACGTGTTTGTGGCCGAGGCCTTTGCGCGCTGTGGCGCCCTGCAGGCGCCGCTGCACCTGTTCTTCTCGTGCGATGAAGAGATCGGTTCGCCCGCCACGCGTGACCTCATCATGGCCCGCGTGCGGGGGGCGCGTGCCGTGTTCAACGCCGAGCCCGGCCGCGTGAGCGGCAACGTGGTCACCAGCCGCAAGGGCTCGATGGTGGTGGAATTCGAGGTGCAGGGCGTGGCCGCGCATGCAGGCATCAACCACGCCGCTGGCGCCAGCGCCATCGAAGCCTTGGCCCGCAAGACCTTGGCGCTGCATGCGCTGACCGACCCAGCCACGGGCGTCACCTGCAACGTGGGCGTGGTGCAGGGCGGCATCGTGCCCAACATGGTGGCGCCACACGCACGCGCCGAGGTGGACCTGCGCTTCACCGCCGACACCGACCCCGACCAACTGCTGGGGCGCGTGCGCGCCATCGTCGAAGAAGAGTCCGTGCCCCGCACCCAGGGCCGCATCACCACCACGCGCCGCACGATGCCCATGAAGCCCACACCGGACGACTTGCTGGCGCTGTACCAGCAAGGTGCACGCGCGCTGGGCTTTGAGGTGCAAGGCGAGTTCACTGGCGGTGCGGCCGACAGCGGCCTGACTGCGTCTGTGGGTGTGCCCACGCTGTGTGCCACGGGCCCGGTGGGCGGACATGCACACACCGAACGCGAGTACTGCGAGCTGTCCACCTTTGTGCCGCGCGCGCAGGCCGTGGCGCTGGCCGTGCTGTCACACCCTTGATTCTTTCCGTATCTTTTCAACCTGTTTCTTGAGTTCTTTGACCGCCATGAACACCACACCTTCCCGCCGCCACCTTCTGACCACCGGACTGGGCCTTGCCGGCCTGGCCGCGCTGCCCGCCATGGCACAAGACAAGTTCCCTTCGCGCCCGATCACGCTCGTGGTGCCGTTCCCACCCGGTGGGTCGGTGGACATCATGGCGCGCCAGTATTCCGAGCCGCTGTCGCGCGTGCTGGGCGTGCCCATCGTGGTAGAAAACCGCGCCGGCGCGGGTGGCTCGGTGGGCGCGCAGTATGTGGCGCGCTCCAAGGCCGACGGCTACACCCTGGTGGTGTCGTCGCAAAGCAGCCACCTGGCCAACCCGCTCACCCAGCCCAAGATCGGCTACGACCCCGTCAAGGATTTTGAAAACATCGCCATCCTGGGCCGCCAGCCCAACGCCCTGGTGGTGCACAGCAGCCTGCCTTTCAAGACCTTCAAGGAGTTCATCGACTACGCCAAGAAGAACCCCGGCAAGCTCAACTATGGCAGCGGTGGCGTGGGCAGCATGGGCCAGCTCAACGTGGAAATGCTCAAGGTCTCCACGGGCGTGTTCACCACGCACATTCCCTACCGTGGGGGCACGCCGCTGATCACGGGCGTGCTGGGCAACGAGGTGCAGTTCATCCTCGACAACCTGGTCATCATGCTGCCGCACATCCAGGCGGGCAAGGTGCGCGCTCTGGCCGTAGCGGCCGACCAGCGCCTGCCCCAGCTGCCCGATGTGCCCACCATGGCCGAGGTCGGTCACCCCGAGCTGAACCTCACCTCCTGGACGGGCCTGGCCGCGCCCGCGGGTACGCCTGAAGCGGTGGTGCAGACGCTGTACAAAGCCGTGCGCCAGGTCGCCACATCGCCCGCCATGGTGACGAACCTCAAGGAGCGCGGCGTGATCGTGCCCGAAGAGATGCCGCCCGCCGCGTTCGAAAAGATGATGGCAGAGCGCCTGGTGAAGTTTGGCGACGTGGTGCGCAAGGCAGGCATCACCGCCGAATGACGCGGTGTTGCTCTGAATTTTGAGTGTTTTTGGCTGCTAGCGCTGATTGGATAAGCGCTAGCAGCTATCAAAACAATAGTTGATAACCCGATGGGACAATGCTGCCCATGACAGCCGCACTCCACACCCCCA
>NZ_JAMXAX010000135.1 GCF_023913775.1 Acidovorax facilis
AAAACAAACGTGTCAATCTGCACTCAAGGCGAGTTCGACGAAAAATGTCGAATATCTAACTTGTTGTTTTATAAAGAGTATTTTGGCGCTGGCGTGTCAATCCGCATCAAAAGGACGAACACCCCAATTTGGCCAGGTCGGCGGGTGTCATCTGGCCGCCCTCGCGGGCAATCTTGAGCAGGCGGTTCTGGTGAACCAGCCGCTCGATGCCGGTAGGCAGATCGAGTGCCTGCCATGCCTTGAGGCGTTCGATGTGTTCCAGCATATGCCGCGAATTTGGCTTGGCCGGAGACTGGCGCAACCAAGCCAACCAGGTCGTCTTGCCGTTGTCCCGGCGCTTGAGCAGATCGTCGAGGCGGCGGCGATGCGCGTCCGCCAGTGGTTCGGCCAAGGCGTCGTAGATGCGCCGGTTAGCACGGGTGATCGCCTCGGCACTCGCCCGCTCGACGGCGTTGAGGGCGGGCAGAATGACCGACTGCCGCCGCAGGTGCCCGATCAAGGCGCTGGCCAGCACGATGCCTTTGTCGGTTTGCATCGCCAGCTCGGTCAGCATCTGGACGGCCTGCCGGTAATGGCTCATGGTGAAGGGCCGGAAACCGAACACGGTTTGCAGCTCGCTCAGGTGCTCGCGCCGGGTCTGCTCCCGCTGGCCGTACTCGTTCCAGCTTTCGACGCCGACCTTGAGCTGGTCGGCGACCAGCTTCAACAAGGGCGGGAACGGTAGTTCATCGACGCCCAGGATGACGCCGGGAAAGCGCAGGTAACAGAGCTGCACCGCGAAGCCCAGCCGATTGGCTGGCCCGCGCCGCTGTCGGATGATCGAGAGGTCGGTATCGTTGAATGTGTAATGTCGGATCAGGTCGTCCTTGGAGTCCGGCAACGCCAGCAGGCTTTCCCGCTCGGCGGCGGACAGGATGGAACGACGTGGCATATTTACTGATCCGTTCTCAAGTATTGATACAGGGTTTCGCGACTGATTCCGAATTCACGAGCAAGCTTGGTCTTTTGCTCGCCAGCCTCGACACGTTGGCGCAGTTCGGCAATACGCTCAGACGACAGGGATTTCTTCCTGCCACGGTAAGCCCCGCGTTGCTTGGCGAGCGCAATACCCTCGCGCTGACGCTCGCGGATCAGGGCGCGCTCGAACTCGGCGAACGCGCCCATCACCGAGAGCATCAGGTTCGCCATCGGAGAGTCTTCGCCAGTAAAACTGAGGTGTTCCTTGACGAATTCGATATGCACGCCGCGTTGTGTCAGCGTTTGCACGATCCGGCGCAAATCATCGAGATTGCGCGCCAGGCGATCCATGCTATGCACCACCACGGTGTCGCCGGTGCGGGCGAAGCTTATCAGCGCTTCCAGTTGCGGACGCTTGACATCCTTGCCGGATGCCTTGTCGCTAAAAGCGCGATCAACCTTGACGCCTTCCAGTTGCCGTTCCGGGTTCTGGTCGAAGGTGCTGACCCTGATATACCCAATGCGCTGTCCAGTCATGGAATTCCCTGCAAAATGTCAGGGAAGACTCTATGACCTTCAACGAGATATGTCAATAAATTCAAAATTCAATCCTATCCTGACGCAATTTACACATGGCATCTGACATCAGGTTAGGGTATGCCTCAACCTGACGGCGGCGAATCACAAGCGTCCGGTTTGACGCTGGTTTCGGTCGCAGTGCTGGCCCGCGCCTGGAAGCGCTGATAGCACTCCAGCCCGCAGAAATGCTCCACGTACTCGGCCCCTTCCGGCGTGAAGGCGGCATCGAGCGGGATTTCCTTGCAGCACACGCAGCAACTGGTGCTCGGTTCATTGGCGTTCATGGTGGTGTTCCTCCATTGGTTGACGAAGCCGACGAAGGCCGCCGCCGGCATCGGCCTGGCGAACAGGAAACCCTGCACCGTGTCGCAACCCGCCTGCCGCAACCACGCAAGGCAGTCGGGTGTTTCCACACCCTCGGCTACCACCTCCATGCCCAGCCCGTGCGCGAGCTGGATCACCGCCCGCACGATAGTTTGGTCACGGGCATCATCCGGGAGCCTGGCGACAAAGGATTGGTCGATTTTCAATGTGGTGATGGGGCAGCATTTCAGATGTTGCAGGCAGGAATAGCCGGTGCCGAAGTCGTCGGCGGCGAAGCGCACGCCGATGGCGCGCAAGGCGTCGAAACTGGCGAACAGGGCTGGATTGCCGAATGCGACCGATTCGGTCAGTTCGATCTCCAGAAGCTCGGCGGGCAGGGCCATATCGGCCAGCACCCGCTTTACCTCGTCGTCGAACGTTGGCCCAACCTGGCTGGCGGACACATTGACGGCAAGACGGAACGGTTGCCATGCCGGTCCTTGCCACTTGTGCATCTGGCGACAGGCCTCGCCCAGCACCCACGCGCCTATTTCCGGCATCAGGCCGAACGACTCGGCCAGCGGCAGGAACTGGCCGGGCGGCAACAGGCCAAGCCTCGGATGCCGCCAGCGCATCAACGCTTCCGCGCCAGCGATCCGGTGATCGCGCAGATCGACCAGCGGCTGGTAATGCAGGTCAAGCTGTCCGCGCGCCGCCGCCTGCGCCAACTCGGCCGCCGTCCATCCGGCGGGCTGCGAACTCGTCATGATCCGCCCCGGAAGGCGCGCAGCAGCCGCGTTACGGCCAGAACGAACAAGCCGGTCAGCGCGAGCGCGGCAACACCCCAATGCTCGCCAAGGAAGGCACCGGCGGTCGTCCCGGCCAGCACGGCGGCGAGAATCGGCAGATGGCAGGGGCAGGTCAACACGGCCAGCGCACCCCACAGGTAGCCGGAAACGGGTTGGCGCGTCTCGGGCGGCAGTTTGTCAGGGGCGTTCACGGCAATGCCTCCTCGTGCGCCCGCTCGGCTGGCATGGAGGCCAGTTGCGCGTCCAGATGGGCCAACGCCGCGCGCCGCCGCTCGACCAACTGGCGCAGCACGGCAAGCTGCGCTGCGGCTTGTGCGCCGTCCGCTGCGTCGAGCGCACGGCACAGCCGCGCCAGGGCATCCAGGCCGATACCCGCCTCGAAGGCCGCGCGCACGAAGCACAGCCGTTGCAAGGCCGCATCGTCGAACACGCCGTAGCCGCCCGTGGTGCAGGCCACCGGCCGTAACAAGCCGCGCACCAGGTAGTCGCGCACGATATGTACGCTCACCCCAGCGTTATGGGCCAGTTGCGATACCGTGTAGGCGCTCATCGCACACCTCCTTGTCCTCACCCGGCGCAGCAGGAAAGCTGCTTCACATCCTTGTTGAAGGTCTGCGCCGCGAGCTTCAACCCTTCGACCATCGTCAGGTAGGGGAACAACTGGTCGGCCAGTTCCTGCACCGTCATCCGGTTGCGAATCGCCAGTGCGGCCGTCTGGATCAGTTCGCCCGCTTCCGGGGCCACTGCCTGCACGCCGATCAGTCGTCCGCTGCCTTCTTCAACCACCAGTTTGATGAAGCCGCGCGTGTCGAAGTTGGCGAGCGCGCGCGGCACGTTGTCCAGCGTTAGCGTGCGACTATCAGTTTTGATGCCGTCATGGTGCGCTTCCGCCTCGCTGTAGCCTACGGTCGCCACTTGCGGGTCGGTGAACACCACGGCCGGCATCGCGGTCAGGTTCAGGGCCGCGTCACCGCCGGTCATGTTGATCGCGGCGCGAGTGCCGGCCGCTGCCGCCACATAGACGAACTGCGGCTGGTCGGTGCAGTCGCCTGCGGCGTAGATGTGTTCCACGCTTGTACGCATGCCGGGGTCGATGACGATAGCGCCTTGCGGGGTGAGCGTGACGCCCGTCGCATCCAGTGCCAGCTTGCGTGTGTTGGGCGCGCGGCCGGTGGCGACCAGCAGCTTGTCGGCGCGCAGTTCGCCGTGCGCCGTGGTGAGCACGAATTCGCCGTCCCCTTCACCATTGATATACGCGACCTGGCTGGCCTGGGTGTGTTCCCTCACCTCGATGCCCTCCATGCGGAATGCGGCCGTGACGGCTTCGCCTATAGCTGGGTCTTCGCGGAAGAACAGCGTGCTGCGAGCCAGGATCGTCACCTTCGCTCCGAGTCGGGCGAACGCCTGCGCCAGCTCCAGCGCCACCACTGATGAGCCAATCACGGCCAGGCGCTTAGGAATCGTCTCGCTGACCAGCGCTTCAGTGGAAGTCCAGTACGGAGTGTCTTTCAGGCCGGGAATCGACGGCACGGCCGGGCTCGCGCCGGTGGCGATCAGGCAGCGGTCGAATGCCACCACGCGCTCGCCGCCGTCGTTGAGTTGCACGATCAGGTTGCGATTGTCCTTAAAGCGGGCGGAGCCGTGCAGCACAGTGATCGCCGGATTGCCCTCCAAGATGCCTTCGTACTTGGCGTGGCGCAGTTCATCGACGCGGGCCTGCTGCTGGGCCAGCAGCGCCGTGCGCTGGATGGTCGGCGTGGTAGCGGCGATGCCGCCATCGAACGGGCTTTCCCGGCGCAGATGGGCGATATGGGCGGCGCGGATCATGATCTTGGACGGCACACAACCGACATTGACGCAGGTGCCGCCGATGGTGCCGCGCTCGATCAGCGTGACACGTGCGCCTTGCTCGACGGCCTTCAGCGCCGCTGCCATCGCGGCCCCGCCGCTGCCGATGACGGCGATATGCAATGCGCCGCTGCTACCCGTCTTGTCGTTTCTGCCCAGCAGATCGCGCATCTTGTCGAGCAATCCGCCCGGCGTCGAAACTGAGGGGGCATCGGCCAGCGTGGCCCGATAACCGAGTCCAGCTACAGCGGCCGTCAGCGCGTCGGGTGACGTGCCGACCTCAATGGCGAGCTTGGCGCTGCCCTTGGCGTAGGAGACATCCGCTGATTGCACGCCGGGCACTTTCTCCAGGGCGTCCTTGACATGCACTGCGCACGAGTCGCAAGTCATGCCGGTGATTTTGAGAGTGCTCATACCATCGTTCCTTATTCGTGTGGGCCGCCGTGTCGCACGGTCAGCCGTCTTTCACAAGCGCTTGGCGGGGAGTTCGCAGCCGTCCGGTCCGCAACGGCGATGCGCCGGCGACACGAAGTCCCAGATCGACACCCCAATCATCAAGGCCAGGCCGACGTACATCAGGTTCGCCGTCCACCAGTTGCCGAGCAGCCAGACCGTGGCCGCAAACACGATGGCCGGGCCGATCATGCCGAGCAGACTGCGCAGCCATTGCCGATGACTGAACCAACCCAGCGCGTTCGCCAGGAAGGCCAGCGCGGCAAACAGCGGCAGCAGGCGGCTGATGAACAGTCCCTCGTACTGGCTCAAGAAGCCCAGCCCGATGGCCGCGCCGAAGCTGGCGAGGGCTGGAAAGCAGGCGGCGCAGCCCATCGCGGAAACGACGCTGCCGAGCGCGCCGGTTTTATCGGCAATGCGTGTCATCAGTCCCATGAAGCGGCTCTCGCTGTTGTCGTTGGCTTGCTGGCTCACTGCTTGACGCTGGACGGATAGCCGGCGTCTGCGGTGGCCTTGGTCAGCTTCTGTACGCTGGCCTTGGTGTCGTCAAAAGTGACGACGGCCTCGCGCTTCTCGAAGCCCACATCGACCTTGCTCACGCCTTCGACCTTGGAGAGCGCTTTCTTGACTGTGATCGGGCAGGCGGCGCAAGTCATGCCGGGAACCGCTAGCGTGACGGTCTGGGTAGCGGCCCACACCGGGGCAACAGCGGCGGCGAGGGCAAGGGAGGCAAACAGTTTCTTCATGATGAACTCCTGGTTAATAGAAAAATGGAACGACATAGGGAAATCCAAGCGCGACCAGGACCAGCACGGCCACGATCCAGAAAATCAGCTTGTAGGTGGCGCGCACCTGCGGAATCGCGCAGACCTCACCTGGCTTGCATGCCTGCACGGGCCGGTAAATCCGCTTCCAGGCGAAGAACAGCGCCACTAGCGCCGCGCCGATGAACAACGGTCGATAGGGTTCCAGCACCGTCAGGTTGCCGATCCAAGCACCGGAGAAGCCCAGGGCGACCAGTACTAGCGGCCCCAGGCAGCAGGTCGATGCAAGAATGGCGGCCAGCCCGCCGGCGAAGAGCGCACCGCGCCCGTTTTGTGGTTCAGACATACGTTGGCCCTTTTGAATTTGGATTGGATAGCGTAACCTTACTTCCGTACTCATGTACGGAGTCAAGCGATATGGAAAATAATTTGGAAAACCTGACCATTGGCGTTTTTGCCAAGGCGGCCGGGGTCAACGTGGAGACAATCCGCTTCTATCAGCGCAAGGGCCTGTTGCCGGAACCGGACAAGCCTTACGGCAGCATCCGCCGCTATGGGGAGGCGGACGTGGTTCGGGTGAAATTCGTGAAATCGGCACAGCGGCTGGGGTTCAGTCTGGACGAGATTGCCGAGCTGTTGCGGCTCGACGATGGCACCCACTGCGAGGAGGCCAGCAGCCTGGCCGAACACAAGCTCAAGGACGTGCGCGAGAAGATGGCCGACTTGGCGCGCATGGAAACCGTGCTGTCTGAACTCGTGTGCGCCTGCCATGCACGAAAGGGGAATGTTTCCTGCCCGTTGATCGCGTCACTACAGGGCGAAG
This sequence comes from Acidovorax facilis, assembly GCF_023913775.1. Classification (GTDB taxonomy): domain Bacteria; phylum Pseudomonadota; class Gammaproteobacteria; order Burkholderiales; family Burkholderiaceae_C; genus Acidovorax; species Acidovorax facilis. The sequence continues at coordinate 6,537 of NZ_JAMXAX010000135.1, forward strand.
CAGGCCTGGCAAGGTCAGCTATGCCTTAGCGTGCTTTATTTTCCGTTTTCTGAGGTGCCCCCAACTACGAAGAGTCAAAAAACCCAATAGCGACAATGGGTTAAGCACGTTTCTGCGGTTTTTTACATGAATCCCTGCCGACCCTCCATAGGGGGGCTCCATCCAGAAAAACCGGGGAGGCAATCTGGTGGTGGCCCAGCCGATCCCTCTGGACCAACCCCAGCGGTTCGACTTGCGGATGGGCCAGCGCCTGCGCGACTGAATTGACGCTGGAGCAGGCGATACCCCTTGACCCCAAGATCTCCTCCCACTCCTGAGCTGTGAGGCGCGAGAACGCGCCCTGCAGGATGTTGTTCAGCTCTTGCGCGCGGTCAATGCGCACGTGGTGCTCAGCGAAGTCATGGGCGATGCGCTCATCCACCCCAAGCAGCTTGCACAGCGTGGTGAACTGCTGGTCGGAGCCGATGGTGAGCATCAGATACGAGTCTTGATCGCACAGGAACCGGCCGAACGGGCTGATGAAGGGGTTGGCGTTGCCGACCAGTTTCGGGCTGCGGCCGGTGAGCAGTGTGGACTGGGCGAACGGGCCAAGGAGCGCGAATCCCGACGAGAACAGGTTCGCCTCCACCAGCCCGCCACGTCCTGTCGTTTGCCGCTGGTGCAGCTTGGCCAAGATCCCCAGTGCCGCGAAAAGACCGGTGGACTGGTCCAGGATCGGTGGTGCTGCCTTCATGGGGCCGCAATCAGCGTTGCCCGTGAGACTCATCCAGCCAGAAGCGGCCTGGGCAATCGCGTCATACCCCGGACGGTGCGCGAAAGGGCCTGAGCCCCCAAAGCCGGTGATCGAGCACCAGATCAGGCGCTTGTGGTCCTGCAGGAGCTGGTCCTTGCACAGCCCCAGCTTCTTGAGCGAGCCCACCTTGAAGTTCTCGACCACCACGTCAGCCTGAGCGATCAACTCCCGGATGTGCTCGATATCGTTGGGGTCCTGCAAGTCCAGGTGCAGCAGCTTCTTGCCGCGATTGGCCGCAAGGAAGTGCGGAGCCACCTGCTCGCGGTGAAACGGAGGCCCCCATGTGCGCGCCTGATCAGGGCTTTGCGGTGACTCCACCTTCAACACCTGGGCGCCCATGTCAGCCAACAGCATGGCGCAGTAGGGGCCGGAGAGGATGCGGCTGAGGTCGACAACTCGGATGCCCTGAAGGGGGAGGTTTTGTTGCATGTGAACGCGCTGTTTGAGTGCCTGGCGGATGGTGTAGTGGCTCGTACCCGCATACAGTAGCCACTTCTGGGATTGGATTCTCTCCACCCGATAGCCCCCAAGTAGGGGCGAAAAGCAAGCTAAAGCGTGACGTTAACTTGCGACGATTTCTGGATGTGCCTGCTTGCCCTTGGGAGGGCGGCAGCCACGGCGCTGCCCAAAGCCCATTCTGTTGCCCCACAAGCAGGTGAAACCCGAAGCTCAGCTTCATTATGGTGAAGCGGCAACTTCTGCGATGCTTCTTTATAGTGAAGCAATAACTACTAGTGCGGTTGCCTTTGATGAAGCGGTTGAATACAATCTGCTTCAGCTTGAGTTAGCGCACTAGGCTATTTTGCTAACCCATGAGGAAGCCATGTCGCATGAATTGAATCAGCTCCGCATGGAGCACTTGGATAAGAGTCTTGACCCCTACAAGGCGCTTCGCAAGCGTGAGCGCCCCAGTCAGGGCTGGCTCAAAAGCATCAGGGAAGCCTTGGGGCGCACCGAGCGCCAACAAGCTCAGCGTTTGGGCATTACCGGCCCCAGTCTGCACAAATCCGAAAAGGCCGAGGCCGAAGACCGCATCACCTTGGGACAGCTGCGAAAGCTGGCTGACGGGCTCGACTGCGATCTTGTCTACGCGTTGGTTCCCAGGCAACCAATTTCCGAGGTGGTTCAGCAGCGAGCCCGCGAACTGGCCGTGAAGGAGATAGGGGCTGTGACGCATACCATGGCTCTGGAAGGCCAAAGACCCGGCGACGACAGAGTGCGCAGGCAGATTGACAGCAGGGCGGCTGAGCTGCTTCGTGAGCGGTGGTCTGCCCTATGGCGTTAGATCTGGAAGAGCAGGATGGACAGACACCTCTGGACCCTGATGAAAAAGCGGGCCTGAAGGCAGGGCACCTAACGACGCAAGCCCAGTTGAATGACTGGGAGCAGACCAACATTCTCAAGGCAGTGCGCTGGCTTCAACGCACACGCGATCCGGAAGTGCTGAGCGAGGGGTTCTGCCGTGACCTGCACAAGCAGATGTTTAAAGATACCTGGAAATGGGCAGGTACGTTCCGCCGCTCAGACAAGAACATCGGCTGTGACTGGACGCAGGTGGCAGTCAAACTCAAAAATCTGTTTGAGAACACCCGTTGGTGGATTGATAACAAGACGTTCCCACCTGATGAGATCGCTGCCCGCTTTCATCGTGATCTCGTCTGGATCCACCCATTCCCGAATGGCAACGGCCGACACGCTCGGATGATGGCCGATGCGCTCTTGGCCAGCATGGGAGAGCCCCCTTTTACCTGGGGCAAGGGAGCTGACTTGGTGTCCGGTACCGAGGCCAGAGGGCAGTATTTGGCCGCGCTCAGAGCAGCCGATAGAAACGACTATAAGTTGTTGCTGGCCTTTGTTCGTAGCTAACGTAGGGTCCTGGGCAGGCGATCCTGCCGTTGCACCTGGCCCTGGACAACCTGCACGATCGCGCGATCAAAGGGCGATTCTTGGTTCGGATTGTCTGGTGCGTGGTACAGGAGCCGCTGCATTGTTCCCCTTCAGTGGCTCTTTGGTGCGGGCCTATTTTGCGGAACAGGTACCAACGACAACAAACCCAGATTTGCTCTGGTCGGGGGCGGCCTGCCCGTGGGCGTTTGTCCTTCCATTCCATTTCCATCTATGGCAAGATCAGCGCACGGATTGGTCTCATCCGCACCGCTGGCATTGGTAAAGGCTACGTCAGAGACCACGCACCCCGACTGTTGAACGCAACTCCGTTTTTCAAGGTGGCGCACCCCCGGCAAGCCAGCCCCCGATTGTTTTTCCGTCGCCACCGGAAAGAAGGAATCATGCGTATCGCTGTCTCACAGGCGGACCTCAACTCGGGCCGCTTTTCTGCTATCTCCAAATCACTGGCCAAAGCCTGGCCGCATGGCAAGCTGAGCCTCATGCAGGCCCAGGGCAAACTTGCCCACCTGCTTGGCTACCGCTCACTGCATGACCTCCAACAGGCGGTCAAGGCGCATCTCCTATCGCCCCCCAAGGCCGCAACACGCGAGCAGATCACCGACAGCGTGGCCTGGAAGCTATCGCGCCTGGCGCCGATGCCGTTGGCGGATGCACGCGAGGCCACCCAAGGCCTGCGCCTGTCCATGCTGGAGGTCGATGCGTCCACACCCGAGGCGAAATTCGAGGAGTCACAAAAGTCTGCTCTGGCCTCTGGACCCATGCTGTTTCTTGACGAGTCGGGTACCTTTTTCGGACCCGATTGGCACCCGCGCACGCCCGAACTGCTCGACTGCGGAGCCCCGCCCTACAGTTTTGCCGTGCTCCCCGACAAGCGAGCGTTCTCTTGGGGTCAGTTGACTGCGTTGGTCAACAGCTTGCCCGCTGACTTCCAGGATGACCTGGTGATGGAGGAGGGCTACATGGGGCTCCAGCCAGAGGCGGATGTTTTCCGGGCCTTTGTGATGAGGGAGCTTCTACCTCAAGCGTTCGCGCCACTGGCCCAGACCATCAAAAGGGACAAGCGCCTACCCATAGGACTTGCCGTCCATTGGCTTATGAATGGGGAGAACCGCGTCATCGGCCGCGTTATCGAGAACTGGGCGCTGGGCGGCATCATCCCCGTGGTGTACGACGCGCAGAGCGACGATATCTTCGAGGCGCTGGCTGACCTCATGTGCGGCCAACAGGTTAACGTCCCAAGTGTTCCTGGGGGGGCAATCCACATCAACGGGTTCCTGCCGTCGTACAGCTTCCAGGGCTTCGATATCGGCGCGGACGCCGATCGACTGGCTTCGCTTCCGAAAGACACGCTGCAGCCCCTCTGCGCTGTCGCCTACTGGGAAAAGCACGCGGTGCTGGACGCCGGCGAGGGTGGCCTGTTCGTAGAACAGGGCCAGCTCTACATCCGGCACCAGCAGCATATGTTCCTGAGCCCGGAGCGGATTCCCGCCTGGCTTTCGTCGGATAAACGGATTCGTGCTGTGCTGGATAACTGGCCAGGAGCCCCCGGGCGTGATGTCTTTCCAGCGGGCGTCGAGGCCTTGCGCAGCGCCACGGCGGCGGTCCTGCAGGACCTCTACCGCCAATCAGACGAAGCTGCCGCCACGTGGTCAAACGATGCGGTCATTCAAGCCGCGCTGAGACTCGCCCCGGCGAAAGCGTTGGATCAGTACCTTGACGATGAAGCCTTCATTGAGGATGCGTCAGAACGGTACGCTCTGAAGATCCGAGGCCGGGAGGTCAAAGAAGAAGTGCCGGAGTTGCATGCCTACGAAGATCTGACGGTGGGCATCGTGTGGTCCAAATCCGTAAAGGGGCTTTTAGACATGTCGGCCATCGCAGGGATACTCGTGTATTCCGCGTTCTGCGCCAGCTCCGTGGATCCTGAATCTGCTGATGGCGCAGCCGTAGGCGGACGTTCACTATTGCTTGGGGCGCAGTTGATGGCAGGGCGACTGGATGCGAGAGACGTGTTCACCTGCGTTCAGGACCTTGTGCGGATTGAGCGGGCGGTAGATCTCTTGGAATCCAAGCGACAGCGCATCTTCAAGTGGCGCTCAGAGGAGAAGGCTCTGCAGCAGTTGCGCGCTGATGGGCACTATCTCATCGTTGGCGAGCAAGTCCCGCGAAAGAAACCGGTGGGTCTTGGCGAACTGTTGGAGAAGGCGAGGATGAGCCGGGGTTCTCCATGACCGAGGGCTGAGCCCCAATCCTTTGGGCTAGGTCTACGGGATGTCGATGGACGTTTTGGTGCCGCTCAGGGAGGCGCCATGCGTTTATCGACTACAAAATCAATGACCATCCCACATTCAAACGCCAGAGTTCCCCTGAGTTTTCTCAAGATGCGACAGGTACAAGTAGTACAGGCCGAGGAGCACGAGAGTCAAGATCATCATTGATCCTGCAACCCACATCTGCGTCTCATCATCCATACCGGTTCTGTGGGTTGTTTGCCAAGCTTGCAACTCCACCTTGCTTTTTTGCCCCCGAGAGCCCAGCAACCACCACAGGAGAGGTCCATGTCAGCCCCAGATCATCCACAGTCCGTATTGGCCAAGATGCTGGCGGTCCAGGAGCAGTCGCAAGTGATCGGTGAGTTCATCGACTGGCTGAGTTCGAAAGGAATGACCATCTGCAGCTCTGCCGGGGGGCTCCGTGGCACCTTGTTCCATCCAGTCGGCACCCCCACCGAGGAGCTGCTGGCCCAGCATTTCGGCATCGATCTGCAGGCGGCTGAAGCGGAGCGCCGTGCCATCCTCGCCGATCTGAGGACTGAAAACGCTTGAAAGTCAGCGTGGAACATCGTCGTCTGCTTGGGGCGTTCGACCGTGCGGCTCTTCTGGCCCTGCGCGAACGGATTGCGACCACCGGGGACAAGCCCCCAGATCCCAGCTTCAAGAACATCGACTGGCACAGCACCTGGGCCGCCTGGCGCGTTCAGCTGCCGTTCTTCTGCGGCGGCGGGATTACCTATTTCCCGATGGGCGACTACGGTGGGCCCGAGGCCGCACTGATACAGGCCCAGTACCACCGGGACGAGGCCTACGAGCGGGCAGGGATTGACGTTTACGCGCGGGTGCGCAGTTCCCATCGCAGAGTCAACGAAGGCGAGAGCCTGCTTTCCATTTCGGAGGTCATGGACCGAAATACCAAAACCATTCTGGGCTGCTGGATGGAGACGGTGGATGGCCAGGCCAAGCAGCGCAAAGTGAAAAGGGCATTTGGGGCTCTGAGGACCCGCGATGAGGCCTGGGCGCAGGTGGAAGCCATCGTGCGGCAGAAGGTTGCCGAGGAGGCGCAGCGCAGGCGGGTGGTCTTTGGGCTGTGATAGCTGTCCTGGGCGAACCTACGCTGAAAACCCTTTCGCTCAAATGAGCGTTACTATTCGCTAAAAGGAGCGATCTATGGCAACTCTGCACCCCTCCGCGCATGGAAAATCCAAGAAGGCAACACCCGAGGCCTCAGGAGAGTCTTCGAAGCTGAAAACGCATGCACTGGCAGTCCTTAAAGAAAAGAACGCATCTCTTAGTGGGTTGCTGAATCAGGCCGATGTCGTCATAAAGACCTCCGCCTTGTTGGAAGGCGTAATTCTCAAGATTTCACTTCCAACGTTTCGCTCAGAGGATCAACTTGAGGAGTTGCTCAAGGCGAACAGCTCGTTCATTGATGCGCACAAGAGTCATTTGCTGGATTTCCAGGAGGTTTATGCCTCTTCCATGTACTCGCTTGTGGAAGCCATCAAGACGGGCGTCTCACCAAAGATGCTCAGCGTACTGTCGAGCGAAATGGGCATACCCAAGGAAGGCATGGCGGAGCGCCTGGGTCTCGCCGCATCGACGGTGAGGAAGAAGACCGCAAGCTCTGAACTCCTCTCGACCGACGATTCCGAAAAAGTCATCGGCATGTCCCGCCTCATCGGCCAGGTGCAGACCATGGTGAACGAGGCGGGCAACCCGGAAGGGTTTGATGCGGCTGCATGGCTGGCCAACTGGATGGAGCAGGGGCTCCCCGCCCTGGGCGGGCGCAAGCCTTCCGAGTACATGGATACGGCGGTGGGCCAGGCATTGGTTTCCCAGCTGCTGGACCAGATCCGCAGCGGGGCCTATGCATGACGGTGAATCTTTGGCGTATAGCGGCCGACGAATCCACATTCACGGCAGACAGCCTCAGCGGCAAGGGCGCAGAAATCTCCGGTGGGCGATGGAATCGACCCGGCACTCCGGTGCTCTATACGGCCTCCAACGTGTCCCTGGCCGCCATGGAGACACTGGTGCACTTCAATGCTGCGCTTCTGCCCTTGAACCGCATCCTGGTGCGGATTGAGGTCACCAAGGATGTCTGGAAGAAGCGCATCGTTGCTGACCGCGCCTCGCTGCCGGTGGGCTGGGACGTGGTGCCCCCGGGCATGGTGACGCTGGATTTCGGCGACCAATGGCTGCGGTCTGGCGCTTCGGCGCTGCTGCAGGTGCCTTCGGCCATCGTTCCTGAGGAGTACAACGTCCTGATCAACCCCCGTCATCCCGCGATGGCCAGGGGCTCCATCAAGGCCTTCAAAGAACGCCGCTGGCAGTATGACTCTCGCTTGCGAAGCTGATCTTCAGGCCTGGCGCGAGCAGCTCGTCGAGCGGGTGGTCGGAGAGATCCAGGAGACGTTTTCCCAGACAGGGGAGGGCGCCTTCCCGATGCGCTCCCGGCACTTTCTGGATGGACATCTGGCGATGTACTACCGCTGCATGGCCCCGAACGCCGTCAGAGCGCGCTACTCCCTTACCTGGGTCCCCGATCAGCTTGCGGGGCACGGGCTGGTGATTGCAGACGTGACCATGGCCAAGCAGTTTCGGGGCAAGGGGTTTTTGGGGGCTCTGTTGGCGCGGCTGAAGACTCTGGAGCCCCCGCTGAGCCATATCGAGATGGAGAACGTCTACAACGCTCAGTTGATGGCCTCAGTGCAGGCGCAGGGCTGGCAGCAGCGTCCTATTGGGCCGCTGGGGGCTCCCCTGAGGGATCCCTTGGGGGCATGCTGGTTCATGCGTCTTTGAGCCCCGCAAGGGGTATCAGACGAAGCTTTCTCGCAGCGTGGGTGCTCCCAGTGAACACATCTTCAGGCGTTGGTGTCCGGTGACACTCGCTGGCCAGCTGAAAACTAAATCTTGCCCTTTACTTACTGTTTAGGTGCGGATATATTTTTCGCATGAATCTGAACTCCTACGACAAGCAGCTCGCCGATGTCCGTCTCGCCAACCTTCGGGCCATTCTTGAGCAGAGAAATCTTACCCAGGCCGAGTTGGCGGATATGGTGGGTCTGAGTGCTGGTGCGGTGAGTCAGTACATGACTCTCCGAGCCCAAGTGGGTCGGAGTTTTTGCCGCAAAGTCGAAACCGCCTTGGGCCTTCCCGAAGGTGCCATGGACCATGTGAATATGAAGGTGCCCGTGGAGCCCATTCCCGTGATGCTCCCGTCCACGAGTCATGCCGGCCTATCTCCACTGCATCTGGCGTTCATTGATGTTTTTTCTAAAGCGGCCAAGCAAGGGGTAATTACAGATGCGTATTGCTTGGAGTTGATGCAAAACTTTATTTCAATGCAAGCCCCGACCGATGCCGGTCAAGCCGTTTCGCCTGGTGGCTGAGCGAATGCTTCCTCCATGCCCATGCCCGCTGACGCGGGCTTTTTTGTGTCTGGAAATGGGGGTGATCGTACTTTTCGTGCAAATTGGTGCGTTTTCCGCGCGAACCCTTTCCGGGCGCGGCTTGCAGCCTTGCTGATCGACCGAAATACGCCAAGTTAGGCCCGCTCAACGGCCGTCGTACACTT